>DAOUKJ010000014.1:0-3082 GCA_034421435.1 Dehalococcoidia bacterium | reverse complement strand
CGAATAACCGGCGCGCTGATGCTGGCGTACTCGGCGGTGTACACCGCGCACTTCACCTTCGACACCCTCTACGACGCCGGCCCCATCTGGACCGTCTTCAACATCATCTCCGCCGTGGCCATACTCATCGCGCTGGCGGCCAATTTCGCCCACGTGCGGGCGCAGGCAGGGTCCGGGCCGGACATCGTGCAGCGGCTCGGCGCACACGCCCTCTTCTACGCCAACGCCGCGCTGGCCATCTGGTTCTTCCGCAACTGGGTGCATCTGCTTGCCCTGGAGGAGGGCGAATCGGTCAGTGTCCACTCTGATGTCGTCTGGATGATGATCGCCGTTCTGATACCGCTCGTTCTGGCCACCACGGGCTGGCGGCTCTGGCGCGAGTCGGACTGAACATGGCTTCCGGGGAAGAGTGAGGCGCCGGGTAACTGTTCAAGTGATGGAACCTTTTCCGGCGACTGCAGGTATACTCCAATAGACCCCCGGAACCGGGAAACAACTGAGGCGGGGGCCGATGGAGGTGGCAGATGGACAAGAGCATCGCCGGCGTGAGCAGACCGAGGCGGCCGCCGCGGACAGCCGCAATCGCCGTGATCCTGTGCGTGGCAGCCGCTGCCCTGCTTGCGGCATGCGGCGACGAACCACAACCGGCCTCGCCGACAACACCCGCGGCTACACCAACCACCGTACCGACTAACAGCCCGGTACCCGCAGCCACGCTTGCGCCGCCCACTCCCGTACCGACCAACAGCCCGGTGCCCGCAGCCACGCTTGCTCCGTCCGTCCAAACCTCACCGGATGAGATCCGCTCGGTGAAAGAGCGAGCCATGCCGTCGGCAGGGAACGCCGACCTGGCGGGCCTGGTGGATGGCAACAGCGCCTTCGCCTTCGACCTGTACCACGCGCTGAGGGGGCAGGACGGGAACCTGTTCTACTCGCCCCACAGCATATCGCTGGCCCTCGCCATGACCTACGCAGGGTCAGAGGGCCGGACGGCAAGCCAGATGGCGGACACGCTCAGCTTCTCGCTGCCCCAGGACCGGCTTCACCCGGCGTTCAACGCCCTGGACCAGGAGCTTGCCACCCGCGGCACGGACGTTCAGAGCCGTGACGGCGAGGGGTTCAGGCTGAACATCGTCAACGCCGTCTGGGGCCAGCAGGGGCACCCGTTCCGGGAGGCGTTCCTGGACGTGCTGGCGGAGAGCTACGGAGCGGGCGTGAGGTCGGCGGACTTCATCGCCGCGCCGGACGCTTCCAGAATTGCGATCAACGATTGGGTTGCCGAGAGCACGGAGGACAGGATCAGGGACCTGATACCGCCCGACGTCATAAGCTCGCTGACCCGGATGGTGCTGACCAACGCCATCTACTTCAACGCTTCCTGGACCTACCCCTTCAACGAGGCGAGCACCCGTCAGCACCCCTTCCACCTTCTGGACGACACCGCCATCGACGTTCCGATGATGCGGACGTCGGAGGACTTCGGCTACGCTGCGGGTGACGGATACCAGGCGGTGGAGCTGCCGTACGTCGGACATGAGATGTCCATGACGGTCATAGTCCCGGACAGCGGTCGGTTCCGTGAGTTCGAGGAGTCCCTGGACGCGGCCCTTGTGGAGCGCATCATCGCAGACCTCCGGTTCCGCCGCGTTACGCTCGACCTGCCGAGGTTCGAGTTCAAGTCCAAGTTCCGGCTGGGCGAAACCCTCAAGGCTATGGGCATGTCCGACGCTTTCGACAGCGCCTCCTCCGACTTCTCCGGCATGGACGGTCGCTCGTGTATCGCGGGAGACCCCGAATGCCTCTATGTCCGCGAGGTGGTGCACAAGGCATTCGTGTCGGTGGACGAGACCGGCACAGAGGCGGCGGCAGCCACCGCGGTGATGATGCAAATCGAGTCCGCGCCGCCGGACCCGGTCAGCGTCACGGTGGACAGGCCCTTCATCTTCCTGATCCGGGACATGGCGACTGAGGCCGTCCTGTTCGTGGGGAGGGTCGAGAAGATATAGAGCGGCCGTTGAATTCTCAGGCAGTCTTCAAAGTTTCCCAAAGATTTGCCGGTAAGGTGATAGCTACAGCAGGGCTGTGGGGCTCGGCAAATCAGGGACAGGAGGCATGACATGATGAGGAAGTGGATACCTATAGGGATGTTAGCGGGGCTGCTGGCCGCGGCCATAACCGGCGGCGCCGTCCTGGCGTCGGACGGGGATGAGGCGGGGAAGGCCGGCCCTGACGCCGAGGAAGTGGTGGTGGTGAAGGACGGGGACGTCTCCACCCTGAGCATCGAGAACACGGACGTGGACTCGGGCGAGCCGGATGACCTGGCGATCAGGGTGGCAGAGATTCTGGGCACGGACGCACAGGCGACGCACGACGCCATGGTCCAGGCGGATGCCGCGGTGACGCCCAATGCAGGCCCGTCCGGAGAGAGCGACGACGGCAAGCAGGACGCGGACGCCATGTCTGTGGAAGCCGAGGGGCTGTCGTTCGCGGAGTACGGCGAGAGAGTCGGCGCGATTCTAGGCGTGGATGGCGAGGAGGTCGCCCGGGCCATCGCCCAGGCTTATGAGGAGCTGTACGGGATCGAGCGGGACATCCACGATACCGGAAGCGGACGGGACAAGGAAGGCAAGTACGACTCCGACAAGAACCCCACCCAACCCGCCGCTGACTAGACCCTGCGGCTCGTGACGAAGGCCGGGGCGGGACTGAGTCCCGCCCCGGCTTATTGCATGCGGGCGGACACAAGGCCCGCCCCTACGGGGACATCCTCTTGCCCGCTCAAATGGTTCGATACGCTCACCATGAGCGGGCCTAATCTCGTCCGCTCACACTGAGCTTGTCGAAGTGCGTGAGCGGGGGAAACAGGCGCGAGGCCGACAGGCCTTGGCGCGCCACCAAAAGGCTCCGAACTCTCCGTGGAACTGGTGCCTCGCCAGGAGCACAGGCTCCTCAGCCACACGTGCGACGCTGGTGCCGCCTTGGCCACCCAGCTACGAGTCCTGGGCAGTAGCAGACTGCTGTGAACCTGGCAGGCCCAGCCACAATTCGAAACCGGTTCTGTCTACCGTCAGGCGTGGTGGGC
>DAOUKJ010000013.1:0-31318 GCA_034421435.1 Dehalococcoidia bacterium | reverse complement strand
GCGCAGATGATATTCTTCACGCCCGCGGCCATACTCGCGGAGGCGGGTCTGAGCTTCCTCGGCCTGGGCGACCCGTCGATACCCACCTGGGGCCAGATTCTGGACCAGGGTTTCAGGACGGGCGCCGTGTACGTGGGCTACTGGTGGTGGGTGTTCCCACCCGGCCTGCTTATCGTGCTCACGGCGCTCACCTTTGTGCTGATCGCGCTAGGCATGGAGCGCGTGGTCGATCCCAGGCTCAGGACGGTGCGCCAGTGAGCCTGCTTGAAGTCACCGACCTGACGCTGCACTACGCCACGCGCGAGAACCCCGTGCGCGCCGTGGACGGCGTCTCATTCCGGCTTGAGCGCGGCCAGGCCCTGGGCATCGTCGGCGAGTCCGGCTCCGGCAAGACCAGCCTCTCGCTTGCCCTCCTGCGCCTCCTGCCCTCCAATGCGACGGGCTACGGCGGCAGTGTGTTGCTGGACGGGCAGGATGTCATGGCACTGAGCGACGACGAGTTTCGCAGGCAGATCAGATGGCGCAAGCTGTCGATGGTGTTCCAGGGCGCGCAGAACTCGCTCAACCCGGTGCTGCGAGTCGGACACCAGGTAGCCGAGCCTCTCATGCTGGAGAGCGGCGCCCGGAAGGCACAGGCGCGAGAGCGGGTGCTGCACCTGTTCGATCTCGTGCGACTGCCGCGCGAGGCCGCCGACCGCTACCCCCACGAGTTGAGCGGCGGCATGAAGCAGCGCGTGATGATCGCCATGTCACTTGTGCTTGACCCCGCTCTCGTCGTCCTGGATGAGCCCACCTCCGCGCTCGACGTCAGCATACAGGCACAGATGATGAACCTGCTCAAGGACCTCAAGAACGACCTGGGCATCTCGTTCATCTTCATCACGCACGACATTGCGCTGGCAAGCGACATCTGCGACCGAATCGCCGTGGTGTACGCCGGCCAGATGGTGGAGATCGGCGGCGCGGACGACGCTCTCACGCAACCGAGTCACCCGTACACGCGGCTGCTCCTGGGAAGCATCCCGCGGCTGGCCGCAGACGAGCCACCACAGTTCATTCCTGGCGCGCCTCCAGACCTGACAGATCCGCCCACCGGTTGCCGGTTCCATCCTCGTTGCCCGTTCATCTTCGAGCCGTGCGACCGCGACGCGCCGCCGCTGGCAGCCGCCCGCGCGGGCCACGAGGCGCGTTGCTGGCTCCTGGCCCGGGAGACGCCGTGAACACCGAGCTTCTCAGGGTGGATGACGTCAAGGTCTACTACCAGGCTCGCAAGGGGCTGATAGGCTCAGTGGCGGTGAAGGCCCTGGACGGCGTGACGCTGGAGGTGCGCTCCGGGGAGACGCTGGCCGTTGTGGGAGAGTCCGGCAGTGGCAAAACGACGCTTGGCAGGGCCGCGCTAAGGCTGGTCCGGCCCACCGGCGGCCGCATCCTCTTCCGAGGTGAGGACGTGACGAACCTCTCGGACTCCGAGCTGAGCACGTTCCGGCGCAGGGCTCAGGGCGTGTTCCAGGACCCGTACTCCAGCCTGGACGGCTTCATGAGCGTGGCGCAGATACTGGAGGAGCCGCTCGCAATCCACGGCGTCGGCACAGCGGGAGAGCGAACCGAGATGATCCACGACGCACTGCGGGACGTGCGCATGTCGCCGCCGGAGGAGATGGCGACCAAGTTCCCTCACATGCTATCGGGCGGCCTCAGGCAGCGCGTGGGCATCGCGAGGGCGCTCATCCTGAGACCGGACTTCATCCTCGCGGACGAGCCTGTGTCGATGATCGACGCCTCCAGCCGGGCCGAGATTCTCTACCTGATGCTGGAGCTGCAGCGCACGTACGGCATCGGCTTCCTGTACATCACGCACGACATCGCCACGGCGCGCCACTTCTCTGACCGGATTGCGGTGATGTACGCGGGCCGCGTCGTGGAGAGCGGCCCGGCCGGGCAGGTAATCGACGAGCCGCTGCACCCCTACACCGAGGCGCTCATACGCGCCATCCCGGAGCCCGACCCGTCCAACCGGCTGCGGCAGCGCCCCGTCATACCGGGCGAACCGCCCAGCCCCACCGAGCCGCCGACAGGCTGCCGCTTCCACCCGCGGTGCCCGTTCGCGATCGCCGGCACGTGCGAGGTGATCGACCCGCCGCTCATCGAGGTGAAGCCTGGACATGTCACCGCGTGCCACCTGCACCCGGAGCCGCTGGGGGAGTAGGCGAGAGGCCAGGAATCACGTCTCGCCGCGAATGCGCGCCAGCGCCTCCCGTGCCACCTCGCCCCACATATCGGGCAGGTTGTCGCTGAGCCACTGCAAGCGCTCCTCAGCGCGACGTTCCCTGAACTGACCCAGCTGCCGTATCAACACGTCGCCCAAGCCGTGGCCTATCGGATACCAGTCCGCGCCGACATTGGTGAAGAACTCGTCCAGAAGCGATAGCAGGTGCAGCCGGATTTCCTCAGTGTCCGGCGAGTCCAGCCAGACCTCGCGGTCGTTGGTCATGCCGTTACCGGCGTAGCAGGTCACCGGACCGATTGGTATGGGGTCGCGGTTCGGCCTGCGATGCGGATGATTGGCGCAGTAGGTGTAGAAGGGGTTTGGGACCTCAAAGTTTCGAATCTCGCAGAAGTGGGGGTCTGCATTTTCCGGGTCTCTTGAAATGCCGCGCTCACCGCGATTCTTGCGATTGAACCAGCATGTGCCACAGCAGTCAGAGCCACCGTTGGGCATGGGAGCTACTCCCTCTGGCCGTTCAGCCCGCCCGGCAGCAGCTCCTCCACCTTCTCTACGAGTAGCGCCACGTCGCCGATGAGAACCTCAATATCCTCCGCGTACAGCAAGTCACCGAATGAGTACAGGTTTCCCGCCGCCGCAAAGAGATATCTGAGCTTGGAATCACCAGTCTCATCGACCAGTGCGCTTATCACTCGATTCAGAGCTGCGCGGCCATCATGATCCCATGCGCGCAGGTCTGCCACAGCCTTGACAATCTGCGCTGCCGCGTCCCATCCCATGTCCGACGCCCGCTCAAGATCGCCGCGAGCCAACTCTTCCGAAGCCTGCGCAAGGGATGCCCTGCTTCGCTCGCGATACGTGTTGGTGTTCACGCTGAGACTCACTAACTCCGCGTCCCCGGATGGAGCGGCTAGGTCCGTCCTCCGCCGTTCAGCCCGCCCGCAGCAACGCCTCCACTCTCTCGACAAATGCTGCCACCCGTGAAAGGTAGTCTTCCACGTACTCCGCACTCAAGTAATGCTCATAGAAGTTGGTGTGCAGCTCCCCTGCCACCGCAAACATGAACTTGAGCTCCTCATCGCCCGACTCCTCTGCTAGACCGCGAACCACGTGATACAGCGTGGCGTGGCGGCCATGCTCCCAGCCGCGCGCGTTGGCCGCAGCCTTCGCGATCTGGGCCGCTGCGCCCCAGCCTTTCTCGGATGCCTGCCGCAGGTCGCCGCGAGCCAGTTCCTCCGACGCCTGCGCCAGGAACACCCTGCTCTGTTCTCGATACGTTGTCGTGCTCACGTTCAACCTCAACATGCGCCGCGCCAGTCGATTAGTCGGGATGCGCGATGGCCGGGCACTCTACTCACCAGTTTACCCATAGCCTACACCAAACGGTCGGTCCACTCAATGACACGTGACACGCCTCACTCCCCCTTCGCACGCCGGCCGATGCCGCCGATCGCTATGGCGGGAACCAGCGCGGCCACGCACAGCCAGGCCGACACGCGGAAGAAGTCCTGGAACAGCGTGATCGAGGCGTCCGCGAGCTGATCACCGTAGTCCGGCGAGAGGGCCGACGGCAGCTCTGCGGCGAGCAGCAGGAACCGGTCCATGCCCCACGCGCTCAGCGCGGCGAGGCCAAACGCCATACCGATCATGCGGGCAACAGTCACCATCGAGGCGGCTGTCGCCTGGTAGTCGTCGGGGCCTGCGTCCATCGCGGCCACGAACAGCGGCGCGATCACCAGCCCGAACCCGAATCCGGCCAGCAGCAGGTGCAGCGTCAGCATCGTATCGCCGTCGTCGGGCATCCAGCCGCTCATGAGGAAGAGGCCCGCGGCCGCTATCGCCAGCCCCATCGCCGACACAGCCCGGTGCCCCAGCCGATAGGCCAGGTATCCGCCGAGCAACGCGCCCACGGGCACTGCTGCAGTGAGGCGCATGAGCATCAGCCCGCCTTCCAGCGAGCTCCGCTCCAGCACCGTATTGGCCATGAGCGGCACCGTCACCATCGCAATGATCAGTGATGCTCCCATGAGCAGCTTGGCGGACAGCGTCGCCAGCACCGACCAGGACCGGAAGAAGGCCGGCGACAGAAGCGGCTGTTCCGTCCGCCTCTCAAGCCACACCAGCGTGACGAGCACCACAAGAGCCACCGCGCCCAGCGCGTACGGCACGGCTGAGGAGCCGTCGAACAGGTCGCGACGCGAGAGCGCCACGACCGTCAGCGTCAGGGCCACGGCCAACAGCAGCCCGCCCGCATAGTCGACCTTGACGCCGCGGCTCCACGTCTTGGGCAGGTTCTGGAGCGCAACCAGGATGATCAGCGCCTGCGGCACATCCAGCCAGAAGATCCATCGCCAGCCCCAAGCCTCCGTGATGACGCCGCCGTACAGGGGGCCGAGCACCACGCCCATCTCGGCTGCTGCGCCCACTATGCCCACGGCGATCGCGCGGCGGTGGCGCGGCATGGCCTGCGTAGCGAGGGCGAGGCCTATCGGAATCGTGGCGCCGCCTCCGGCCGCCTGCACCACGCGGGAGCCAACCAGCCACGGCAAGTCCGGCGACAGCGCCACGGCCACCGAGGCGACTCCGAACAGCACCAGCGAAAGCCGGAATAGGATGGCGTGACCGTGGGCATCGGCAAGGCGTGCGGCGAGCGGAATGACGACGGTGTAGCCAACCAGGTATCCGGTGATGATCCAAGACGCCTGGTCAAGCTCCGATACGGGAATGCGCAGGTCGACCATGACGTGGGGCAGCACGGTCGCCACCACGGTCTGGTCCAGCGCCGTGAAGAAGACGGCCAGCGCGACGAGCCCAACGGTCATCCAGCGGGCTGGGGAGTTGCTGCTTCTGCCGCTATCCTGGCGCAAGTGCACGTCCTGCTCGGGGCTTGCATGCGGGCCGCGAACTGCGCAGGCGCGCAGGGCAGACGCATCGGGGCGGTGTGAGCGATTGCGTGGAGCAAGAAGCCCCGCGGGGCCTCGAAACGACTGGTCGGGGTGGTCGGATTTGAACCGACGGCCCCTTGCACCCCATGCAAGTGCGCTCCCGGGCTGCGCCACACCCCGTACTGCGGTAGAATACCATAGGCCCTACCCCCATTCAAGCTGAGGACGCTCGCCTGACGGCAGTCCAAATGACTGAGACCGGCATTGCAAGGTACAGGATTATCTGATAGGATATTGCGGGCAAGGTTTAGAGCATCACAATCCTGACTAAATCCTACGAAAGGATGCAGAAAAGGAAGATGGCATTCACAAAAGCGGCTTCCGAGAGGTTGGAAGAGCTCAATAGGTTGCGGGAAGAGTCCTCACTTGGAGGCGGTCAGACCCGCATCGATCAGCAGCACGCCAAGGGCAAGCTGACCGCCCGGGAGCGAATCGACGCGCTCCTCGACGAGGGCACATTCCGAGAGCTGGACCCGTTCGTCACGCACCGCGCTACGGAGTTGGGTCTGGCGGAGCGGCACTACCTGGGCGACGCGGTAGTCACGGGCTACGGGCGCGTGAACGACCGACTCACGTTCGTATTTTCGCAGGACTTCACCGTGCTCGGAGGTTCCGTGTCCGAGGTGGTCGGCGAGAAGATCTCCAAGGTGATGGACCTGGCCGCCAAGAACGGCGCCCCCATCGTGGGGCTGAACGACTCCGGCGGCGCTCGAATCCAGGAGGGCGTGACCAGCCTCGCGGGCTACGGCGAGATCATACTACGCAACGTCCTGTTCTCCGGTGTCATACCCCAGATCTCCGTGATCATGGGCCCGACGGCCGGCGGCGCAGTGTACTCCCCTTCCCTGACGGACTTCATATTCATGGTGAACGGTGTCGGGCAGATGTACATCACCGGCCCGGACGTCATCAAGGCTGCCACGGGCGAGGAGGTCACCCACGAGGAGCTGGGCGGCTGGATGACCCACTTCACCCGCACCGGCGTAGCTCACTTCGCCAGCCAGACCGAGGAGGAGTGCCTGCAGCAGGTCCGCGAGCTGCTGACATTCCTGCCCCAGAACAACGGTGACGACCCACCTCCGGTTGCCTCTACGGACCCGGCGGGCAGGACAAGCCAGGAGCTTCGGGCAATCGTGCCGGAGGACCCCTCCAAGTCCTACGACATGAAGGAAGTCATCAGTCAGATTGTGGACGATGGCCACTTCTTCGAGGTACAGGAAGGCTACGCGCAGAACCTTATCATCGGCTACGGCCGTATGGACGGCAAGACGGTCGGAATAGTGGCGCAGCAGCCCGCATTCCTGGCCGGTGTGCTGGACATCGAGGCTTCAACCAAGGCCTCGCGCTTCGTGCGCTTCTGCGACGCCTTCAACATTCCGCTGGTAACGCTCGTGGACGTGCCCGGATTCCTGCCGGGCTCCGACCAGGAGTTCCGCGGCATCATTCGCCACGGCGCAAAGCTGCTCTACGCATACGCGGAGGCCACCGTACCCAAGGTGAGCGTGCTGATACGCAAGGCCTACGGCGGAGCGTACATCGTAATGAGCAGCAAGCACCTGCGGGGCGACATCAACCTGGCCTGGCCCTCGGCAGAGATCGCCGTCATGGGGCCGGACGCCGCGGTCAACGTCATCTTCCGCGAGGAGATCCGCAAGTCTGAGAACCAGGACGAGACCCGCGAGCGGCTCAGCGAGGAGTACCACGATCGGTTCGCAAATCCGTATGTTGCAGCCGGCAGGGGCTACATCGACGACGTCATTGACCCCGCCGAAACACGACCCAGGATCATCGACGCCCTCGCAATGCTCCAGAACAAGCAGGAGACGCTGCCGCCCAAGAAGCACGGCAGCATTCCCCTGTAGTTCGGGAGACCGGGCGTCAGAGATGGTAGCCATCCAGGGCAAGTGAGGCTCCCGTAAGACAGATTCCATAACACTCGAGAGGACAGCCATAGCTCAGGCTAAGCGGAGACGCCTCGGCAGGGGTGAGAAGAGCGTCTCGCTTTGGCGCGCACCGAAGCAATGATATCCGATTATGCTGCCAACCCGCTAAAGATAACCGACACCACGCTGCGAGACGCACACCAGAGCCTCGCAGCAACCCGCATGCGCACCGCCGATATGGAGCCCATTGCCGCGGACATGGACCGCGCCGGGTTCTGGTCGGCCGAGGTATGGGGAGGCGCCACCTTTGACGTGGCCACCCGCTTCCTAGGCGAGGACCCGTGGGAGAGGGTACGCACGCTCAAGCGGCTCATGCCCAACACGCCGCTCCAGATGCTGCTTCGCGGCCAGAACCTCGTCGGATACCGCAACTACGCCGACGACGTCGTGACGGCCTTCGTGCACCACGCGGCCGATGAGGGCATCGACGTGTTCCGCGTATTCGACGCGGTCAACGACGAACGCAACTTCGAGACCGCCGCCAAGGCCATCAAGGACAAGGGCAAGCACTTCCAGGCCTGCATCTGCTACTCAGTCACGGAGACGCACATGGGAGGCCCCGTCTTCAACCTGGACTACTTCGTGAACAAGGCTCTCATTCTGGTTGACATGGGCGCCGATACGCTCTGCATCAAGGACATGGCCGGCCTGCTGGCCCCCTACGACGCCTACGACCTGGTGAAGGCGCTGAAGGAGAACATCACCATCCCCGTGCAGCTCCATACCCACTACACCAGCGGCATGGCCTCAATGACGATACTCAAGGCTGCCGAAGCAGGTCTCGACATAGCCGACACATGCCTGTCCCCCTACGCCATGCGCACGTCTCAGGCCGCCATCGAGCCGCTGGTCGTGACGCTACAGAGCACTGCGCGAGACACCGGTCTGGACCTCCAGCACCTGCTGAAGCTCGCCGAATACTTCGAGTCGATTGCGCCGCTGCTACGCGACCACATCGATACCAGCCGCGCCTCCATCGTCGACACCGCCGTGCTCAGCCACCAGATACCGGGCGGCATGGCCAGCAACCTCATCTCGCAGCTCAAGGAGGCGGACGCGCTGGACAGGCTGGAGGAGGTTTACGAGGAGCTTCCTCGCCTGCGCAAGGAGCTAGGCACTCCTCCCCTGGTAACGCCCACCAGCCAGATTGTCGGCATCCAGGCGGTCCAGAACGTGCTGTTCGGCCGCTACCAGCTGGTCTCCGGCCAGATCAAGGACTACGTATACGGCCTGTACGGCCGCAGCCCCATGCCCATCGACCCGGAGGTGACGCGCACGGTGCTGGAGGGCTACGAGCGGGGCCAGGATCCCGTCACAGGCCGCGCCGCCGACTATCTTGAGCCGGAACTGGAGAAGGCGAAGGAATCCGCTGGAGACCTGGCCAAGGACATAGGTGACGTGCTCACGTATGCCCTGTACCCCACAACCGGCCTTCGATTCCTCAAGTGGAAGTACGGCCAGGAGCCGGTACCGGACGAGATAAAACCCAAGTCGCTGGAGCAGGTAAAGCAGAGGATGGCCGAAGAGGAGGAGCTTGTCTCCAAGGCTCGCGCGGGCCTGCTCGTGGAGAAGGGCTCGCAGGAGGCAGCCGCCCCGGCCGCGGCACAGAATGCGCAAACGCCGTCCGCAGCCCGCGCGTTCAACGTCTACGTGGGCAACGAGATGTACCAGGTACAGGTGGAGCCTCTCGCCGTCGATGGCGACGGTCACCACAGCGGTGTCACGTACGCGGTCGCGCCGGTAGCGCAGCCGCAGCCCGTAGCCGTTGCGCCCGCTCCCCAGCCGGTGGCCCCGGCGCCAGCGCCACAACCGGCCGCCGCGCCTCAACCGGCGGCAGCCCCCGCGCCACAGGCGGCGCCCGCCACCGACGGCACGCCCCTCACCGCCCCCATGCCCGGCATACTACTCAGGTACGTGGTAGAGGTTGGACAGCAGGTGAAGAAGGGCGCGCCAGTGCTCATGATCGAAGCCATGAAGATGGAGAACTCCCTTCCGTCGCCCGTGGACGGGACGGTCAAGGAGTTCAAGGTGTCACCCGGTAGTTGGGTGAAAAAGAACGAGGTTCTTGCACTTATAGGCTAGACCTGTGCAGGGGCCGGCGCTGCAGCAATGCGCCAAGTAGGGCGCCCCAGGCTTACGGACCGAGTCCAGACAAGGAGGCGTGACATGGTGGACAAGCAGGTATTGGAAGCTGCCAAGGAACACTTCGGCAAGGTCCTCGAAGGCCAGCTGGACCGAGTCGAGAACCTCAAGGCGGAGGGCGACTGGACTGACTACAGCGCCGTGGAGCCGATTATCATCGGCGTGCTGGGGGGCGACGGAATCGGCCCCACCATCACCGAGGAGGCCAAGAACGTGCTGGAGTACCTGCTCAAGCAGCAGGTGGATAGCGGCAAGGTGGAGTTCCGCACAATCGACGGGCTGACCATCGAGAATCGCGCCGAAAAGCTCCAGGCGATACCTGACGACGTCCTCGAGGAGATTCGCAAGTGCCACGTCACCCTGAAGGGCCCAACGCATACGCCTGAACAGGGCGACGGCTGGCCCAACATCGAGAGCGCGAACGTGGCAATGCGGAAGGCGCTTGACCTCTTCGCCAACGTCCGGCCCGTGCGCATCCCGAAGGAGAAGATCGACTGGATCATCTTCCGAGAGAACACGGAAGACATGTACGCGGTTGGCAGCCAGGGCATCAACGTCACGCCCGACCTGGCAATGGACTTCCGCGTGATAACCTCCCAGGGCTCCCGGCGCATCCTGCAGCTCGCGTTCGACCACGCCAGGCGCACCGGCAAGACCAAGGTTACCGTGGTGACCAAGGCCAACGTAGTCAAGACCACGGACGGCAAGTTCCTGGAGATCGCACGCGAGGTGGCCGAGGACTACCCGGAGATCGCCTGGGACGGCTGGTACATAGACATCATGACCGCCAAGCTCCTGGACCTGGAGCGCCGTCACGAGTTCCAGGTGATCGCCCTGCCCAACCTCTACGGCGACATCCTCTCGGACGAGGCGGGCCAGATACAGGGCGGCGTGGGTACCGCGGGCAGCGCCAACATCGGCAAGCAGTACGGCATGTTTGAGGCCATTCACGGCTCCGCGCCCAGAATGGTGCGCGAGAATCGCGCCCAGTTCGCGGACCCCAGCTCCGTCATGCGCGCCGGCGCCATGATGCTTGAGCACATCGGCTTCTCCGACCTGGGATCAAGGCTCCACAAGGCGCTGGACGTGTGCGGCCAGTACGAGCGCAAGGTGGTGATGACGGGTCGCAGCACCGGCGCAACCGGCCGTGAGTTCGGCGAGTACGTGATGTCCACCGTACAGGAAGCCGACCTGGAGTCGCGCTGGGAGCAGTACTCACTGACTTAGGATCTGCGAGGGGCGCGGGCCGCGGCGCCCGGCGATGCACTCCTGTACTGGAGCATCCGAACTCAATACCGCGCGGTCAACAAGACATAGAAGGAGCAATAGTAGATGCGCAAGAAGATAACAGTTGTGGGAGCGGGCAATGTGGGCGCAACAACCGCCCAGCGCCTGTTCGAGCGGGGATATGCGGACGTGGTGCTGGTTGACATCGTGGAAGGGATGCCGCAGGGCAAGGCGCTGGACCTACTGGAGTCTGGGCCGGTCCTCGGCACCGACAGCATGATCACAGGCGCCAACGCCTACGAGGAGACCGCCGGGTCCGACGTTGCAGTCATCACGGCGGGCATCGCCCGGAGGCCCGGCATGAGCCGCGATGACCTCCTGTTCACCAACATGGACATTGTGGGCGGCGTGGCCGAGCAGATCGCCCGCCACTCCCCGGACACCATCATAATCGTGGTCTCCAACCCGCTGGACGCCATGGCGCAGCAGACCCTCAACGTGACGGGCCTGCCCAGGGAGAGGGTCGTCGGCATGGCCGGCATCCTGGACACCGCACGCTTCCGCACATTCCTTGCGCAGGAGCTTGGCGTGTCCGTCGAGGACGTGCAGGCGTACGTCCTGGGCGGCCACGGCGACACGATGGTCCCGCTGGTGGCATCGACCAACGTGGGCGGCATTCCCATCGGGCGGCTGCTCGCGCAGGACGCCGTCGACCGGATCGTACAGCGCACGCGTGACGGCGGAGCGGAGATCGTTGGGCTGCTCAAGACCGGCAGCGCATTCTACGCGCCCTCCGCGGCGGTTGCCCAGATGGTCGACTCCATCATCCTCGACAAGAAGCGGATCCTACCCTGCGCGGCCTACCTGCAGGGCGAGTACGGCATCGACGGGCTGTTCATCGGTGTGCCCGTGCGTCTCGGCGAGGCCGGAATCGAGGAGATCATCCAGGTGGACCTCTCGGACGAGGAGAAGGCCGCCCTGGACAACTCGGCCGCGGCGGTCAAAGAGCTGGTTGAGGTGATGGCCAACAGGCCTGCGGCCGCGGAGCAGGCGTAACTCGGGTTCGATCGCTGGCCCTGTACACAGGCGTCATTCGGAGGCGGAATGAGAGACTTAGACGTAACCGAAATAGCTGACACGGTCGCGCGGCTGGCCCAGGAGGCCAACTACTACCTGCCGGAGGACGTGCTGGACGCCCTCAAGAAGGCGCGTCGCGACGAGGAGGCGCCCAGGGCGCAGAAGGTCCTGGACATGATCCTGCGGAACTCTGAAATTGCGGAGGAGAAGCAGATCGCGCTCTGCCAGGACACCGGCACCACGGTGCTCTTCCTGGAGCTGGGCCAGGACGTTCACCTGGTCGGCGGCGACCTCTACGAAGCGCTTGCCGACGGCGTGCGTCGCGGATACAAGGACGGATTCCTGCGCAACTCCATCGTCAAGCAGCCGTTCTCGGCGCGCATCAACACCGGCGACAACACGCCGCCCATCGTGCACACCGACATCGTGCCGGGCGAAAGCCTGAAGGTGACCATCCTGCCCAAGGGCGGCGGATGCGAGAACATGAGCAGGCTCTCCATCATGCGCCCCGGCGACGGCAAGAAGGGCATCATCGACTTCACACTGCGCACAATCGAGGAGTCCGGCGGCAACCCCTGCCCTCCCCTGATCGTGGGCGTTGGCGTGGGCGGCACAGCCGAGCACGTCATGCACATGGCCAAAAAGTCGCTGCTGCGAAAGGTCGGCGAGCACCATCCCGACCCTGAGGTGGCCGAGCTTGAGGAGGAGCTTCTGGAGCGCGTCAACGCAAGCGGCATCGGGCCGCAGGCTTGGGGCGGCCGCTCCACCGCGCTGGCCGTCAACGTGGAGACACACCCGACGCACATCACCTCGCTGCCCGTTGGCGTGAATCTACAGTGCCACAGCGCAAGGCTCAAGGTGGCGGTGCTCTGATGGCCAAGAGCCTGACCACTCCCCTGACGGACGAGGCGCTGGCCGATCTGCAGACCGGCGACGAGGTGCTCATCACCGGCGTCATCTACACCGCACGCGACGCTGCCCACCGCCGCATCATCGAGGCAGTGGATCGCGGCGAGCAACCGCCCATCGACCTGCAGGGACAGGTCATCTACTACGTGGGGCCCACGCCGCCGCGGCCGGGCGACATCATCGGCTCCGCAGGCCCTACGACGGCCTATCGCATGGACCCCTTCACGCCAAAGATGCTTGACCTGGGCATGAAGGCCGCCATAGGCAAGGGCGGCAGGAGCAGGGATGTGCGGGACTCGTTTGTGTCGCACGGCGCCGTGTACTTCGGCGCCATCGGCGGCTCAGGCGCGTTGCTGTCCGGCACGATCAAGGGCGTGGAAATCGTGGCCTACGAGGATTTGGGCACCGAGGCCATCCGCAGGCTGGAGGTTGAGGACTTCCCTGCCATCGTAGTGAACGACGTGCACGGCAACGACCTGCTGGAGCAGGGCCGCGCTGAGTGGAGCCGCCCCGTAGCTTCAGAGCAGGCGTAACTGGGATTGCGGCCGCCCGATAACGGCCAGCCATTCCCGCTCAAATGGTTCGACACGCTCACCATGAGCGGGAATAATGGCCTCCCCTCCCGCTCACCCTGAGCTTGTCGAAGGGCGTGAGCGGGCTCTGCTGAGGAATTCTAACGTCCCATTCTGCGGGCGCTTGCCTTGATCATGTCAGCGGCCGTCGTTTCTCAGAATGCCCTAGATTTCTCGGCTCCGCTGCGCCTCGCTCGAAAAGACAGAGAGGATACCCATCCTCACCGACCACCCACCATCGCGTTGACACGTCTCAGGCGTGATGCTAGACTGCGCTTGCCAATGTCTCAAGTAACTTGCGCCTACCTGCGCCCTCGAGGGAATTGACGCGATGAGCGGCAATGGCAGCATTGGCATAGTCTACAACCCAAGGTCTTCCGGCTCCATGACGCTCGTGCAAGAGCTATCGCAGGAGCTGGGCCTCGGCGAATCCGCCTGGATAGTCCCCACCCGCACCGGCGAATCGGACGACCCGCCATCCTCCATCTCCCTGCTCATCACAGTGGGCGGCGATGGCACCATCCTGTGGGCAACGCAGTTCGGCGCGCCTAGAGAGATCCCCATCCTGGGCGTGAACCTCGGCAGGGTTGGCTTCATGACGGAGCTGCGCGCCGACGAGGCCGTGAGCCGGGTTCGGGACTACCTGGACGGCAGGGTGTGGGTTGAGGAGCGCTCGATGCTCCAGGCGACCGTCATATCCCAAGGCACCGATCGCGGCCCCGCGCACCAGGCCCTGAACGACGTGGTTGTCGGGCGCAGCGAGATCTCACGCCTCGCGCACCTGGAGGTCAAGATCGACGACGCCCTGCTCACCACGTACCGCGCGGACGCCGTCATCCTGGCCACGGCGACGGGAAGCACCGGCTACTCCATCTCGGCAGGCGGCCCCGTTCTTCACCCCGAGTCCAAGGACATGCTGCTCAACCCGGTGGCAACGCACCTCGGCCTCGCGTCCGCGATCGTCCTGGCGCCGGAGTCCGTCGTAGAGGTGGCGATTCGCTCCGACTACGTGGCCGCGCTCAGCGTGGACGGCCGCGCCGACATGGACCTCGCGCCCGGTGACGTCGTCGAGGTAGTGCGCGGCCCATACGTCGCACGCTTCCTCCGCGCCAACCCGCCCAGCCACTTCTACAGCGTTCTCACCGAGAGGCTGAACCCGGAGACTCGCGCCACAACCTACGCCGCCGCGCCTCGTCCCTGAGGTCCGCTGTCATGCAGGAAGAACCAACCCTCGAAAGCAGGCGCATCTACGACGGCAAGGTCGTGGCGCTGAGGGTCGACACGATTCAGCTGCCCAACGGTGGCACGGCCACACGCGAAGTGATCGAGCATGGCGCATCCGTGGTCATGGTGCCCATCGACGAGCAGCGTCGGGTGCTGCTGGTGAGGCAGTACCGCAAGGCGCCTGAGCTATCGCTGCTGGAAGCGCCCGCGGGCGGGTTGGAGGAGGGCGAGTCCCCGGAGGACGGCGTGCTGCGCGAGCTGCAGGAGGAGATCGGCCATGTGGCGGGCAGGCTGGTGCACATGACCGGCTTCTGGATTGCCCCAGGTTTCTGCACGGAGTACATGTACACGTACATCGCAACCGACCTCAGCCCGAGCGCGCTGGCGCCCGACGAGGACGAGAACATCGAGGTTGTCCCCGTCCCGCTCGATGAGATTCCGGGGCTGATCCGTTCCGGCGAGATCCAGGACGGCAAGTCCATTGCGGCGCTGTTGATGGCGCTGCACGTGTACGCCGACGAATTGTAAAATCCATCACTATCTGCTATAGTTGCTGAGGCTGAAAAGCACGCCCAAGGAGACCTGCCCCATGCCTTTTGCGGTGGAAGACGAGATCATCCGGCACGACGCCGTGGTCTTGGGTGGTGGCTTGGCGGGCATGAGAGCGGCGCTTGAGGCGGCCCGCTGCGGCGCAGACGTCGCAGTCGTCTCCAAAGTGTATCCCACACGCAGCCACTCCGTCGCCGCGCAGGGCGGGATAAACGCCGCACTCGGCGAGAACGACTCTTGGACTTCACACGCATTCGACACCGTGAAGGGCAGCGACTACCTGGCCGACCAGGATGCGGCCTCCATCCTCTGCCGGGAGGCCCCCGGCGACATCCTGGAGCTTGAGCACATGGGAGTGATCTTCAACCGCCGCGAGGACGGCCGGTTGGCCCAGCGGCCCTTCGGAGGCGCCGGATTCCCTCGCACGTGCTTCGTCGCCGACATCACCGGCCACGTAATTCTGCACGTCATCTGGGAGCAGTCGATCAGGGACAGCGTCGCCACCTACGACGAGTGGTTCGCCGTGAGCCTCATCGTGGAGGACGGCAGGTGCCACGGCCTCGTTGCGATGGACATGCGCACGGGCAGGCTCCACACGTTCGAGGCCAAGGCCGTCATACTTGCAACCGGCGGGCTGGGACGCGTCTATGAGCCGTCCACCAACGGCCTCATCTGCACCGGCGACGGCATGGCGCTGGCATACCGAGCCGGCGCCGCGCTCATGGACATGGAGTTCACCCAGTTCCACCCCACCACCCTCTTCCCCAGCGGCGTGCTCATAACCGAGGGCGCACGCGGTGAAGGCGGACACCTCCTCAACTCCCTAGGCGAGAGGTTCATGTCGGATTACGCACCGGATCGCCTAGAGTTGGCGTCCAGGGACATCGTATCCCGTGCGGAGCAGGTCGAGATCGACGCCGGCAGGGGCGTGAACGGCTGCGTGATGCTCGATCTGCGTCACCTGGGCCGAGACCTCATACGCACAAGGCTCAACCAGATCCACGAGCTGGCCAGAGACCTGGCGGGCGTGGACTTGATGACCGAAACCGTGCCCATCCGGCCCGGCATGCACTACCAGATGGGCGGCGTGAAGACCGACGTGGACGGAAGGTCAACTATCCCTGGCCTGTACGCCGCCGGCGAGTGCGCCTGCGTCTCCGTTCACGGCGCGAACCGGCTCGGCGGCAACTCCCTGCTGGAGACCGTGGTGTTCGGACGGCGCGCCGGCAGGGCTGCCGCGCAGGAAGCGGAGCAGGAGCGCTTCGTGAACCTGACTCCCGCCGTCGCACGCGACGAGGCCGACCGCATCGACGCCCTGCTCAGCCGCAGCGATTACGGCATCAGGGCGGCCGCGCTGCGAAAGGAACTGGGCGTCACCATGCAGCAGCATGCCGGGATCTTCCGGGACGCCGCGGGCCTGAGTGCGGGCATCGACCTGCTGCACGACCTGAAAGACCGGTACGAGGCCGTGTCGATTCAGGACCACGGCAGCGTGTTCAACACTGACCTGATCTCGGCGCTTGAGCTTGGCAACATGCTCGACCTCGCCGAGGTCATGGTGACGAGCAGCCTGGAACGACGCGAGAGCCGGGGCGCCCACGCAAGGCGGGACTACCCGGAGCGGGATGACGGGAGCTGGCTCAAGCACACAATCGCAAATCACACGCCGGACGGGCCTAGCCTAGAATATGGCCCGGTCAGGATCACAGAGTGGCAGCCGCAAGTGAGGTCGTACTAGTAGTGGGAGGCGCCGAGAGCGCCGGACACAGCGGCGCCCATCCAGGAGGGAACGGATGGAAGTAACGCTAAACGTCAGGCGGTTCAACCCGGAGTCGGAGAACCCGGAGTCCCGCTTCCAGGAGTACAACCTGGAGGTGGAGGACTACTTCACCGTTCTGGACGCGCTCATCAAGGTCCGGGAGGAGGTGGACGGCAGCCTCGCCCTTCGCTGCTCCTGCCGAGCGTCCATCTGCGGGTCGTGCTCCATGCGCGTCAACGGACACGCCAAGCTGGTGTGCAAGACCAAGGTGCGGGACGTGTCGAACGCCGAGAACCAGGTCACCGTTGAGCCGATGGGCAACCTGCCGGTGGTCAAGGACCTGGTGACGGATATGAAGCCGTTCTGGGACCGCGTACGGGCCGTGAAGCCCTATCTTCAGCCGGAGGGCGAGGAGCCGGAGGCCGAGTACCTCGCACCCAACGATACGATGCTCCACCTGGCCGGCGTGATGAGCTGCATCATGTGCGGGGCCTGCGTCTCCGACTGCACCGCGATCGAGGTTGACCAGCGGTTCCTGGGACCGGCGGCTCTCGCCAAGGCCTACCGGTTCGTCGGCGACCCCAGGGACGACGCCGACAAGAGCCGGCTTCAGATGTACAGCGAGCCTGGCGGCATCTGGGACTGCACGCGCTGCATGGAGTGCGTAGAGGTGTGCCCCAAGGGAGTGGCCCCGATGGACCGCATCATGGGCCTGCGGGACATGGCCATCGAGGCAGGGTTCAGCAACAACAACGGCGCTCGCCACACCGAGGCGTTCACCAACCTGGTGAAGCATAGCGGCCGCTTGGACGAGCTGCAGCTGCCCCTGCGGACCTACAGCCCGTTTGACATTCGCGCAATGATGGGGCTATCGCTGGTCGGCCTGCGGGCCTTCCTGCGAGGCAAGACGCCGCCCATAATTCACAAGGCAATACCCGGCAAGGACAAGGTTCGCCGCCTGTTCGACAAAGTGGAGGGCAAGTGATGAAGTACGCATTCTTCCCCGGCTGCGTCTCGCGCGGAGGCTGCCCGGAGCTGTACCCCGCGGCCGTCAAGGTCTGCGAACGCCTGGGTCTGGAAATCGAGGTCATGGAGGGTGCGTCCTGCACCGGCGCAGGCGTCCTCCAGGAGAAGAACCAGCGCCTCGGCGATGCGCTCAACGCCCGCACCTTCGCGATGGCGGAGGACATGGGCCTGCCCATCATGACCATCTGCAGCACCTGCCAGGGCACCATGAGCCAGGCCCACAAGCGCATGGCCGACGACCCGGCGTACATGGCCGAGATCAACGAGGTGCTGGCGGAGGAAGGACTGGAGTACAAGGGCGAGGTAGTGGTCAAGCACCTGCTGTGGATACTGGTGGAGGACCTGGGCCTGGACACCCTCAAGGACTACATCACCACTCCCCTACAGGGTCTCAAGATGGCTCCCTTCTACGGCTGCTACATCATCCGGCCTACCGGCGCTCTCGGCTTCGACGAGCATCCCGAGCGTGAGGACTCGCTGGAGCGTGTCATCGAAACGCTGGGAGCGGAGTCCGTCGAGTACGCGGGCAAGACACGCTGCTGCGGCTTCCCCATCCTGACCATCAACGAGCGCAACTCCATCACGATGGTGGCCAACCACACCATCGAGGCCAAGGACCTGGGCGCCGACGCCATGGTCACGCCCTGCCCGCTCTGCCACCTGAACTTGGACGGCTTCCAGCCAAAGGCGGCTTCCATGCGCAAGACCAAGATCGACTTGCCCATCCTGCACCTGCCTCAGGTACTCGGACTGGCAATGGGCATGGACGCCAAGAGCATGGGGTTGAACAAGCACATCATCTCCGCCAAGAAGCTCCTCAGCAGCGTGGCGCTCACGGCCTAGCGCAACTGCGGTTGCGCCGTCCGCTCACGCCCTTCGACAGGCTCAGGGTGAGCGGACTAACTGTGCGAACGCGTGGGTCTCCGCCCGCTCATGGTGAGCTCCGTCGAACCAGGTGAGCGGGCCACCTTACCGCCATTTCGAGCCCTTCGGCTTCGCTCAGGGTAAACTCCGCGCAGCGGAGTCGAGGAATCTTGGGCCTGCGGCGGTCGAGTGAGCCCCGCCCTGTAGGCGAGTGTGTCTCCGCAGTCGGATGGTTACTGCACGCGGTTGTCCTAGATTTCTCGGCGGAGTTTATCCTGAGCGAAGCCGAAGGGCTCGGAATGGCGGTGGCAGCTTTCGGTCGCGGCCTCTCTCCGCGTCACCGCGGCATAAGGAAGGTGGAAGGCGCTAAGCCCAACTGAAGGACTGGGAAGGATGGACCACCGCGCCCACCCAGAGGCCTGCTAGAACAGTACCGCTGCTGCCCTCTCGGCCACGGTCATCAGCGGGCCGGGGAACACGCCCAGCACCAGTATGGCGATGCCCGTGAGGAAAACCGCCAGCATCGCCGCCTGCGCTACCGGCACGCCCTCTTCGTCCTCGGGCTCGCTCATGTACATCACCCGCACCACTCGCAGGTAGTAGTACGCGGACACGGCGCTATTCACCACGCCCACCACCACGAGCCACGCCAAGTCGGCCTTCATGGCGGCGCTGAATATGTACAGCTTGCCCATGAAGCCGGCCGTCGGCGGGATGCCGAGCAGAGAGACCATTGCGAAGGCCAGCACGATGGCCAGTAAGGGCGACCGGCGCCCCATTCCGGCGAAGCTGCTTATCATGTCGCTGCCGGTGCGGTTGGAGATGGCGATGACGGCGAAGAACGCGGCCAGGTTGGTGACTGCGTAGGCCACCAGGTAGAAGAGCACGCCACTTGGCCCAATCGACGCCTCGCCCTCCGGCACTCGTGCGGAGATCGCGGCCACGCCGGCCAGCAGGTAGCCCGCGTGGGCTATGGTGCTGTATGCCAGCATCCGCTTGATGTTGCGCTGCGCAATCGCCACGAAGTTGCCTACCGTCATCGAGAGCGCGCTGAGCACGGCGAACAGGCCCGACCAGTCGAGTCCAATCTCGCCGAACGCCACGTAGAACACGCGCAGTATCACCGCAAAGCCCGCGGCCTTGCTTGCGACCGAAAGGAACGCCGTGACCGGAGTGGGCGCTCCTTCGTACACGTCGGGCACCCACATCTGGAACGGCACAGCCGAAATCTTGAACCCGAATCCGGCCACCACCATGATCACGCCTATGAACATGCCGTAGCTGCCGAACGGCACGGACGGATCCAGCGCCTCTCCCAGCCGCTCCAGTATGCCCTCCAGGTGCGTGGTGCCGGTGAAGCCGTACACCAGCGCCATGCCGTAAAGGAGCACCGCCGAGCTCATGGCGCTCAGCAGCAGGAACTTCATCCCCGCCTCCGTGGAGCGCGAGTCCCTCTGGAAGGCGGCTAGCGCAGCCAGAGGCAGCGACGTCAGCTCCAGTGCGATATAGATGGAGATCAGGTCCGTGGTGGAAGCCAGCAGCATCATTCCGCTGGCCGAGAACAGCATCAGGCCGTGGTACTCGCCAGGGAAGAAGCGGATGTTTGACACATAGCCAACGGAGGCCATCACGACAAGGCCCACCACTCCCAGGACCAGGAACTTGAAGAAGAGGCTGAACTTGTCGACGGCCAGCGTGCCGAAGATGCCGGTCATCTGCGCGTCGGGCGCGCTGCCAAGGTCGGACCAGAGGACAACGCTCAGAGCAATCGGCACGGCAAGGCCCACCACCGAAACGAGCGCCAGCAGGCCCTTGTTCCTGAAGGTCATGTCCACAAGGATGACAATCAACCCTAGAGCCGCCAGCGCCAGCTCGGGAGAGAGCAGATATACGTCGTGAAGCGTCATATCGATTCCCCGCTAGGGGCTTGCCCCCTGCTGCAGCAATGTCACAATCGGCTCCAGTCCTTGGGCGAATACGTCGGACACAACCGCCGGGTATATGCCCACCACCATGATCGCCGCCACGAGGGCAACCATTGGGACGGCCTCGAGCACGCTGGTGTCTCCAACTCCTGCGAATCGTGGGAGCTGCGGACCGAAGAACGCCCGTTGCAGCATCCACAGGATGTATCCGGCAGTCAGCACGATGGCGAAAACCGCCAGCGCCGTGATCCAGCCCCAAACCTCGAAGGTACCCAGGAATACGAGAAGCTCAGACACGAATCCGCTCGTGCCCGGCAAGCCAAGCGAGGCCAGACCCGCGAGCAGGAACACCACCGCGATCACCGGCATGTTGGAGGCCAGGCCTCCCATGTCCGGGATGTGGCGCGTGTGTGCCTTCTCGTACACCAAGCCGACCACAAGGAACAGGAGACCGGTGATGGTGCCGTGCGTGAACATCTGCATCGCCGCGCCGGTGAGACCCACCGCATTCACCACTCCACCGGCTCCCACCACGGACGCAATGCCCAGCAGCACGTACCCCATGTGGCTAATGCTGCTGAACGCTACCAGCCGCTTGAGGTCCGTCTGGCGAATGGTCACGACTGCGCCGTACAGCACGCTTATGATCGCAAGCGTAGCAAGCAGCCACGCGTACTCCTGTGCCCGGCCTGGGAACATGCCCACCGCCAGCCGGATCATGCCGTATCCGCCCATCTTCAGCAGGACGCCCGCGAGCATCACGCTGACGGCAGTCGGCGCGTCCGTGTGGGCGTCGGGCAGCCATGTGTGGACTGGCCAGACCGGCAGTTTGACCGCAAAGGCGATGAACAGGAATGCGAAGATCGCTCCAGCGGGCAGCAGCAGTCGCGCGCCCTCCACGCCCTGCAGCTCAACGATGTTGAACGTGCCCGTCGAGAAGTACAGTGCCAGAATGCCGACGAACATGAAGGCGCTGCCCAGCAGGGTGAAGATGATGAACTTCATGGCGGAGTACTCCCGCCGTCCGCTTCCCCAGATCGAGATGAGGAAGTACATGGGCAGAAGCTCCAGCTCCCAGAAGATGAAGAACAGAATGGCGTCCAGCGAGACGAACACGCCGGTGACCGCCGTCTGGAGCACCAGCAGCCAGATGAAGTACTCCCGCACCCGCACCTTGATGCTCCATGATGCAAAGGCGGCGCACATGCCAAGCAGGGCTGTCAGCAGCACCAACGGAACGCTCAGGCCGTCCACGCCAAGGTGGTAGCGGATGTCCAGGGCTGCTATCCAGCTCACGTCCTCCACCAGCTCCATTGTGCCCACGCGGTTGTAGTCCTCCACGCGGAACACCACGAAGATGGCGATTGCCAGCGCAAGCTCCAGCACCGTCACCGCCAAAGCGAACACCTTTATTTGCCTGTCGTCCCTCAGCAGGACCAGGATTATGCCCGCAGCGATGAGCGGAAAGAAGACTATCGCAGAAAGCACTCAGCTACCCTCTTTGCCGTTCTCAACTCCACACCACAAATGCAACCACTATCAGGACCAGGCCCGCGGATATGCCAGCCCCGTACGCCTGCACCTGTCCCGTCTCCAGCTTGGCGACAGCTCGCCCCAGGTTCCTTCCGAACCATGCTATGACCGTACCGGCCATGTCCACGATGTTCCGGTCGATCCAGTCCGTCGCCAGCGCCAGCCCCCGATAGAAGAGCCCGCGAGTGACCACGTCTTCGTACAGGTTGTCGAAGTAATACTTGTGGACGGCGGCTGTGTACCCCGGCCCCATGCCCGCGGCGATGTCGTCCGGGTCAACGCTGCGCCGGTAGTACATCAGGTACGCCAAGCCGATGCCTGCCAGCGCCACCGATGTACCCAGCGCGGCCATCATCAGGTTAAACTTCGCAGCGTGCAGGGATACAAGCTCCACGTGGTCGAGGAAATCGACGAACCAGTGCGCCGGTATGACTCCCAAGCCCCACGCCGCGTTCAGAGGATTGGCCAGGAAGCCGGACACGATGGACAGGACTGCGAGCACGGCCATCGGCGCCACCATCACCATCGGCGACTCCGCGAGGTGTACGCCGTGGCCTCCGTCGTTATGGCCGCCGTGCTCCGCGTGCTCAGCCTCCACGCCGCCCTGGAACTCGCCGTGGAACGTCATGAAGAGCGCCCGGAAGATGTAGAACGCGGTCATGAACGCGGTCACAAGCGCCAGGTAGAACACGATCTGGCCCAGCGCGCCACCGAAGTTCCATGCCGCCACCAGAATCTCGTCCTTGCTCCAGAAGCCAGCCAGCGGGAAGAGGCCGCAAATGCTGAGCGAGGCAATGAGGAATGTTATGTACGTCAAGGGCATTTGCCTCCTCAGCCCGCCCATGTAACGCATGTCGAACGTGCCGGTTGCGTGGTTGACGCTGCCGGAGCCAAGGAACAGGAGCGCCTTGAAGAAGGCGTGGTTGAACAGGTGGAAGATGGCTGCCTCGTATGCGCCCACGCCCAAGGCCAGCATCATGTAACCTAACTGGCTCACAGTGGAGTACGCGAGCACGCGCTTGATGTCGTACATCACCAGGCCCATCGTGGCCGCGAAGAACGCCGTGAATGCTCCGATGGCCGCCACAACTCCCATCGCCGTGGTGGAGGCCTCGAACAGCGGGAAGAAGCGCGCCACCAGGAACACGCCCGCAACCACCATGGTGGCCGCGTGGATGAGCGCGCTGACCGGCGTGGGGCCTTCCATCGCGTCCGGCAGCCACACGTGCAGCGGGAACTGCGCCGACTTACCCACCGCGCCTGCGAAGATGCCCAGCGCGACCCACGTCGCAACACCGCTGCCCATCGCCACAATCTGCGCGCCCGCCAGCTCGCCGCCCTGGGCTAGCAGGTTTATGTGCCCGACCTCGAACGGGTTGAGGCCCTGGCTCAGGAACGCCTCCCGGTTGAAGAACAGGTACAGGATTGCCAGCATGAAGCCCACATCTCCCAGTCTTGTGACCAGGAAGGCCTTCTTGGCCGCTGCGGCGGCCGACGGCCTGTTGCTCCAGAAGCCGATGAGCAGGTAGGAGGAGAGTCCCACCAGCTCCCAGAACACGTACACCTGTATGATGTTGCGGGACAGCACCAGCCCCAGCATCGACGCCGTGAACAGCGACATGAACGCGAAGTAGCGGGAGTACCCCGCGTCGCCGCGCATGTAGCCCTGCGAGTAGATCTGCACGGCAAGGCTGACGCCGCTGACGACGACCAGCATGATGGCCGTGAGCGGGTCCATGAGGATGCCGACCGTGATGTCCAGGCTGCCGATGACCAGCCAGGAGTGGGCCGCCCATCCAATCTCGCCCTTGCCGCTTGCCACTTCGGCCAGCGCCACGAGGGACAGCACGAACGCGACGCCAATCGCCAGGATGGTCACGTAGCCGCTGAGTCCAGCGTGCTGGTTCAGGAACGGCCTGATCACGAGCGCGATGAAAAGGAATGAGGCCAGGGGGAGGAAGAGGATGGCCCAAGCTGCTGCTTCGGTCATAATGCTGCTATGCCTCTCCCATAATCATCTTGACGTGCCGCGCCGCAGGGCTTCCGCCCTAGATCTTGCGCAGGATCTCCTCCGCCACGTGTTCCCTGCCCCGCGGGACCATGACGCGGTAGGGCACTCGCTCGCCCCAGGAGAGGATGTCGCCTTCCGGGAGAATCTGCGCGGGCAGGCCCTCTCCCTCCAGGAGCTCCTTCCACATCTCCGCGATCATCAGGTTTGGCGCCTTCTTGAAATCAACCCACATTGCGTACTAACCACTCATCATATTCGCCTGCGTAACGTCAACCGTGGAGCGGTTGCGGTACATGGCTATAACTATACCCAGACCAAGCGCCACTTCCGCGGCGGCTATGGTGATGATGAACACGGCGAATATATGGCCCGTGAGCAGGCTGCTCAGCACCGTCTCGCCGAGCGCCGCGCCCTCCGTCATGATCGCGTTCGCGACTTCCGCCTCCGCGCCGGCCGGATCGACGGCTATCCTCTGAGGCACCACGTAGCGGCTGAACGCCAGCAGCGCGATGTTCACCGCGTTGAACATCAGCTCGATGGACATGAGGACGGCGATCACGTTCTTCTTCGAGAGAGCGCCGTACAGGCCGATGCTGAAGATGACGGCCGATACCAGAAGGAAGTTCTCCAGGCTCAGGACTCACCCTCCCTCTCCCGCACCAGGGCCAGCGCGCCTATCACCGCCGCCAGAAGCACTACGGAAGCCGCCTCCATGGGGAGTACGAAGTCCTGAAGAAGAAGCCGGGCTATGACCTGCGTGGTGTCGCCGAACACGTTGCGGATGCCGACCTCTGTGTTACTCGGGTCGACCGCGGCAGCCTCGCCGGGCGCAACTGCGAAGCCCAGGCTGCCCCACTCGTTCCAGTCTGTGACCACAACCGCGAACGCAATTGCCGCAAACACCAGCCCGGACAGCATCAGCGCCGGCAACTGGAACCGGTTGAACGGATTGCCGTCCTGGGCGTTCCGCGTGAGCATGATGGCGAAGATGATGAGGACCGAAATGGCGCCCACGTACACCAGCACCTGCACCACGGCCAGGAACTCGGCGTTGAGCAGGACGAACAACCCTGCAACAACCAGGAATGAGACGACCAGGAACAGGGCCGCCCTGAAGATGTCCCTCTCGGACACCACGGCAATCGCGGAGATTATCCCCACGGCGGCCAGGCCCCAGAAGGCAATGTCCAGGGGAAACATCTAGCGGCCCACCTCCTCCCATGAGAGGGGCTCGCCGCCCTGTGGATTGTAGTCGCGAGCCTCCAGCTGAGGCCGGAACCAGGTGCTGGGCCGCCTTTCGGAGCTTCTGAGCTCGTCAACCGTGATGATCAGGTCATCGCGGCGATACTGCCCCCGCTCGAAGCCGCTGCCCATGAAGAGCGCGTCGTAGGGGCAGGCCTCCACGCACAGGCCGCAGAACATGCACCGCCCGATGTCGATGTCGAACACGTCGATAGCGTAGGAGTCGCCCTCCTGCATATTTTCGCCGCCTGGGTGCGTCACAATCTTGATGATGCCCAGCGGGCAGTACTTCGCGCAGCTTGCGCAGCCGGTGCACCTCTCCTCGTACCAGGCGAACTCCTCGCCCCGGAAGCGAGGCGACTGAGGCACCGCCTCCTCGGGGTACTGGATCGTGAATGGCTTTCTGAACAGGTTGGTCAGCGTGACCATGAGTCCTTTTGCGATTCCTAGACCATACATGTCATCCGGCCTCCTGCGCTCGACCGCTTGATCTTCCAGGCACCGGAGCCAGCGGGGCTCGAGTGCTGAGTTTGTCTGAAATCAGGTGCGAGGAAGCCACCAAGCAGGCCAGTGCGACGACCCAGTTGATGCCGCCCATCATCCACAGCTGAACGATGGTGGGGTCTTCCCAGACCAGCAACAGCCCGGCCGTGATGAAGATGTTGATTAGCCCCAGTGGGAACAGGAACTTCCACGCCAGCGCCATTATCTGGTCCACTCGCAGCCTTGGCAGCGTGGCCCTTGCCCAGAGCAGCACGAACCATACGGCCCACACCTTGATGAAGAACCACAAGTGCGAGGGCAGGACCGGTCCCTCCCAGCCCTTGAGGAACAGCGTGGTTATGATGGCCGCAGCGCCGAACGGGGCGATGAACTCCGCGAGCTGGAACGTGCCCCACTTCATGCCGCTGTACTCCGTGTGGAACCCCGCCACCAGCTCCGAGTCCGCCTCCACGATGTCGAACGGCGAGCGGTTCATCTCCGCCGATATCGCCACGATGAAGATGAAGAACCCGAGCGGCTGGATCAGTATGAACGGCACTCGCTGGCTGTCTACTATGTCCACCAGCGAAAGCGAGCCGGCCAGCAGCAGCACGCCGACTATCGACAGCACCAGAGGCACCTCGTAGCTGACCAGCTGCGCAACGCCGCGCATGGCGCCAAACAGCGAGTACCGGTTGCCGGAGCCCCATCCTGCCATGAACATGGCGATGGTTGGCACAGTGGTCACGGCGATGATGAAGAGAATGCCGATGTTGAGGTCGGCGACGTAGGTGTTCTCGCCGAACGGGATGACGGCAAAGACCAGGAGAGGCCCCAGTATGAAGACCAGGGGCGCAAGATTGAACACCCAGGCGTCTACGCCCTCCGGCCTGGTGTCCTCCTTGGTGAGCAGCTTCAGGGCGTCCGCCACGGACGTCAGGAGCCCGAACGGGCCCCACCGGTTGGGGCCGAGCCTCGACTGAATCCGTCCGATGAGGCGGCGCTCGACCCACGTGCCCACGGTGGTAGTAATCACCACCGCGTTGATCACGGCGAATATGACTATGAATCCCGCGACGAAGTATGCGAGCCACTGCGGAATCAGTGACACGCCGAAGACGTTCAACTCCGCGAACAGGTCGTAGAGGTTGCCGAAGAAGGAGTTGGCTTCCCTGAATGGAGTGTAGCCGCCCATTTCTACCGGTCCACCTCACCCATGTTGATGTCGATGCTGCCGAACGTGACGATCATGTCGGCCAGCTTCCAGCCGATGAGGATGTCACGCAGCACGGTCAGGTTGATGAGCGACGGCGAGCGAATCTTGCACCTGTATGGCGCAATGCCTCCGTTGCTCACCAGGTAGAAGCCCAGCTCGCCCTTGGGCGACTCCACGTGGGCGTAGGCGTCGCCGACGGGAGGCCGCACCAGGTTGGGTATCCTCTCGCGAATGGGGCCGTCCGGTATCTGGTCCACGCACTGCTGGATGATGTGCAGCGACTGTCTCATCTCAGCAATTCGAAGCAGGTAGCGGTCGTAGTTGTCGCCCACCGTGCCAACCGGCACGTCGAACTCCAGCCGGTCGTAAATGTCGTATGGGTCAGCCTTGCGCAGGTCCCAGTTCACGCCGGCGGAGCGGAGCACGGGACCGCTGGCGGAGCAGTTGATTGCCGTGTCGCCTGTCAGGACGCCGATGTTCTTGGTGCGGGACAGGAGTATCTCGTTGGCCGTCAGCAGCTTCTCGTACTCGTCGATGTACTCAGGCATGAAGCCCAGAAAGTCGCGGATGGCGGGCCAGAACTCCGTAGGCGCGTCCTGGAACACGCCTCCAACGCGCATGTAGCTCAGCGTGATGCGTGCGCCACAGAGCATCTCGAACAGGTCGAGTATCTTCTCCCGCTCGCGGAAGCAGTACATGAGCGGGGTTGCCAGTGCGCCCAGGTCGTTCAGGAAGAAGCCCGTGGCTACCAGGTGGCTGGAGATGCGCTGCAGCTCCGCGGCGATGACTCGCAGGTACATCGCGCGCTCAGGCGGCTGTATGCCGGACAGCTTCTCCACGGCCAGCACGTAGGCCAGGTTGTTGGACATGGACGAGACGTAGTCCAGGCGGTCTGTGAGGGTGACAACCTGGGCGTAGGTGCGTTCCTCGGCCAGCTTCTCGGAGCCCCGGTGCAGGTAGCCGAATACCGGCTCCACGTCCAGGATGATCTCGCCGTCGAACGTGATGCGCATTCGGAAGACGCCGTGAGTGCTGGGGTGCTGTGGCCCCAGATTCAGCGTTACCGGCTCAGTTCGAATGGTCATCTGTCGATTCTGCTCCGAGTGGACTCTACCTGGGAGCCTCCAGGTAGTCCTTGCGCTGCGGATGGCCGGGGTAGCCCTCCCACAGCAGCAACCGCTTCAGGTTTGCGTGGCCCGTGAAGCGGACGCCCATCAGGTCGTAGACCTCCCGCTCCTGGAAGTCCGCGCCCTGCCAGAGGCCCGTCACCGACGGTACGCTCGGCTCCTCCCTGCCCCAGCACCTGGTCCTCACCACCGCGCCGTGGTTGTGGGTCATCGAGACAAGGTGATACAGCACCTCGAAGTGCTCGATGTAGTCAACGGCGGTGATGGACACCAGGTATTCGAACTTGAGGTCGGGGTCGTCCTTCAGGAAGCTGCACACGTCCGCCACGGACTCGGCCGTGACCCAGACGTCCCGCTCGTTGGACTCCACAACCGCGCCCGGGACGGAGTCAGCCAGGCGTTGGGCGATCAGGTCTGCGCTCAGGGTTGCGGTCATCTATGCACCCGCGGCTTTGCCGAACAGGCTGTACTTCTTGATCTTCTCGTGGAGCTGCATGATGCCGTACAGGAGAGCGTCCGGCCTGGGCGGGCAGCCCGGCACGTACACGTCCACCGGAATGATGCGGTTCACTCCCGGCACCACGCTGTAGCCCTGGTAGTACGGGCCGCCGCTGGTGGCGCATACGCCCATCGAGATCACCCACTTGGGCTCTGGCATCTGGTCGTAGAGGCGGCGGATGGCCGGGGCCATCTTCCACGTCACGGTGCCGGCCACAATCATGAGGTCGGCCTGCCTGGGCGACGCGCGCATGGCCTCCATGCCGAAGCGAGAGATGTCGAACCTGGACATCGCGCTCGCGATCATCTCGAATGCGCAGCACGCAAGCCCGAACGTCATCGGAAACACGGACGACTTGCGGCTCCAGTTCAGGAGGGCGTCCACGGAGGTGACGACCACGTTGCGCTCGAACTCCGGATCAACCTGGATGTAGTCGCGGGCGAACGGCTCGAGGTGCGTGGCCTTCATGTCGTTGATTACCGCACCCTCTTCCCGGTCGATGTCCCAAGTGGTTGCGTACAGCGGAATGGTCACGCCGTCCACCTGCCCTACGGATGCTCGCTCGGGCTGCATTTCAAGCGACATGTGCTACCTCCACTCCAGAGCCTTGTACCTCCACGCGTAGGCCCAACCCACCACCAGGATCAGGATAAAGACCAGCATCTCAATGAAGGCGAACAGCCCCAACTGGCCGAAGTGAACGGCCCAGGGGTAGATGAAGATCGTCTCCACGTCAAAGATGACGAACAGGATGGCGAACATGTAGTAGCGGAAGTTGAACTGCGGCCAGCGGTCGCCGATGAGCTCCATGCCGCACTCGTAAGGGCTCTTCTTGGTCTCGGTGGGCTTCTTGGGGCGAACGCGAATGTAGGAGAATAGCCACGATACGACGAGCAGCGTGCCCGGCAGCACCACCGCTACGACGGTGAAGACGGCGATGAGGCCGTACTGGCGGAAATAGTCCTCAAGCACTGGCCGATGCCTCCCCTTCAAACATCGCAAGGAATATAGCACAGGGCAAGCCTGTTATCAAGTGAAAATCTCCACAATCGCCCGAAGTTTGAGACAATGACAAGTGCGATCTTCTGCCAGGGCTGAAGCCGGAGGCCCATAACAGCCGGCGAATGGATGCGCGCCTGCCTGCGTATGCTAGAATTGTAGTATCACCCATACAGAGGAAACGCAGTGCGTCACAGCGTTCTCAGAATCGTAGCGCTTGCGGCCGTTGCCGTGCTCGCAACGATCACCGTGATCGGCCTGCCGGAGTGGGCGTCCCCGGCGAAGCACGCGGCCATCCCGCCCGCCGGCATCGCCGCTGTAGTCGACGAGTGGGCGCGGCTGTCCGGCGCAGACGCTGCCGCCGAACACAACTCCATCCTGGAGGTGTGGACCGTCCTGTCGGATGGCTTCGTGGAGAAGTCGGCGCTGGACGCGGGCGCCATGAGCCTGGCCGCCATTTCAGCCATGAAGGACGCCGCCGGAAACGTAGCGCAGCCGGCGCCCGACCAACTCTCGCTCGTGGCCATAGAGGCCATGCTGGACGTGCTGGACGACCCGTATACCACCTTCATGTCCGCGCAGGAGTATGAGCTCTACACCGAGAACAGCCAGGGCAAGTTCGGAGGCATTGGGGCCACCGTTGGCCTGCGGAACGAGCGCATCACGGTCACCGCGCCCATCCCGGACACTCCCGCAGAGCGCGCGGGCATTCTGCCAGGCGACGTGATCCTGGCCGTCGACGGCGAGAGCACAGAGGGCTGGTCCGTCCTGGAGTCCGTGCTCCGCATTCGCGGGCCGGAGGGTACGCCGGTTCGCCTCCTGGTGCAGCACGAGCACGAGACTGAGCCGGTGGAAATCGAGATAGTGCGTGCCGTCATCCAGGTCGCCAGCGTGGAGTGGCGAATGCTGCCCGAAGGCATCGCCCACGTCGAAATCTCGTCCTTCTCGGACAACACAGATGAGCAGATGAGCGACATCATCGATGAAGCCAAGCAGGCGAACGCCAAGGCCATGATCCTCGACCTGCGCGGCAACCCGGGAGGCCTGCTCTCCACCACCGTCAACATCGCCAGCGAGTTCCTGCAAGACGGGTTGGTGCTCTACTCCTTGGACGGCGACGGCAACCGCGTGGAGTACAAGGTGAACCCCGACGGCAGCGCGCCCGACCTGCCGCTAGCCGTGCTGGTGGACGGCAACAGCGCGAGCGGCAGCGAGGTGCTGGCCGGAGCGCTGCGCGACCATGATCGGGCCGTGCTCATCGGAGAGGACACGTTCGGCAAGGGCAGCGTGAACCTGCCGCAGGGTCTGGCCGACGGCTCCGGCCTGTACTACACCATCGGTAGGTGGTACTCCCCAGACGGCCACCTCATTGAAGGTGAGGGATTGGCGCCGGACATCGAAGTCGTACAGCCGTCCGACATTGAAATCGAGCTGGGTATGGCGGAAGACCGGGACCTTCCGCTGGAACGCGCCGTGGAGCATCTGCTGTCGCAGGCGGGAGCCGCCGCCCCGTAGCGGCGGACGAGATAAGGATCGTCGCCATGCCCAAGTCCAGGACGAATCGGGCCAAGCCCAAGGCCAAGCCGAAGACCCAATCCGGCGCCGTCACCATGAACCGGCGCGCCTACCACGACTACGACATCCTGGAGACAGTGGAGGCCGGCCTTGCGCTCACCGGTACGGAGATCAAGTCGGTGCGCTCCGGCAAGATGAACATCCAGCACGCATTCGCAAAGGCGGAGAGCGGCGAGGTGTGGCTGATGAACTCCCACATCGCGCCGTACGAGCAGGGCAACATCCACAACCACGAGCCGACCCGGCC
>DAOUKJ010000012.1:0-42026 GCA_034421435.1 Dehalococcoidia bacterium | reverse complement strand
CTGCTTGGCCTGCCGGCGGCGGCCGCCGCCGTGATCGCGTCCGGCGAAGTCGCAGAGTCCGACTTCACCCTGTCGATATGGTTGGTCATGTCCGGAATGCTCCTGGGCGTGGTGGGCCTGCTGGGACTGACCCGGCTGGCGGTCACCATTGCGGGAATGGCCGTAGTGGCCTGGACGCGGGCGCAGATTGCGGGCTCCAGGATGTCGCGGTCCGGCGGCGATGCGCTGCTGGGCGTGTCGGCTACTGCGGTGGCGGTCTTCCTGACCTTGTTCACCGCCTTCTCGACGTTCGACCGTCCGACGCCGGATGTCGGCACGTTCGACGTTGCGGCTTGGCTGGACAGCTCCGCCACGCCGCTCGAACCTGTCGCAGAGGCCGCTGCCCGGTACGACGGGGTAACCCGGGTCGTGTACAGCAGCCGCGTATCCGCCTTCGTGGACGGAGAGCGAAAATGGGTCTACACCATGACCTGCGACGACGTGCCGGGTTCGGTCGAGCTTGACGCGCCCTGCGCCGTAGGCAACATCTACCTGCAAGAGCCGACGGAAGCGGATGCCGTGACCGTGGAGGCCCATCTGGAAGTCATCGGCGGCTACCGTACCGTTGACAGGGGCGACGGCACCATGATCCAGCTTGCAGAGCGAGTCCCCGACCCTGACGAGACCGTCAGCGGAGTCCACCCCGTCGGAGGTACGGTCAATGCGTCGTGGATCCCCGGCGACGGAGACGACGCTGTCCTGATCGTAGAAGAGCATCCCGCCTCGGCGACGTTCGGTTTCGCTCTCGTCACCACCGACGGTGACCGCGACTCCATGCGCCGGGTCATACAGGGTCTGCGGAACAAGCGCGAAGTCCTGTTCATAACCACAAGGCAGGCGCTGACCTCCGGGGTAACCCCGGACACCCTGGTATTCATCCCCTACCTGGCTTTGATGGCCACCGCTGCTGCGGGGCTGGGAACGGTCGCCCTGCTCTATGCCGTTTTGCTGCTGTTCCGCCTGCGGCAGGCGGAGTTCAGGCTCCTGCGGTGCCAGGGCGCCACGAGGAAGCTGCTGGCCACCGACCTTGGCTTGCTGTTCGCTGTACCCCTGGTGCTCGCCTTCGGGCTGGCCGTGGCTTCCGGCGTCGGACTGGCTGCCACTCTGAACGCCGCCAACGACCTGCCGACGCAGTGCGGGATCAGCAACGTCGCACCTATCCTGGCGACCATGCTGGCGGTTGGAATGGCAGCAACCGTCATCGTAGCGGTCTGGGCGACGCATATACCGCCGCTGGTCACCGACCCGGACGCGGCGGCCGCGTGATGCGGCGCGCGCAGCTGCTCACCCTGAAGGGGCTACGGCAATCTCTACGACATCAGCGGTAGCCTGCGCTTCCGGCACAGGCTCGCCGTCCTCAATCATCCCCTCGATGTGGAACTGCATGGCCTCGCGGATCTCGTCCAGCAACGCATCACGGGAGTCAGCAGTAGCAACGCATCCCGGTAGGTCCGGCACATATGCCGCGTAGTTGTTGCTGGTCTTCTCGATTACAACGGTGTACTTCATATTCCCGATCAATGCGGTCGACCGACACCTCCGCCACCCCCGCGAAAGCAGGGGTCTAGCAGACCAGAGTAGGAGGAAGCAGGAACTTCACTCATCAACTGACTGGCAGCGCTAGAACGTCCTTGTGTTTCCTGTAGCAGGCGAGGCAAAGAGGCTTCGCCATGCTCGTGGCATATTCTTCCCCACACGTGTGACAGTATTTCTCTTCGTAGTCATCCCTCTTGTAACGGTTCCAACTCGTAAAGCAGGGGCCACAGTACGGCCGTACCGGGTTGGTAATGGGCACTTCGGACTTGCACCGGATGCAATAGCCCTTGGTAGGCACCACCAAGGCCTTGGCGGGCTCCCTTGGAGTCCTCGACACGGGCGGCTTCGGTGGGGTAGGAGGTGCCTTCGGTCTCTCTACTTCGGCAACCTGCACAGGGTCTACCTTGTCAACTGTCACTTTAATGATGTCACATGCCCTGAGGATGCGCTCCGACTCATCCTTGACCTTAGCGTAAAGTTCTGGGTCATTCTCGCGGGACACGCTGATTCCCATCTCGCGGTTGTTGACCTGCGAATACTCGTACAGGTTCATTGACGTTACGAGCGCCTCGTCTTCGTTCATGTAGCACTTGGCGTGAAGATCCTGCAAAAAGCCGGTCTTGATTGAGTCCATTGATCTGAGCCAGTTGTTTTCTTCCGGCCTCAGTTCGTTCTTCCCGTAGATTACCCACACGTTGATCCTCATCCGATCCTTGTCCTCAAGGAGCTCTTTGATCTGCTTGTTGACTCTGAGGTATGGGCTGATAATCACGAGCCTGTCCCTAGCATTCTTGATGATTCTTGTTAGTTGGGCCGAGACGCCCGTAGTGTCATGAAACTCTGCCACTTTGAGAAACCCCCTGCATAAACTAATGGGATTCCGAGAGAGTATTCGGAACCAACTGCAAGTGCTAGTATAGTGTCCGTCGCAACAAGCACGCAACTTTGTCACGGCCGCCACTCTAGGAGGAGGTGGCACTATGCCCTTGCAGAATCCACCCCATCCCGGGGAAATTGTGAAGTGGGACTGCCTTGAGCCGCTGGGCCTTAGCGTGACGCGGGCAGCTCAGGGTTTGGGGGTAACCCGTCAGGCTCTGTCTGACCTGGTCAACGGAAAGGCTGGTGTGTCCGTCGAGATGTCCATTCGCCTGTCCCTGGCGTTCGGCTCCACACCTGAGACTTGGCTGGCCATGCAGACGGCCTACGATCTCTGGCAGGCGCGGAACAAGGCCGGACAGATAACGGTGGAGAGATTCGCAACCCCTAACCCTTCGTAGCCTCTACGTCCTGGACTGGGACGCCGAGCTATCCCAGGTTGCTCCGCACATCCAGATACGCCTGAAGTATCACGCACGCGGACGCGGAGTCCTGAAGGTAGACCTATTTTGTGCGAGCCGCCCCCGCGCACCGAGTCATTGGGCGCGCTTCCCGCCGACCCTGCTAGCCTCCCAGCGTTACGGACACCTCCACAACGTCTGCGGTAGCCTGGGCTTCCGGCACAGGCTCAACTACTCTAGCAACTGCCTGAGGGACTCGGTGTGGTCTGGGTAGTGGTTGAAGGTGTTGCCGGCGATTATGAACCACGGTTCCCACTCTGCGGGCATACCGGGGAAGCTGGAAGGATCGCTGTAGGCGTCTTCAGGGAGGGCTTCGAGCTGTTCCAGTAGGTCGGGGAACACTCTCTCGGACTCGGCGCGCACTTCCTCAAGGGTCATGCTCTTGGTTTCCTCGTGGACTCCGGCGTTGCGCTCGTCCAGTGGCAGCGCCCAGAGGTCAGAGCCGACGAAGGCGCGCGCCCTGAGTAGACCGACCATCTCTCGCTCGTACCAGATGACGTGGGCGAGGATATCTTTGGCAGACCAGTCGCCCTCGACTCCGGGTTTCAGCATCAGGTCGTCGTCGATATGGGCAATGATGTCGTTCCAGCGGCTTCGCTCTGTTCTTACGCGGGTGATGACCTCACCTTTGTTCATCAGACCACTCCCTCATCTCCTGTTGTTCCTCGCGTCCAGGTACGCCTGCAGTATCACGCACGCGGACGCGGAGTCCCGCAGCCCCTTGTTTCGCGACGGCGCGTGTCCCGCTTCCCTGAGCAGCCTCTCGGCCTCCGCTGTGGAGAACCGCTCGTCTTGGGCGTGTACGGGCACAGATGACGACTCCGATAGCGCCCGGATGAAGTCGCGCACCGCTCGCCCCTGCGGCCCAAGCCCTCCGCTAAGCGACACCGGCAGCCCGACGACAATCGCTGCAACTTCGTGCTCCCGCGCGAGGGTGGCTATCGCCGCCAGGTCGTCGTCGAGTGAGGCGCGCTTGATGGCGTCAAGCGGGCTGACGATTGCGCCCGTGGGGTCGCTGATGGCCGCGCCGATGCGGCTGGCGCCCACGTCCAGCCCGAGCAGCCTCAGGGCAGCGCCTCCCGCCATGCTCGCACGCCTTCCTCCGCGGCGCGAATGGCGTCATGCAGCTTGTCAGGGTGGCGTCCGCCCGCCTGGCCCAGATCCGCCCTTCCGCCGCCGCCGCCGCCCATAGCCTTGGCCGCTTCACGAACCAGTCCGCCTGCATCGAAGCCGCGCTCAGCGACGTCACGCGTCGCCATCGCCATCATGGCAGGCCGGCCCTCCAGCACAGCGCCCAGTATGATGACGCCGCTGCCGATGTCGTTCCTCAGCCAGTCGCCTGCTTCGCGAAGCAGGTCGACGTTGCTGACGCTCAGCACTCCAGACACCACCGCGACGCCCTCGATGTCGCTGCGCTGCAGCTCTCCGACCTGCCGCCGCAGGAGCTCGCGCTCCAGCGTGTCCGCGCGGCGGTTGGCCCGGTCCAGTTCGGTAAGCATCCCTTCGACGCGAGACACAAGCTCGCCTGGCGCGGTCTGAAGCAGACTCGCCGCGTGCTCAAGGTCGGCCACCTGCTGTAGCATGAGGGCCTCGGCGCTGCTGCCGGTCACCGCCTCGATGCGTCGCAGGCCTGAGCCGATCCCGGTTTCCGACACAACATGGCAGAAGCCGATGTCGCCGGTGCGCGGCACGTGGGTGCCCCCGCATACCTCCACGCTGTAGGCGGAGCCGTTCGCCACTTCGACCACGCGCACGCGGTCGCCGTACCGGTCGCCGAAAAAGGCCAGCGCACCCCCTGCGACCGCCTCGCGGTAGGTTGTCTCGTGCCAGTCCACCGGCACGTTCTCCCGTATCTTCTCGTTGGCCAGCCGCTGCACCTCCAGCAGCTCCTCGCGAGTGAGCGGGCTGACGTGGGTGAAGTCGAATCGAAGCCTGTCCGGCGCCACCAGCGAGCCGTGCTGCCGGACGTGGAAGCCCAGCACGCGGCGCAGCGTTGCGTGCAGCAGGTGGGTCGCCGTATGGTTGCGGGCGATTGAGGCGCGCCGCCGCGCGTCGACGCGGGCCTCGACGCTGTCGCCGAGGGTGAAGCTGCCGGAGGCCACGCGGCACCTGTGGACGGTGAGGCCCGCGACGGGGCCCTGCGTGTCCTCCACCTCCATCACGGAGTCTCCGGCCGCGATCGTTCCCGTGTCACCCACCTGCCCGCCAAGCTCGGCGTAGAACGGAGTCTCGCTCAGCAGGACCTCCACCTGCTGGCCCTCCTCTGCGCGAGCCGCTTGTTCGCCGTCCACCACCATGCCGACAATGACGGTCTGAGCCTCCAGGGTCTCGTAGCCCAGGAATCGCGTCTCCTCCACGCCAAGCTCCTGGTAGACCCGCAACGCGTCGAACTCGCCGCCGAAGCGTTCCGCGGACGCGCCGGCGCGCTCCCGCTGCGCCTCCATTTCCCGCTCGAAACCCTCCCAGTCGATGCCTTCCAAGCCACGCTCCTGGGCGATCTCCTCCACGAGTTCAGGCGGCAGGCCATACGTGTCATAGAGCACGAATGCCTCGATGCCGGACAGCGTGCGGCTGGCAACCTCGACTGCCCCTGATATCCCGTTCTCGGACGCGGTCGCCATTACCGCCTCGACAACCTGCTCCGTGAGCGCGGATCCGGCGCTGCCTCCGACCTTGGCGGCAAGCTCCTCAACAGCAGCGCGCAGGCCCGCATCATCCTGAACGGCGGCGGTCGCCTCAGCCAGCCCAAGGTGAAACGGCACCAGCCCTTCCTCCAGCATAGGCAGACCCGTGCGCAGCGCCTGCCCAAAACGCTCCTCCTCAAGGCTCATCACCCGCAGGATGAAGTCTCGCCTCTCCAGCAGGTCCGGGTAAGCCGCACCCATCCGGTCTATCACGACCTCCGCAACCTGCGCCAGGAATGCGTCCTCCAGGCCCAGCTTGCGGCCGTAGCGGATGGCCCGGCGTATGACGCGGCGGAGCACGTAGTCGCGGCCGCCGTTGCCGGGCACCACGCCATCGCAGATGAGGAACGCCGCGCTGCGGGCGTGTTCGGCCACCACGCGCAGAGCGTAATCGTCGTCGGGATCGCGGCCGTACGTTCTGCCGCACAGCTCCGCGGCACTTCGAACCAGCGGCTCGAACAGGTCCGTCTCGTATATCGACCGCTTGCCCTGGAGAATGACGGCAGCCCGCTCGAGGCCCATGCCGGTATCGATGTTGGGCGCTGGAAGCGGCGTGCGCTCCCCTGCCGCGTCCTGGTAGAACTGCATGAACACCAGGTTCCAAATCTCGATGAACCGGTCGCAGGTCTGGCCGGTGCCGGGCATCTTGTCCTCGCAGTTGGGGCCGCAGTTCGTCAGCAGGCACCCTTTGTCCGCGCCGAAGTCGTAGTGGAGCTCGCTGCACGGCCCGCAGGGGCCTTCGCTGCCCGCCGGGCCCCAGAAGTTGTCCGACTCCCCGAACCGGCGGATGCGCTCAGCGGGCACTCCCGTGCGGGTTGTCCACAGCTCAAAGGCCTCGTCATCGTCTCGGAAGACGCTGGCCCACAGGCGCTCCGGCTCAAGCCCCAGCCGCTCGGTGACGAACTCCCAGGCGAAGCGTATGGCGTCCTCCTTGAAGTAGTCGCCTACGCTGAAGTTGCCAAGCATCTCGAAAAAGGTGAGGTGAGTTGCGTCTCCCACCGATGCCACGTCGGTGGTGCGGAAGCACTTCTGCGACGAGGTGAGGCGTCTGCCGGGCGGCTGCATCTCGCCGGTGAAGTACGGCTTGAGCTGCACCATGCCGGCGTTGGTGAGCAGGAGGGTCGGGTCGCCGGCGGGTATGAGCGACGAGCTTGGGATGCGCAGGTGGCCCTTGCCCTCGAAGAAGCTGAGGAACGCCTCTCTGATTTCGTCGCCGGTCAAGATTCACACCTCGCGTGGGGGTATCAGGAACGGCAGGGATTGTAGGTCAAGGGTATGTGAGTGTCAATTGCGAGCCTGCCCGGCCTACGCTCGGCCCGTCGCAGCCGCCACTCCCCACGCGTTCGTCCGCGGAGGCAAGGGAGTGTCCCGCCTACTGCTCAGCCGTGGTGCTCACGGCCTCGCGGAACTTCTCGCGGATGTAGCGCTTCTCCGTCTGCGTAAGCTCCCTGCTCAGCGTCTCCGAGCCGCGGAGAAGCAGCAGGCGATCCGAGTCCGGCGGTACCCAGCGCGGGTCGCGCGCCAGCGCGACGGCAATCGACGAAAGCTCGTCCTCGCCGATGGATCCGACCACCTCCGATGCCACCCTGTCCAGCACCTCGTCTTCGCCCTCGCCAAGGCTCAGCGTGATAGGGCCGGTCAGCGAGTCCAGGTAGGTCTCAACGTACGGCTTCACGCTCATTATGGTCTCCACCACGTCCTTGTTCCACTCCGTTGTGGTGTCGGCCTCCTGGAGCAGCAGGTAGGACTGGTTACCCCTGGTCGGCTCAACGCCGAGCAGGTGGACACGCACGCCGAAGCTCTGCGCAAGCTGCACGCCCACCCGCAGGTCCTCGTCGCCCGAGAGCAGCACCGCCTCCGAAATGGCGTGGTTCCTGGCCAGCTCAATGAGGTCCATGATGATGAGCGAGTCGACGCCCTTCTGCTGGCCTCCAACCACAGCACCAAGCCTGAGCTTCACGTTGTCGGTGTTGGCGACGGCTTCCTGCTCAGGTGACGGCCTGCCCCTCAGTAGTCCGTCATACCAGTAGAATCGCAAAATTGGCACGCCACCTGTCAGGTGGTCGCACGTGGCTCTCAATCTATCGAGGGCGGAATGGTGGTCGAGATCGAGGCGTTCCCGGTTCTGCGACGACCCGGTGAGAATGATGGCTCCGGCAGCGTAGAGATAACCCGCGTCCACGAATACGGCTGTTCGCGACATGCTAAACCTCGCACCGCTAAAGAATAGGGGGCCTTGCTGCGGCCCTCGCAAATCTCAACTATCCTGTCGACTATATCGGGATAGCGCAAGCAGCTTCACTTTATGACCATGACTGCGGCTTGTCAACACATCGAAGCCACTGCGTCACGCAAAAGAGGGACGCCTACTGAGAGGCGTCCCTCGATGAATCGTGCGGCGGAACCCGCGTGCCGCCGATGCTCGCCGGGCGGGCTACTCCGATACCACAGGCAGCTTGCGCGCCTTCTTGGACTCCGCCCTAGGTATCGTGATGGTCAGCACGCCGTTCTTATAGACGGGCTTGATCAGGTCGGTGTCCACCGTGTCCGGCAGGCGGAGAGCCCTGTGGAATGAGCCTGAGCGGCGCTCCCTCACCAGGTACTCGCCCTGCTTGTGCTGGATGTCCGAGTGAGTGGAGGCCGCTATGGTCAGGATGCTGTCCTCCACTGACACGTCGATGTGCTCCTGGTCTACGCCCGGCAGCGACGCGTGGACGGTTATGCCCTCGTCCTCCCGGACCACGTCCAGAGGCACGCTCCAGCCCGCAATCGACGGATGGGCTGCGTCGCCCCCGGCCCCTCTCCACATCCGGTTGATGGTGTCCTCCAAGCTTCTCAGCTCCCTGAAGGGTTCCCAACGTCTCAGCACCATTTCTTCACCTCCTTGATTGCAGTTCCTCCGGTGCTTTCCTCCAAACCTCACGTTGCCAGTATACAGAGTTGATAATATATTGTCAAGTATACTGATGGCTGCATAGCAAGATAGATTGACAAGCCGCCGTCACATAAGTATACTGAGCCTTGGGAGAAACGTGACATGCCGGCAAGCTACTACGAAACCCTGGGCGTCAGCAAGTCCGCCACGGAGAAGGACATCCGTCAGGCGTATCGCCGCCTCGCGCGGCAGTACCACCCGGACGTGAACTCCGGCGACAAGGCCTCCGAGCAGAAGTTCAAGGAGATCAACGAGGCCTATGGCGTGCTGTCCAACGCTGACAGCCGCAAGAAGTACGACGAGTTCGGCGAGAACAGGAAGTACGCCGACCAGATGGGCGGTCGACGCCGCGGCCAGGGAGCAGAGACCTATACGTGGGACTTCAGCGGAGGCCAGCCCCACGATTTCGGGGCCTCCTTCTTCGAAGACCTGTTGGGCGGGCGCGGATTCGGGCGCAGCGCCACCGCTCCCCCGCGGCGCGCGCGCTTCGAGCAGCCGGTGAGCATCTCGCTGGAGGAGGCATTCAGAGGCACCACACGCGTCATACACCTGCCGTCCGGCCCGCAGGGCGACAGCCGCCGCCTGGAGGTTACGATACCGGCGGGCGCCGACAGCGGCTCCCGGATCCGGGTGCGGCCGGACGAGCTGGGAGGCGACGAGATCAACCTGGTAGTGTCCGTTGCCGCCCACCCGCGATTCGAGAGACGAGGCGCGGACCTCCACGCAAAGGTGGACGTACCGCTGCTGGACGCCGTGCTGGGCGGAGAGGTGAAGGTGCCTACGCTAACGGAGCCGGTCATCCTCACCATCCCGCCGGAGACCCAGAACGGCCGCTCCTTCCGGCTGACCGGCAAGGGCATGCCCCGCCTGGGATCGCCGCAGTCGCACGGCAGCCTTTACGCGACGGTGCAGGTCACCATTCCTACCAGGCTGTCCGAGAAGGAGCGCGAGCTCTTCAGGCAGCTCAGAGACGCACAGTCCATGGGAGAGTGACGCTATGGTAACGATACGCAACCAGCCCTGGAGCGAAGATGAGCCCTGCTACGTGATCAGCGTGGCGGCCCGCATGATACAGGTGCACACGCAGACGCTTCGATACTACGAGCGGGAGGGACTGCTGGAGCCTGCCCGCTCGCGGGGCAACATCCGCCTCTACTCGCAGAGGGATATCGAGAAGCTCAGGCGCATCAAGACCCTGACGGAAGACCTGGGCCTCAACCTGGCGGGGGTACAGGTGGTCATGCGCTTGATGGAACGCATTACGGATATGGAGCAGGAGATTCTGCGCTTAACGGAGCAGGTGAAGGCACTGCAGGCCAGGAGCGGCAGGCGCCCGGCTCGCGGGCCCTTCTGAGGCGGCCCGGTCAGGAGGAACTGAAATGGTACTGAGATCGGACGACTTTACCGAACAGGGGCAGCACGTGCTCTCCCTTTCGAGTGAGATTGTGCGAAGGCACAACCACACGCAGTGGGACGTAGAGCACATCCTGCTCGCCCTGCTGGAGATCGAGGACGGCGTGGCGGTGGAGGTGCTGCGAAAGCTGGGCGTCGCCGTGGACGGCATGCGGCGCAGGGTGGAACAGGCCCTTGACAGTGCACCTCGCGCGGCCTACGAGACCTCCCAGATATACGCGACGCCAAGGGCCAGCATGCTCATCGCCAACGCCAAGGCAGAGGCGGAGCGGCTCAAGGACCAGTACGTGGGCGCGGAGCACATGCTCATCGCCGTCACAGAGGTGAAGGACGGCGACGCGCCTGCGGTGCTCCGCGAGTTCGGCATCAGCCGCGAGCAGGTCTACAAGGCGCTGATGGAGGTGCGCGGCGGGCATCGCGTCACGGACCAGCGCGCCGAGAGCCGGTACCGCTCGCTGGAGCGGTTCAGCGTTGACCTGACGCAGCTTGCGCGAGACGGAAAGCTGGACCCGATCATCGGCCGCGATGCGGAGGTTCGGCGCGTCATGCAGACCCTCACGCGCCGGACCAAGAACAACCCCGTGATCATCGGCGAAGCGGGCGTGGGCAAGACGGCGATCGCAGAGGGGCTTGCGCAGCGCATCGTCTCCGGCGACGTGCCGGAGTCGCTTCAGAACCGGCGTGTTCTGGCGCTAGACCTGGGCGGCATGGTGGCCGGCAGCAAGTTCAGGGGCGAGTTCGAAGAGCGGCTCAAGAGCGTCATCGACGAGGTGAAGCAGGCTGGCCGAGAGGTCATACTGTTCATCGACGAGATTCACACGGTTGTGGGAGCCGGCGCAGCGGAGGGAGCGATGGACGCAGGCAACCTGCTGAAGCCCGCCCTGGCCCGCGGCGAGTTCCAGTGCATAGGCGCGACCACCATGGACGAGTACCGCAAGCAGATCGAGAAGGACTCCGCGCTGGAGCGCCGATTCCAGCCCGTGATGGTGGAGGAGCCGGACGTGGACACCGCTATCGAGATGCTCCGCGCCCTCAGGCCCCGCTACGAGGCGCATCACAAGGTGGAGATCGAGGACTCCGCGCTTGCTGCCGCCGTCAAGCTCAGCCACCGCTACATCAACGACCGTAACCTGCCGGACAAGGCCGTCGACCTGATGGACGAGGCCGCCAGCAAGCTGCGCATCGACTCCGAGAGCCAGCCGCGGGAGCTCAAGTCTCTGGAGGATCGAATCCGCCACCTGCAGGACGAGGAGCAGGCCGCGTCGCAGCGCGCGGACTACGAGCGCGCCGCGGAACTGAGAACGGAGCGCAGCCGCCTGGAGGATAGCTACAACGCCCAGCACGAGGCGTGGCTGCGCGACCACAAAGCCGACATGGTTGTGGACGCGGAAGACGTCGGCAGGCTCGTCGCGCAGTGGACAGGCATACCGGTCAGTCGGATGCTGGAGGGCGAGTCCGAGCGGCTGGTCCACATGGAAGATCGCCTCCACGAGCGCGTGATTGGCCAGGACGCCGCGATCCGCGCAGTCTCGGAGGCGGTGCGCCGCTCCCGCGCCGGGCTGAAGGACCCCAAGCGCCCCATCGGCAGCTTCATCTTCCTGGGGCCAACGGGCGTGGGCAAGACCGAGCTGGCGCGCGCCCTCTCCGAGTTCCTCTTCGACCGCGAGGAGGACATGGTGCGTATTGACATGTCGGAGTACGGCGAGAAGCACACGGTCTCGCGACTGGTGGGCGCGCCGCCGGGTTACGTCGGCTACGACGACGCCGGGCAGCTCACGGAGTCGGTGCGTCGCCATCCGTTTCGCGTGGTGCTGTTCGACGAGATAGAGAAGGCGCACCCGGACGTGTTCAACATCCTGCTGCAGATCCTGGAGGACGGGCGCCTGACGGACGGCCACGGCCGGACGGTGGACTTCCGCAATACCCTGGTCATCATGACCAGCAACCTGGGCACCGCCGACGCGGGCAGGCAGATGATGGGGTTCCGCGCCGACGGCGACTCCCGCCGGGAAACCGAAAGGATGCGCGCCTCCATCGAGGAGGCGCTGAAGCGGACCTTCCGACCGGAGCTGCTCAACCGCATCGACGAGATCGTGATATTCGATCCGCTGACCAAGGTGCAGATTCTGGAGATTGTAGACCTGCTGCTGGCGGAAGTGCAGCGCAGGCTGGACGAGCGGAACATACGCATTGAGCTCTCGGACGAGGCGAAGGAGTGGCTGTCCCGCGAGGGCTTCGACCCGGTGTTTGGCGCGCGGCCGCTGCGCCGAACCGTGCAGCGGTTCGTGGAGAACCCGCTCTCCAGCCGGATCCTGGCGGGAGAGCTGGCCGACGGGGATGCTGTGCGCCTGGATGCCGGTCAGGACGGCCTCACGTTCGAGGTGATGGAGGCGGCCTCAGAGCCGGTCGCCTCCCTCGCGTAGCCTCCGCCGCTACGGCCTGCCTGCCGAATCGTCCTGTCCACGGCGGCGCTCTGCCCTCGCTGGGGTGTGTCCGTAGAGTGGGATGAACCACGCGAACTCGCCGTTGTGTGACTACCCTGCCTCTATAGTAGAATACGGGGCGCAATGAAGAACCCGATGCGCTGGACATGGTACGAGCGCGCCCTGCTGAGGCACGGGCAGACACCTTACAGGCCCTGGCAGGACGAGCGAGTACGGAAGCTCGTTTCCGCCGTGCTGGTCATCTCGCTGGTCGCCGGGGTCATACTCCTCAGAAACCGCCTCCCGGAAACTGACTCAATCGGGTACGTAGGCGTTTTCGTGCTCAGCCTGATGGGCAGCGCGTCCATACTGGTGCCGATTCCCGGTATCGCAGCGGTGTGCGCTGGGTCCAGCCTGCTCAACCTGTTCCCGCTGTGGGTGGCGGTTGTGGCAGCGACTGGCGAGGCGCTGGGCGAGCTCTCGGGGTATCTGCTGGGCTACTCCGGGCGCGGCATTGCCCAGAACGTCCGCTTCTACCCCAGGGTTGAGCGATGGATGGAACGCCAGGGATGGCTGGCGCTGCTGCTGGCTTCCTCCATACCCAATCCCCTGTTCGACCTTATTGGCATCGCCGCAGGCACACTCAAGTATCCCGTTCCGCAGTTCCTGGTGTCCGTGGGGGCAGGCAAGCTGATAAAAAACATGACCATAGCCTACGCCTGCTACTACGGCGTCGGGCTGATGCCCAGGTTCTTCAACATAGGCTAGCGGCAGGCGCGACGGGCCAAGTCAGGGAGAAGAAACGGGCTTCGGACGCGCGGCGTTACAGACGCTGCGGTGTTCGTCCTGAGAGGTCGTATATGGCGCTCACGGCCATATCTTCATCGTCTCAACGGACGTTTATGCGGCGCAACGTGGCCATGTCGACCATGGTGATGCCTGGAACCGCTCGCAGACTTGGCACAGGGCCGTTGCCGTTCAGGTACGACAGCGTGGACAGCGCCAGTCCCTTGAGCCTTTGGGCCGCCAGAGTCAGGTAGCTCATGACTCAATTATAGCGTGGGAGCAGCCTGGCAGCAACTCGGAGAGCGAGGCACGGGTCCACTTGAGCCGGATGCGCCCTGCCTAGAAGATGGGCTTGACGATGATGGCCTCGTCGCGGCCCGGTCCGGTTGACACCATGTCAATGGAGCATCCGATCAGCTCCTGCACCCGGTTCAGGTAGTTGACGGCTTCCTCCGGGAGGTCGTCCATTCTGCGTGCGCTGGCCGTGGCCTTCTCCCACCCGGGCAGGTCCTCGTAGATGGGCTCGCACGCCTCCAGACGAGAGGCGTCCGTGGGGAACTCGTAGATCGTCTCGTCGCCGAGGCGGTAGGCAACGCATATCCGCACAGGCGAAATGCCGTCGAGCACGTCCAGGCGGGTGAGGATCGCGGATGTCACGCCGTTGATGGTCGCCGAGTACCGCGCGGCCACCGCATCGAACCAGCCGCAGCGCCGAGGCCGGCCTGTGGTGGTCCCATACTCCCACGCCCTCTGCCGGATGAACTCCCCCACCTCGTCATTGAGCTCCGTAGGAAGCGGTCCCGACCCCACACGCGTCGTGTACGCCTTGTACACGCCAGCGATCGCCTGCACGTGCCTCGGGCTGATGCCGAGTCCGGCGCACGCACCTCCCACGGTGGGCGACGACGACGTGACGTAGGGATAGGTGCCGTGGTCAACGTCGAGTAGTGTTCCCTGCGCGCCCTCCAGAATGACACGCTGCCCGGCTGCGAATGCCTGCTGTAGTATAGGCTCCACCGGCCTTATGAACGGCCTGAGGCCCTTGCCCCACTCCAGGCACCGCTCGTACGTCTCCTCCAGGGAGACCGCCTCTTTGCCGTAGAGCCGGGTGATGACGGCGTTCTTCTGCTCCAGGACGAAGCTCAGCCTCTTGAGAAGCGACCCCTCGTCCAGAAGGTCAGCCATGCGAATGCCGGAGCGTGCGGCCTTGTCCATGTAGGCAGGCCCGATGCCCATGCCGGTGGTGCCGATCGCCTTGCCGCTCTCTGTCCGCATCTCCTCCTCAAGCCTGTCCAGCAGCGTGTGGTACGGCATGATCACCTGTGTCTTGTCGCTAATGACCAGCCGGTCTACAGAGATGTTTCGCTCCCGCAGTCCCACGACCTCCTCCATGAAGGAGTCCGGGTTGACCACCACGCCGTTGCCAATGATGCAGGTGCACTCCGGCCTGAGGATGCCGGCAGGAATGAGGTGAAACTTGAACTCGCCGGCGTCAGTGATGACGGTGTGTCCGGCGTTGTTGCCGCCGTTGAATCGAGCGACCACGTGGGCGTCGGCCGAGAGCAGGTCCACAACCTTGCCCTTGCCTTCGTCGCCCCACTGTCCTCCGATGATGGCGTATGCAGGCATTTCTTCACATTCCTTAATAGCGTGGCCTCCCCGCAGGCCGCAAAGAGTATAGCAAAGGAACGGGTGATTGCATAGACAGCCGTGCGGGAGGCGGCGGGCGCGGCCACACGACGCCCGCTCCTCATCAGAAGTAGTCGTCGAACTCCTTTGGTGACCTAGAAAGTATGCCCTGGAGTCTCAGCCAGGACGTCAAAGACTAACCGTTGCTCTGACGCAGACGACTGGCTGACAACGGCGGCAATGTACTCTCTCGCGGGAAGCCTAGGGTCTACAATCTCTCTCTTGCCACCCGGCTGCGCCGTTGTTCTAAAGTGCTACGCCGTCTAAATGCTGGCGTCTTCCTACAATGCACCGGAGCGCTCCGGCCTTCTAATCTCTGAGATCGTGAAGGGCCGCGCTGCGACCTGCCTGCCTGGCTTCCAGCCACCGCTTGAAGGAGCGCTGGCTCTCTCCTGAGTGGCGTCCTGCAATCAGTCCCTCTACGCTGACGTCCTCGTCTAGGTCTGGCCAGCGGATACCTTGGCCGTTGCCTATCAACTCCCAGTTATTCCGCTCTTCTGGGGTGGCGTGCACGAGCCTGGGATACCAGGCCAGTGGCACGGAGATTGTGCGACCATCGGAGAGCTCGACTTGGAGCGTGTCCGCCGTGACCGACACCTTTTCCGCTTCCGGTATCTGTGCCTCAATCGTTGAAGTAATCATCCCAGGCCTCCATTAGCAGTCCGTGGTTCTCCTGGATTATGCTCTGCACCCGGCCTATCTCGGATCGCCTCAGCCCGCCGCTTCTCTGCATCCTCACAGGGTCCAGCCAGAACTTAGCCACTTGATTGCCCCGCACAACGTGGACGTGCCGGGGCTCGTCTCGGTCGCTCGAATAGAAGAAGAAGCGATACGGTCCTTCCCTGAGTATGGTTGGCACTACGCTTCAACCCTGAGCAGTATCACACGCTTTCTCTCGCGACCCATGCGGCGCCCTGCCATTGTACTACATCCAAGCCACGTTTCCGTCAGCCAGCAAGTCCGGTGGAGGCCCTGCCGTCCTGTTGTGTAGCGCCCCTTACATGGTTCGTGACCCCTTCACGTGGTGAATTGCCTCGGCGGCACCCGTATCTCTTCGTCAAACACAGGCTCGTCATACTTAGTGGTGATTCCAAGATCCCTCAGTATACGAAATCCTAGAGTTCGACATATCAGGTAGACGGCGAGGGAGTCCGCTATCGAGAACATGTGGCCATCGGCGTAGGTACGTTCGATAGTGTGCTTTGACTTGTTGTACACCGTCTCGTTTAGCTGCCATAGTACATTCACGAGGTCAGCGTCGAGAGAATGGGCCTTGCGGCGCACTAGCATCATGCCGATGGAAAGACGACCTTCAATGTGGAGTCTGTCCTTGAGGCTGTTCTCAACGTGAAGGCAGGACATGGTTACGATGCTGCGCGTTAGCCATTCGATGGAACCCCCATGAAGGTACATCCCGACGTACTGGATGGGCCTGAAGATGAGTCTGTCTTCGATTCTGGCCACGCCGATGACGGCTCCGCCTTCCGTTCTCTCATTGATGTTGTGTTGGCCCAGACCTGGGATCGTCTCATCAATAGGCATCAAATCCCAGAGGGCGGATTCACCATCGCTTACAGCAACGGCGCCAATTCGAAGGATCTCGGAGATTTGGGAAGCGAAACCGACTGTCTCCAAGATTCGTTGGATCTCAGGTCGTAAGCCGCCGGTGTGATTGCTGTCGTTATACATCCCCATTTGACTCTCCCGCCGCGTGCGGTATTTGATGTCTCAATTGATTATGAAGTCTAAATCCTCATCTGTGAAGTCGCAGTGTTTTGCCTATTGCGTTCCCGTGATTTTGCCCCTATGATTAGTGCTGTCTCTGGTGGTCCTAGCGGGGTGGAACCACCCGTACCCATCTCGAACACGGAAGTGAAACACCCCAGCGCCGACGATACTGCCTGGGCAACTGGGTGGGAAAATAGGTCACTGCCAGGGGCACTGGTCAAAATCGCTCCGGCGGGTCGGCTCAACTATTACAGATTGGCCCGCCGGTCCACTTAACGGATGACCACTCTACTCCAACAGCCACGCGCCGAATGGCATGCCGCCATGCCTGCTGTTTGGCGCTATCCAGCGAGGATACAGGGAGACTGGCGCGCCAAAGCCACTTTACACCTACCTGGAAGGGGCATATAATTCTAATTGATGCGGGGAGGAGGCCTTCACCCCGCATCCTTTGTGGAGATGACTGAAGTGACCACCACAGATTCCGCTCCCACAGTCGAGAATATGGAGTCCCTGCTCCGCGAGTCGGAGCAGATGCGGGCCATTCGCAGCGGCGACCTCGTTCAGGGCGTCATCATGAGCGTGGACAAGGACAGCATTCTCGTAGGCATCGGCAACAAATCGGAGGGCATCGTGCCGGCCAAGGAGATGCGTTCCATGTCGGAGGACGATCTTGCCTCCCTGAAGGTGGGCGACGAGATCCTCACGAGCGTGATGGAAGCGGAGCGCGCGGACGGCGCAGCCATCCTCTCCGTGGACAGGGCAAGGGAGGAGATCAGCTGGCTGAACGTCGCCGACAAGCTGGACAGCGGCGAGCCGGTAACCGGGACGATCACGGGATTCAACCGGGGCGGCGCCTTGGTGGACGTTTCTGGACTCAAGGGCTTTGTGCCAACGTCTCACCTGGCTTGGGCGCCCAGAAGCACCGGTGAAGACACAGACGAGAGCCGCATCGGCGAGAACATCCAACTCAAGGTCATAGAGGTGGATCGCGGGAGGCGAAGAGCCGTCTTCTCCGAGAAGGTGGCCATACAGGAGTACAGGCAGTCCCGCAAGGAGCAGCTCCTGCAGGACCTGGAGCAGGGAGAAACTCGCCGCGGACGAGTGAGCGGCGTCAGCGACTTCGGAGCGTTCGTCGACTTGGGCGGCGCCGACGGCCTCATCCACATATCCGAGCTGTCCTGGGAGCCGGTGCGCTCCACCGAGGACGTGGTCAAGGTGGGCGACGAGGTGGACGTCTACGTCCTGAAGGTGGACATGGATACCAAGCGGATCGCGCTCAGCCTCAAGAGGTTGGCGCCGGAGCCGTGGGACTCCGTGCCGGATCGCTACCACGTCGACCAGCTCGTCGACGCCACGGTCACCAAGCTCACCAACTTTGGCGCCTTTGCCCGCCTGGAAGGGTCGGTTGAAGGCCTCATCCATATCTCAGAGCTCAGCTACAATACGGTCAGTCACCCCAGGGAGGTGGTCAGAGAGGGAGACCAGCTTACCCTGAGGATCTTGAAGATTGAGCCCGAGCGGAAGCGCTTGGCGCTCAGCTTGAAACAGGCCGAGGGCATACCCTGGCCAGAGGATTTTGCCTCGCCTGAGAGATAGCGCGTTAGGAGAGAGCAATGACCAGCAGATTCGAAAAGTTCTCAGAACGAGCCCGGAGGGTGCTTTCGCTTGCCCAGGAAGAGGCACAGCGCTTCAACCACAACTACATTGGCACGGAGCACATCCTGCTTGGGCTTGTGCGCGAGACGGACGGCGTCGCCGCGCGCGTGCTATCCAACCTGAACGTTGAGCTTGGCAAGGTGCGCTCTGCCGTCGAGTTCATCATCGGCAAGGGCGAGCGCAGCAGCCCTGGCGACATCGGCCTCACGCCGCGCCCCAAGAAGGTCATCGAGTTGGCCGTCGATGAGGCGCGCCGCCTCAACCACCACTACATCGGCACCGAGCACATACTCATAGGACTCATGCGCGAGGGTGAGGGCGTGGCCGCGGGCGTGCTGGAGAGTCTCGGCGTCTCGCTGGACAAGGTGCGCTCTGAGACCAGCCGAATCCTCAGCCAGAGCGTGAGCAGCGGACACAGCGGCACCCGCACGTCCACCAGAACGCCAACCCTCGACCAGTTGGGCATCGACCTGACCAGCGCGGCACGCTCCAGCAAGCTGGACCCCGTTGTCGGCAGGGATCGCGAGCTACAGCGAGTGATGCAAATCCTGAGCCGCCGCACAAAGAACAACCCGGTGCTCATTGGCGAGCCCGGCGTCGGCAAGACCGCCATCGTTGAGGCTCTCGCCCAGCGGATCGTGAGCGGCGAGGTCCCGGAGACGCTCTCCGGCAAGCGCCTTGTTACGCTTGACATGGGAGCCCTGGTAGCAGGCACCAAGTATCGGGGCGAGTTTGAAGAGCGTCTGAAGAAGATACTGGAGGAGATTCGCGGCTCGGGCACCTGCGTCCTGTTCATCGACGAGATGCACACTATGGTGGGAGCGGGCGCCGCTGAGGGAGCGGTTGACGCTGCCAACATCCTCAAGCCGGCACTGTCCCGCGGCGAGATTCAGTGCATCGGCGCAACCACACTGGACGACTATCGCAAGTACGTTGAGCGCGACCCCGCACTGGAGCGACGCTTCCAGCCCGTGCAGGTGGAGGAGCCGTCCACCGAGGACACGCTATCGATTCTGCGCGGCATCAAGAGCCGCTACGAGGAGCATCACCGACTGAGCATCACGGACGAAGCCCTGCACACCGCGGCAACCCTGGCATCGCGCTTCATCGCTGACCGGTTCATGCCCGACAAGGCGATTGACCTTGTGGATGAGGCGGCCTCCAAGGTCCGCATCCGGGCAAGCTCCACTCCCCTGTCCATGAAGGAGTCCATGAAGGTGCTGGAGAACGTCCGGCGAGAGAAGGACGAGGCCATCGCCACCCAGCAGTACGAGTATGCCGCCGAGCTCCGCGACCGCGAGCTCAAGCTGGCTGACAAGCTTGAGGGCATGGAGGAGGACTGGCAGACCGAAACCAACGTCAATGAGTTGACAGTGACCGAGGAGGACATCGCAGAGGTTGTGAGCATGTGGACGGGAATCCCGGTCACACGCCTGGCCATGGAGGACATGGAGCGCCTGCTACACATGGAGTCGGCGATGCACAACCGGATCATCGGCCAGCACGAGGCGATCAACGTGGTATCCAAGGCCGTTCGCAGGGCCAGGGCGGGCATCAAGGACCCGCGCCGGCCCATCGGCAGCTTCATCTTCCTGGGCCCCACAGGCGTGGGCAAGACTGAGTTGGTGCGCGCGCTGGCCGAGTTCATGTTCGGCAGCGAGGACGCCATGATCCGCCTGGACATGTCGGAGTTCATGGAGCGCCACACGGTCGCACGCCTCATGGGCGCGCCTCCTGGCTACGTGGGCTACGACGAGGGTGGCCAGCTCACCGAGGCAGTCCGCCGCAAGTCCTACTGCGCCATCCTCCTCGACGAGATCGAGAAGGCGCACCCGGAGGTGTTCAACATACTCCTCCAGATCTTCGACGACGGCCACCTGACCGACGCTAAGGGTCGGCGCGTGGACTTCCGCAACTCGATAATCGTCATGACCAGCAACATCGGCTCGGACCTCATCAAGCGGGACACGTCTCTCGGCTTCGCGCTGAAGGCCGACGAAGCCACCACCACCGAGCAGCAGTATCAGCGGATGAAGGACAAGGTCATGGACGAGGTCAAGCGGTTCTTCCGCCCTGAGTTCCTCAACCGGATCGACGCGAGCCTGGTGTTCCACCCCCTGGCCAAGGAGCACATCATCGAGATCGTGGAGCTCATGCTCAGGAAGGTGCAGGACCAGCTCAGGGAGAAGAACATCGAGCTTGAGATCTCGCAGACAGCCAAGGAGCTTCTGGCCGAAAAGGGCTACGACCCCAACTTCGGCGCCAGACCTCTCCGCCGCGTCATCCAGGACGAGATTGAAGACATGCTGTCCGAGGAGCTGCTTGGCGGCCGCATGAGCGCTGGGGACACGGTGCTCGTGGACGTGGCAGACGACAACAAGTTCGTGACGCGAATCGGAGAGGTGGCCGCCCTGCCCTAGCACGGGAGCGCGGTTCCTCATCCAAGACTCTCGCGCCGGTCGCAACCCGCATCCTATCGCCGGAGGCGGCAGTTGAGCCTTGTTGGAGCATCATTTCTGTCCAGGCTCGCTATGCACGCGCGCTCCTCAACATGACCAGAGAGCAGACTCGCAGCGCGTTCTTCTGCCGCGAGTGCGGTGCGGAAACCCTTCGATGGGAAGGCCGCTGCCGTTCATGCGGCGAGTGGAACACGCTGGTTGAGGCACCGCGAGCCGCGACTAAAGGCGGCGGCGCGTGGATTGCGTCCGCCAGTGCATCTGAGCCGCGTGAGCTTTCCGCGGTTGCGCTCGAGGACTTCCCCCGGCTGCCGCTCCAGATGGAGGAGGCCAATCGCGTTCTGGGCGGCGGCCTCGTTCCCGGATCACTGGTGCTGGTCGGAGGCGACCCGGGCGTCGGCAAGTCCACACTGCTGCTGCAATTGGCGGCGGCTCTCGCCGAGCGCGCAGGGCCTGCGTTCTACGTCTCGGGCGAAGAGTCGTCGCAGCAGATAAAGCTGCGGGCGGACCGGCTCGGAATATCCGGCAAGGGCCTTCACGTGCTCGCGGAGACCGACATGGGCGCCATCCTGCACCACCTCGACCGCCTCTCCCCCACTCTCGTTGTCGTCGACTCCATTCAGTCCGTGGCGTTCTCCGACCAGCCGGCCGGCGCAGGCAGCATCGGTCAGGTGAGGGAGTGCGGGCTGGCTCTGTTACGCAAGGCCAAGACCTGCGGTTCGCCCATCATGGTCACAGGTCACGTCACCAAGGACGGCAACCTGGCTGGCCCGCGCACGCTGGAGCACATGGTCGACGCGGTGCTATACCTGGAGGGCGGCAGCCTGGGCACTTACCGAACGCTGCGCGGCGAGAAGAACCGCTTCGGCGCCACAGACGAGGTGGGCGTATTCGAGATGGGCGACGCGGGCCTCATCGAAGTGCCCAACCCGTCCGAGGCGGCGCTCTCATCCCGCCAGGCAAACGCCATAGGCTCAGTGGTCGTGCCTGTAATGGAGGGCACCCGCCCTATGCTGGTGGAGATACAGGCGCTGGCCACGCCATCTTCGCTTCCCGCTCCCCGCCGTGTCGCCAACGGCGTGGACATGGGACGGCTGCTCATGATCATCGCGGTGCTGGTGAAGCGCGCAGGCGTGAACCTTGGCGGGCAGGACATCATCGTGAACGTGGCTGGCGGGTTTCGGGCCGCGGAGCCGGCGGTCGACCTCGGCATGGCGCTAGCGCTGGCCTCCAGCCTGAGGAACGCGCCGCTGCCGGAGTCAACGTCCGCGCTCGGCGAGATTGGCCTTGGAGGCGAGCTGAGGAGCGCCTCGCAGGTCCCGCGCAGGCTGTCCGAGCTTGGACGTATGGGCTTCGAGTCGTGCATCGGCCCGCGCTCAGCGTTCGCGAGCCTGGAGCCGCCCGCGGGCGTGAGGCTGCTTGGCGCCGCGTCAGTCGGAGAGGCGCTGGCGCTGGCGTTTCCGCCACGGCCGCCGACGTAAGCGCCCCCGCGATCGTCTAATGCACACTTCACCGTCATTCTGAGCGAAGCGCAGCGGAGTCGAAGAATCTAAAGCCTATGCAAGCTCCACCCCCGCCCCGGCATCTGACAGTTGCATGCGCTTGCAAGGCCAAGAGCCAACAATTGTCCTAGATTCTTCGCTGCGCTCAGAATGACGAAGTAAGGGCGCGCCGCTCGCGGTTACTTGCGCGCAGTCGTCTCAGCGTCTATGCTGAATGCACGGCTGGAAGAAACCAGTCGCGAGGACATCACGCATGACCGAAACTGAACTGGAGCTACAGCAAAAGCAGGCCCACCTTGAGGCCATCCTCCGGGAGATGGGCTCCACGGTCGTGGCCTTCTCCGGCGGCGTGGACAGCGCCTTTCTCGCGGCCACGGCCCGCGACGTCCTTGGCGACCGCAGCCTGGCGGTGACCGCGTCGTCGCCCAGCATGGCGCCGTCGGAGCTGGAGGAGGCCGTGGAGCTAGCGCAATCGCTTGGGCTGCGCCACCGGGTCATCGAGACTCTCGAAATGGAAGACCCGCGCTACGTCGCAAATGACGCCCGCCGCTGCTACTTCTGCAAGGTGGAGCTATACTCCCGCCTGCAGCCCATCGCCGAGGCCGAGGGCCTGACGTGGGTGTCCAGCGGCACGAACCTCGACGACCTTGGGGACTTCCGCCCCGGCCTCAAGGCCGGCGAGGAGCGCAGCATACGCAACCCAATGGTGGAGGCGCGACTGACCAAGGCCGACATCCGCGAGCTGTCACGCCTGCGCGGCCTGCCGACGTGGGACAAGCCGGCGCAGCCGTGTCTTTCGTCGCGCATTCCGTTCGGCTCGCCGGTATCGGTAGAGGCGCTGGGGCGCATCGCCAAGGCGGAGGAGTTGCTTCGCGAGCTGGGACTGCGGCAGTTCCGGGTCCGCCACCACGACACGATCGCGCGCATTGAGGTTGAGGCAGAGGACATGGCGCTGCTGCTGGAACCCGGCGTCAGGGAGAAGCTTGTGGCCGACATGCGCGGCCTGGGATACCTCTACGCAGCCCTGGATCTTGGGGGATTCGTTTCAGGCAACCTGAACTCGGCCTTAAGGAAGAAGCCGGGGGCGTCGGTTGCCAACGCCCCCGGCTGACTGCGGAAGAGCTGATCACGCAGCTTTCTTGCTGGGCTTCACTGCCACCGCCACCGCAGCCTGCTCACGGGAAGTGTCAACGTCCTCCAGGTACCCACACTGGATGCACTGCTTGTACATCCCATAGTAGTCTCTGTCGTAGTAGACGTCCCCTCGGCATCGAGGGCAACCCTTCAGCACCAACATGGTCCACCCCCTTCTTTGAGATTCTCTGCACTCAACACCGCATTAGATGCACGATTTCGCCATTTCGATTCATGCGCCCTATGCATCGCATGCCGTGCGGCTTTTTGCCTTCGAAGACATTATAATACTTGACACGCCGCGTATCAAGCCCTATACTCCAAATACGGCGAATCGGCCCGCGCCGGAGCCGCAAACTCCCCCTTCCCCGGCACTCTCAGACCCGCACCAATACCGATAGCAGGCAAGGAGTGGAATGCAACAGCCCACCCACAGGCGCACCATTCAGCGAGTCCGCACCATAACGAGCGAGTTGGACCCGGACACACCGGGGTCCCTCGCCGCCGAGACTCGAGACAGGCATAGCCTGAGCGCCTCGGGCGAAGTTGACGCCCAACCTACTGACTCTCCACCGGCATTCGATCCGCGAGGCGGAGTCTACGTGATCAGCGTGGCGTCACGCATACTGAACGTGCATCCCCAGACACTGCGCAAGTACGAGCGGCTGGGCCTGGTGACGCCCACGCGCAGCATCGGCATGCTGCGCCTGTACTCCGCGGAGGACGTGCTGAGGGTGAGGCTGATACGCTACATGGTGAACAACCTGGGCATGAACCTGGCGGGCGTGGAGTTCGCCCTGTCCCTGGTGAACCGCATTATCGACCTGCGCCGGCGAGTGCAGGATGTTTCCCGCCACGAGGCCCCCGGCCGCTTCATCGAACGGGAACTCGATGAGATCCTGCGGGATCTGGGAGCCGTCTTCCCCGACAGCCTCCCCAAGGTGTAGGATTGGCAGGAGCGTAGAGGGACTATCAAAGATGAGTAAACAGGAAGAGATGGACGCCGGCGACTCCACGCAGGAGGTGGAATCGGAAGGCGACCTTTTGCAGGCGCGTCTGGAGGAAGCGCAGCGAGAGGTTGACCAGTTCCGCAACCTGCTCCAGCGCGTGCAGGCGGACTCGCTCAACTACAAGCGCCGTGTGGAGGAGGAGCGTGAGGAGCTGCAGCGGCAGGCCAACGCCAACCTGGTCCTGCGCCTGCTGCCCGTCCTGGACGACTTCGATCGCGCTCTGCGCCACATCCCGCGGGACGAGGCGATCTCGGCTTGGCTTGCGGGCGTGGAGCTTGTGGGACGCAACCTGGCGACCGTCCTGGAGTCGTTCGGCGTGACGCGCATCGACGCGCTTGACGCCCAGTTCGACCCGGCACAGCACGAGTCAATCGCATACGAGGTGAGCGATTCGAGCGAGGAGGGCACCGTCCTGTCTGTCATTCGAGAGGGATACAAGTTCAACGGCAGGGTCCTTCGCCCTGCACAGGTTACCGTTTCCAAGAAGAGCTAATACCAGTCCATTCGGAAAGGAGACAAGCTGATGCCAAAGGTACTGGGCATTGACCTGGGCACCACAAACTCGTGCATGGCGGTCATTGAGGTTGGCGAATCCCAGGTGCTGGAGAACAGCGAAGGCGCACGCGTGACGCCATCGGTCGTGGCCGTGAACGCCAACTCAGGCGAGCGCTACACGGGCCAGATCGCCAAGCGCCAATCGATCACCAACCCGGAGAACACGATATTCTCCATCAAGCGCCTGATGGGCCGCCGCTTCGACGACGGCGACATTCAGAAGGCTATGAACCGCCTGCCATACAAGGTGGTGAGGGCAGCCAACGGCGACTGCCAGGTGTCCATGGCCGGCAAGACCTACTCCCCTCCTGAAATCTCTGCAATGGTGCTCCAGAAGCTCAAGCAGGACGCGGAGGCCAAGCTGGGGGAGCGCATCACGCAGGCCGTCATCACCGTGCCCGCCTATTTCAACGACAGCCAGCGACAGGCAACCAAGGACGCCGGCAGGATCGCAGGGCTGGACGTTCTGCGCATCATCAACGAGCCTACCGCCGCCTCCATGGCCTACGGGCTGGACAGCAAGGGCGACGAGACCATCGCCGTGTATGACCTGGGCGGCGGCACGTTCGACATCTCCATCCTCCAGATCGGCGAGGGCGTGTTCGAGGTCAAGGCCACCAACGGCGATACGCTACTCGGCGGTGACGACTTCGACGAGCGCATCATCGACTGGATCTGCGAGGAGTTCCGCCGCGAGCAGGGCATCGACCTCAAGCAGGACCGCATGGCGCTCCAGCGCCTCAAGGAGGCCGCCGAGAAGGCCAAGATGGAGCTCTCCAATGTCGTGCAGACCGAGGTCAACCTGCCGTTCATCACCGCAGACGCCTCCGGCCCAAAGCACCTGTCCATGAACCTCACCCGCGCCAAGCTGGAGCAGCTGGTTGGTGACCTCATCGAGCGCACGGCAGCCCCGTGCCGCCAGGCCCTCTCCGACGCCGGCCTCACGCGAGACCAGATAGACGAGGTGGTCATGGTGGGCGGCATGACCCGCATGCCTGCCGTCGTGGACAAGGTCAAGGAGTTGTTCAACAAGGAGCCTCACCGGGGAGTGAACCCGGACGAGGTGGTCGCCGCCGGCGCGGCCATCCAGGCAGGCGTGCTCCAGGGCGACGTGACCGACATCCTCTTGCTGGACGTCACGCCACTGACCCTGGGCATCGAGACGCTGGGCGGCGTGACCACTGCCCTGATCAACCGCAACACCACCATCCCGACGGCCAAGACCGAGACCTTCACCACCGCCGCGGACGGCCAGACCAGCGTGGAGGTGCACGTGCTGCAGGGCGAGCGCCCAATGGCCGCCGACAACAAGTCCATCGGCAGGTTCATGCTGGACGGCATTCTGCCCGCCCCCAGGGGCATCCCTCAGATCGACGTCACCTTCGACATCGACGCGAACGGCATTCTCAACGTATCGGCCAGGGACAAGGCCACGAACAAGGAGCAGCGCATCACCATCACCGCCAGCTCCGGCCTCAGCAAGGAGGAGATCGACCGGCTGGTTGAGGACGCCTCCCGCTACTCGGATGAGGACCGGAGGAGGCGCGAGAGTGTGGAGGCTCGCAACACGGCTGACACCGTTGTCTACAACGCGGAAAAGCTGCTCCGTGACAACGCCGATGCTGTGCCCGCCGACCTGAAGGAGGAACTGGAGGGCAAGATCGCGCAGCTGCGTGAGGCGCTGCAGGGCGAGGACACGGCACTCATCAATCAGCGCGTGCAGGAGCTCCAGGAGTCGCTACAGAAGGTTGGGCAGGCCGTCTACAGCCAAGCCGGCGGATCACCCCCGGGCGCTGACCCGAACGACCCGGGCGGCTTCGATCCAGAGCCGCCGCCGGAGGGCACGATAGAGGGGGAGTACAGGGAAGTCTAGTCCCCAAAAGCACGTTAGCGCGAAACGGGGCGCCGCGGGCTCTAATCCTGCGGCGCCCCGTCCTTTTGCGGAGCCGGAGTTGCTTCCTAGCGCTACCTGCCCGGCCACTCTCCAAGTGCCACGCTGACCTCTATGGTGTCGCCGTCGCGCAGGATGGTCAGTGTCACGTAGTCGCCCGGCTGCTTTGTGCTGAAGTGGGCGATGATGTCCTCAACGGAGGTCACCTTCACGCCGTCAACAGCCGTGATGATGTCGCCACGCGTTGCGGAGATTGAACCGTCAGGCATGACCTCGAATGATCCAGCCTGCAATCTGGCCGCAGCGGCCGGGCTGGCCTCGCTGACCGATGACACAAACACGCCCTCGGTCACGTCGATGCCCAGCGTCTCGGCCAGGGAGTCGCTTAGCGCCCTTCCGCTTATGCCCAGCCAGGGCCGCGCCACGGTCTCCCCTTCCAGGAAGCGAGGCATCAACTCCTTGGCTGCGTTGATGGGCACAGCGAACCCTATGCCGCTGGGGCCGCTAGACGTGATCTCGATTGAGGTATTGATGCCGATCACGTGACCGCTGGAGTTCAGCAGCGGGCCGCCGGAGTTGCCGGACGTAAGGGACGCGTCCGTCTGAATCATGCCTGCGATGGGACTGGAAGAGACCCCGCCGCGGGTGCGCTCGATTCCGCTCACCACGCCCACGGTCACCGTGTTCTCCAGGCCGTGCGGGCTGCCGATGGCAACCGCCATCTGCCCCGGCTTGACCAGGCCGGAGTCTGCCAGCGGAAGCGGCTGGATGCCGCTCACAGACGCGGCGTCAACCTTCAGCAGGGCGACGTCGTGCCACGAGCTGTACCCCAACACCTCTGCCTCCAGCCTGTCCTCGTTCGATAGCACGACCGTTACCGTCGTGGCGTCATCGACCACGTGGTGATTGGTCAGGATGTGGCCCTCGGCGTCGATCAGGAATCCGGACCCCTGCCCGAACTGCGGGAATACGAACTCCGGCTCGCTGGGCAGAGTACCGAATCCCCAGCTAAAGTCCGGATCCCGGAACGGAAACCCAAATGGGTTCCGCCCAACGATCTCCCCCTCCGTTTGAACGACCACCACCGCCGGGTCTGCGTTCTCGAACAGGGAAACCACCCTGTCCTCGTCGTAGAGCACGGCGGCCGACGCCGTTGGAGCCGTGAGCGCTCCGATGCTCAGCGAAAGGGCCAGGGCGCTCAGCGCCATCAGGATCAGGCCAGATGTCACCAGCCAAATGGGAACCGATACTCGCGTGCTGATTCCGCTCATCATCTCACCTCCTTGCAAGCACGCTTGGAACAGGCTCGAGCCGGTTGCCCAGAGCCGTCCCTCTACTCAAGCTGTGGAAGTCCCACAGCCTCGCTATCTCCCGGTCTGTCAGGTAGTAGCCGCACTGGATACAGAGGACAAAGCTGCCGTACATGTCCCTGTTTTCCGTTACGTCACCTGCCAAGCACCTTGGACAACTTCTCAACCATGTCACTCTCACACCTCCTCCCGGGGACTCCGCTCCCCATAATCTGAGCCCGCCTGCCCGACGGGCAATTCGAAGACGAACCGGCTGCCTTCGCCGATCTCGCTCTCTGCGTGAATGCTGCCGCCGTGTGCCTCCACGAGCTGCCGTGCGATGGTCAGGCCCAAGCCGGCGCCGCCCGTGGAGCGGGCGCGGGACGGGTCGACGCGATAGAACCGCTCGAACACCCTGTCGGCGTCCGCGTCCGACATGCCGGAACCCGTGTCCACGACAGTCACCCGTACGACCGCACCGCCTGCCGGTTCCGCCAGTACGGTCACGCTGCCGCCCTCCGGAGTGTGCGTAATGGCGTTCTCCAGCAGGTTGCCCACAACCTGGGCTATCCTGGTCCTGTCCATCTCCACAAGCGGCAGGTTTGGCGCCGCGTCCATCGCCAGCGATATGCCCCGCGCCTCGGCTCGCGGCCTAACGGCCTCCATCGACCGGCGCAGCACCTCGTCCAGCGAGTCCGGCATCAGGTCCAGCCGCAGGGCCCCCGCCTCGGCGAGCGCCAGCAGCCTCAGGTCCTCGATGAGGCGCGTGAGGTGGAGCACCTGCTGATGAATCGTATCGATTGTGTCGGCTGTGGGCTGCATCAGGCCGTCCCGCACCGCCTCCAGGTAGCCTTGAATGTTGGACACGGGCGTGCGGAGTTCGTGCGCGACGTCGGCCATCAGGCTCCGCCGCTGCTGCTCGGCGCTCTCCAGGTCCTCGGCCATCGAGTTGAACGTGCGGCCGAGGTTGGCTATCTCGTCCAGGCCGCGGACCTCAACGCGTTGCGATAGGTCACCGGCTCCCAGCCGGGTGGCCGCCGCGCTGAGGTCTCGCGCCGGCGCCAGCACGCGCCTCGAAAGCAGGGACACGATGAGCACACCTCCTGCCATTGCCGCAAGGCCCGTCCACAGCAGCGAGCGGTTCAACGCCGAGGCAAGAATCGACACCTCAGGCTCCTCAACCTCCAGGGGTGCTATGTCCGGCCCGAGCGCAACAGTGCCTACGTGCTCGCCGCGGCTCAGCAGCGGCTTGTCCTGCCAGTTGAAGATGCTCGGATTGCTCGCGGCCGCTGAGACGCCCGCGTTGGAGTCGGCGACTATCGCCCCGCTTTCGTCCCTCACCACCACGCGCACGCCGTAGAGAGCCCCGGCCTGCTCAACGGCCGCCTGAAGGCCGCCCCATCCCCTCGTGGCCGCGTAGTACTCGGTGATCATCTGGCCTATCCTCGCGGCTCTCGCCTCCTCGACCTCTCGGTCGAACTGCTCCGCCGCCTGGTTCGCAGTGAAGCCCACGTAGATGCTGACGCTGGTCAGGGCGAGCGCCAGCACGAGGGCAAAGGCCGCAATCAAACGGAACTGCAGACTGAAAAACCACTTACTCATGCCCGAACCTGTACCCAACGCCGTATATCGTATGAATGTATCGATGACCGCCGTTCTGAGCTTCCAGCTTGCGCCGCAGGTTGGAAACGTGTGCGTCCACCGTCCTGTCGAACCCGTCGAAGTCGTAGCCGAACACCCTGTCGATGATCTGCTCGCGGGTGAACGTCCTGCCCGGCTCTCGCATCATCAGTGTCAGAAGACGAAACTCCGTCGGCGTGAGCGTGAGCCTGCACTCCTTCACATACGCAGCGTGGTCGCGCAGGTCGATGCGGACCTCGCCGCAGCTCATCTCCGAGGGGCCGCGCTCCAGCTCGTCGCGTGCGGTGCGCCTGAGGACTGCGCGCACGCGGGCCGCAAGCTCACGCGGGCTGAATGGCTTGGTCACGTAGTCGTCTGCGCCCAGGTCAAGGCCGGCCAGCCTGTCCTCCTCCTCCACGCGCGCGGTCAGCATCACCACCGGCACCTGCGATTCGGCACGCAGGTTGCGGCACACCTCCATACCGTCCAAGCCGGGCAGCATGAGGTCCAGCACGACCAGGTCCGGCGATGCCTCCCTGGCGAGCCGCAGCCCGTCCCTGCCATCTACGGCGGTGACCACCTTGTGGCCATCGCGCCGCAGGTACATCGCCACGATCTCCAGGGTGCCCGGATCGTCTTCAACTATCAGAATCGTGCTGCCCATTGTGTCGTCCCTATCGTCATTCGCCTGCCGGATTGCAGAGGGGCGGAGCATCCGGCCCCGCCCCTCGAACCATAAGGTGCGACCTGAACCGCTCGCCGGAATCCTTGAACCTGTCGGGACTGGTGGCGCCGGGGCCGTATCAGGCTCGCATTTGTCTAGCGCTTGCCACCAAACCCGTAGCCTTCCTTTCCGTGATGCCAGTCGCCCCATGCTCCGTATCCTCTGTAGCCCATGAAGCTTGGGAAGTCGATATCAGGCATGTCATCGATCCATGCTTGGTAGGCGTCCGCCTGCTCCTGCGTGAGGTGGCCCATCTCCACGAGCTTGGCCAGCCACTCCGCCGTCTTCTCCTCCAGCTCTCCGCCGAATCTATGGAAGCCCTTGCCATGATGAACGCCGCCCCACGCTCCGTATCCCCTGAAACCCGGGAAGTCCAGTATCTCCGGCCTCGCATCGAGCCATGCCTGGTTGGCGTCAGCCTCCTCCTGAGTGAGCACGCCCAACTCCACGAGCTTCGCCAGCAAGTCCGCAGACTTCTGTTCCGCGCGCTCGCGAGTCGCTTGCTCGAACGCGTCCTCTACTTGCCCCTGCTCGACGTCCAGGATCTCGGCAACCCTTGTCAGAATGTCGCTCCTGCTAGACTCTTTGAATATGTACACTTTTCCATCATCTGTGCTCTGGGCAAGGACCGCGCCACCCACCAGGCCGGCCGCGAGCAGTCCCGCAAGAATGGAAAACACAATCCAACGCTTCCTCATGGCAAATCTCCTGTCACATAGTACGTGGCCCGTTGAGTACGTTATACCACCGCACTTTGAAGAGATTTTGAAGGTTGGCCCAGTTTTGAGGAATATGCGGACAGCCGCGCCGCTGCCTGCGTCACTGGGCAGGGTGAGGTTCCAGCGCCCGCGCCGCCGCCTGGATGGTGTAGTCCACGTCTGCTTCCGTGTGCGCGGTGGACAGGAATGCCGCCTCGAACGCGGACGGCGCCAGGTACACGCCGCTCTCCAGCATTCTCCGGAAGTACGCGGCATAGCGGACGCGGTCGCTGTTCATCGCAGAGTCCGCATCAACAACCGGCCCGTCATTGAAGAACGCCGACATCATGGAGCCTACTCGATTCATGACCAGCGGCAGGTGTGTCTCCGCGGCCGCAGCCGCGATGCCCTGAACCAGTCTCGACGACAGCGACTCCAGGCCCTCGTACACGCCCGGCCGCGCGAGCGCCCTGAGCGTGGCCATGCCCGCCGTCACCGCAAGCGGGTTGCCGGAGAGCGTCCCAGCCTGATACATGGAGCCGAGAGGCGCCACAACCTCCATGACCTCCCTGCGACCGCCGTACGCGCCAACGGGCAGGCCCCCGCCGATGATCTTGCCCAGGCACGTCAGGTCCGGAGTCACGCCGTAGAGCGTCTGAGCGCCTCCGTACGCCACTCTGAACCCCGTTATCACCTCGTCGAATATGAGGAGAGCCCTCTCCCTGCGCGTGAGCGTCCTCAGCCCTTCCAGGAAGCCGTCCGAGGGTGGAATCACACCCACGTTACCGGCGACCGGTTCCAGTATCACGGCCGCCACACCGCCTGCGTGCGCCTCAAAGAGCCTCTCGACGGACGCCAGGTCGTTGTAGCGTGCCACGAGCGTCTCGCCTGCGTACGCGGCGGGAACCCCGGCGCTGTTGGGCACGCTGTAGGTCGCGCCTCCTGAGCCTGCCTCCACCAGCAGGCCATCGGCGTGGCCGTGGTAGCAGCCCGCAAACTTGATGATCTTGTCACGGCCCGTGAACGCTCTCGCCGCTCTCACGGCGCTCATTGCCGCCTCCGTGCCGGAGCTGACCAGCCGCACCATCTCCACCGACGGCAGCGCGTTGGTGATGAGCTCCGCCAGCTCCAACTCACCCTCCGTGGGCGCGCCGAAGGTAAGCCCTCTCGAAAGCGCCTCGCTCAGAGCGTCCACGACCTCAGGGTGCGCGTGGCCGAGGACCAGCGGCCCCCACGATTGCACGTAGTCGATGAACTCGTTGCCGTCCGCGTCCCACACGCGGGAACCCTGGCCGCGCCGGATGAAGAGCGGCCCACCTCCCACGGCGCGGAACGAGCGCACAGGGCTGTTCACGCCGCCCGGAATGAGGGCCTGCGACCGTCCAAACAGGTTGGCGGAGCGTGACGTTTCCACGGGCTACCCTCCTTTGCCGCGGTCAGTGTTCATCGATCGGTGGACACTTGGGAAGGCGCGCAGGCGCACGTCAACCCGCTCACCCTGAGCCTGTCGAAGGGATTGAACGGGGCCGGCTACCCACGCGTGCCCTCGCACCTTATTCAATGCCAAGCTCTGCTCTGGCATCCCTCTCGACCCTCCTGTACACCTCATGCAGGGGCAGACCCTCCCGCAGCGCAATCTCACGGCAGTCCTCGAACTCCGGCGAAAGGCCCGCCACGCGGCCGCCCACACGCTTCACCTTGACTCCGGCCCGTCCCAGCGTCGTGTTCACCGCTACGACCTCCCGGTCCGCCTCGTACCGCCTCAGAGTCTGGACTCTGACTCCCAGCGTCGTTGTCTCCTTCAGAATCGCGCCGGCCAGGTCAGACTCCATGCCGGGACGGCAGATCACGCTGAGCGTCACCGCAGGCCGGTTCTTCTTCATCTGTATGGGCGTGAACCACGCGTCGAGCGCTCCCCTGCCCATGAGCACGTCCTGAACGTGCCCCAGAAGCTCCGGTGTCGAGTCGTCGATGTTGGTCTCAAGCAGCGACACCTGCGGCGCAGCGACGCTCTCCTCGGCCTCGCCTACCCACAGCGCCAGCACGTTCGGGATCTCCTCCGAGTCGCGCGAGCCTGCGCCGTACCCCAGACGCTCGACGCGCATGGGCGGAGCGTCGAAGTCCGCAAGCGTGGTAATGAGCGCTGCGCCTGTGGGCGTAACCAACTCGCCGGCCGACAGGTACGGCCCGCGCGGCGGGACGACCTTCGCGCCCGACATGTGAATGAGCTGCATGGTGGCCGGCGCGGGCGACGGCAGCTGCCCCTTTCGAGATGCAATGACGCCCCAGCCGCAAGGCAGCGGCGACGAGTACAGCTTGTCAATGCCCAGGAGCGACAGCCCGGCCACGACTCCCACCACGTCGACAATAGTGTCCAGGTCGCCAAGCTCGTGGAGCGCGTGGCCTTCGCCGTGAACGCGCGTCTCGGCCTCCTCCAGCCGCTCCAGGACGAGGCGGGCGCGTTTCTTGACCGGAGCGGCAAGCACGCTGCCGTCAACCATGCCCATGAAGTCGCGCATGGTGTACGCGCCCGCTGCCCGAGGCTCGTGCGACACCGTGACCAGCGTCCCGCGGATGACGCCGCGATGAGCCACGTCCGCTTCAAGAGAGAATCCGTCCACCGGCAGCTTGGCTAGCTCGGAGCGCAGGCCTTCGAGCGGCAGTCCCGCGTCGAGCAGCGCGCCCAGCAGCATGTCGCCGCTGGCCCCGCCGATGCAGTGCAGATATCCGGCCCTCAGAGCCAGCTCCTGAGCGTCACGACTGTTTCGTCCGTTCCCGTGCTCCGCCGGATGCCCAAGTGCGCTCCTCCAGCCAGGGGTCCGCGCTGCTGCTATAGCCCCGGACCTCCCAGAAGCCCGGCCTGTCCTGCGCCATGAACTCAATGCCGCTCACCCACTTCGCGCTCTTCCACCCGTAGCGGCCCGGCACAACGAGCCGGAGGGGCCAGCCGTGCTCTCGTGATAGTGGACGCCCGTCGTGGGAGTGGGCCAAGAGCACGTCCGAGCCTCGCAGCACGTCCAGTGACAGGTTGGTGGTGTAGCCTCCGTAGCAGTGAACGGTCACGAACCGGGCGTCCGGTGATGGGTCGGCCAGGCGCAGCACCTCGCCGAAGGCCACGCCCGTCCACAGGTTGTCCAGCCGACTCCAGCGAGTGACGCAGTGCATGTCTGCCGATAGGGACGTCTGCGGCAGTGCCATCAAGTCACTCCAGGTTAGGGTTACGTCGTTTACGAGGCCGAACAGTCGCAGCCGCCACTCCGCAATGTCGATTTCTGGCGTTCGGCCGTAGGTGAAGACGGGAAACTTGTCTGTGACGAACTGTCCCGGAGGTACAGACTCCTCCCGCTCTATGACGCGCTCCGGGCTGTACGCGGGCCGGACCATCAAGCTTCCCTCCAATCGTCGCAACCCGTTAGTGGGTCGCGCCGCGCTCCGCATTCATGATAACCCATATGCGCAACCCCCGCAAAACTCGCCCACCCGCGCAGTTGCGATGCTTGTTGACGCTCAGCAGCACCACGGCTACTATACGCCTTGGCCGGCTTCGCAGTGCGCGGCACTCCAGCCTGCGCTGCGCCGGCACGTCATACCGGAGCGAATCGCTGCTATGGAAGATGATACCATCGGAATGGAGGACATGTTCCTCATATTCGAGGTCACAGACGAACTTGGAATCGACCGCGAGCAGGTCTCCGTGCCCCTGGGCAAGGAGGACCCCGGCGCCGTGCGTCTGCTGGACACCGGCGAGGTCGAGATTGTGGTGCCTCTATCGGTTCCGTTGCAGGACTGGACTGAAACGCTGCGCGCCGAGCTTGTATCGCTTGGCCTGGACACCGGCGAGGAGGAGTAGCCTTGGAAGGACAGGGGTTCATCTCGCTGGAAGTGGAGGACAACGACAACTGTCCGGGCCTTCCGCTGTTGACCTATCAGCGCCTTGGTAGCTCGGTTCGCGTGCGTCAGGTGCGCATCGCAGGCCCGCACTGGCCGGAAGAGCTGCACTGGGTGACGGGCTGGCAGAGCGATGGCGGCGGCTCACCGTGCCCGGCGTACTACGCGCGCATTTCCGACTCTGGAGCCGGCAGCGCGTTCCTTCTCTACGGAGGCGACTGGGGTCTGCGCTTCAAGCGCGGCAGCGAGAGTGAGGAGTGGGACACCGAAAGCCCCGACCAGTGGGGCGAGCCGTGGCTCGTGCTTGCCGAGGAGTCGGACATCGTGGCGGAGGACTCCGGGTAGCAGTTGAACGCCGCGCAGACCAGAGGTTTCCTTGCGCTGGCGGCGCTGGCCCTGGCGCTTGCGGGCCAGTACTTCCTCGAACACGCGGACTCACTGGCGATTGGGCTGCTGCTGTTCGCCGCAGGAGGCGCCGCTCTCGTCGCGGCCCGGCCCCGCGAGACGGCTCTGTTCCGCAGTGACCCGCTCACGCCGGCCACTCCCGAGCGAATCGGTCAAGCACACAGCCTGCGCCGGCTGGTCCTGGCACTGCTAGTCGCTCTGCCCTTTCTTGCGTTTAGCCTGTTTCGCTCCCACTCCAACCCCGACGACGCGCTGGCCTGGGCGTTCCACGCCGCCAGCGTGATCGCATTCCTCTACGTGCTGCTGCGACCATCGCCCGTCGACGTCATGCGCAGGCTCAGAGGGGTGGTCAAGCGGCCGTCCGCCTCCACCCGCGTCGAGATTGCCGCCGTGGGTGCCATACTCGGTCTCGCGCTGCTGCTACGCGTAGTTGCGCTGGAGAGCCTCCCGTTCGGGCTGTGGTTTGATGAGGCCGTCCACGGCATGAGCGCAGTCGAGATGCTGGAGGACAGCTCGCACCGCCCCATCTTCGTGCCGGCCGCAAACCTCGCGTCCCCGTTCATCGCAGTACAGGCTGCATCGGTGGCCGTTCTCGGCAGAAGCGCCACGGCGGTGAGGCTGCCGTCGGCGTTGCTCGATGTGGGTTTCATCCTGCTGCTGTACCTGCTACTGCGCCGCCTCATGGGATGGCGCATCGCGCTGCTGGTCGCGTTCCTGGTGGCGGTATCGAGCTGGGACATCACGTGGGGCCGCAGCGGGATGCCTGGCACGACTGCGACCCTCCTCGGAGTCGGAGTGGTGTTAACCTTCCTGTGGGCACTGCGCAGGAATGACGTGGCGTCGTTCGCGCTTGCCGGCATGGTTCTTGGCTCCGGGTTCTGGTTCTACCAGGCACTCAGGACCATGCCTGCCGCGCTGCTTCTCTTCGCAGGGTTCGCTATTGTGATGTACCGACCGCCCGCTCGCGAAACCCTTGCGCGTGCGGCGTCGTTCACAGCCGGCGCAGTGCTGGTCGCGGCGCCCCTGCTGCAGTACGCCGTCACGAACGTCGAGTTCTTCTGGGGGAGGGCCGCAGTTGTCACGTCGCTCAACATGGGACCCACTATCGACCCGCTCACCTCGATTGGGGTGAACCTGGACAACTACCTCCTCATGTTCAACTACAGCGGCGACGTGAACGGCCGCCATGGAGTGCCATTGGAGCCGATGCTGTCGTTTGGAGCCGGGGCAATGGCAGTGCTTGGCTTCCTGTACTGCCTGTCGAGGCCGCACCGTCCCGTGCCGTTTCTCCTGCTGGTGTGGTTCTTCGTTGCGCTGCTGCCGGGCCTGATCACACTGCCCATAGAAGCACCGAACAGCCTGCGAGTCGTGGGAGCGCTGCCGGTGGCCTACGCGTTCGCGGGCGTCGGCATTGCGGCCGTAATGATCCCTGCGGCGAACCTGTTCCCCACGCCACGGCATGCTGCCGTCGCCCTGGGCGTGCCGCTGGCGCTCGGTCTCGCAGTCACCGCCTACGACAACTTCCACACCTATTTCCACCTCCAGAGGGACAACCTGATCTCCTGGGCATCATTCAGCCCGGAGCAGACCGAGGTCGCCCGCCGCCTGCAAGCCCTGCCATCGTCTGACTACGACGTGGTACTTTCGCCGTACCTGCCCCACTACCCGGTCATCAGCTACTTGGTGGACGAACCGCTGCGCATCGAGACATTTGTGCCTGCCAGGCATCCACCCGCAGCGGGCAGCGGTGATGGCGCTCTGGTCTACTTCGATACGCGACAACAGCAGCACTTCGACCGATTCGAGCAATTCTATCCCGGACGGAGCTTCACGCTGGTGGACTTCGGCAGGGGGCCGGAGCAGCCTCTCCTCTACTCGATGGAGGTGGACTCGCTCGACGTGTACCGGGCGCAGGGGATAGCGCTCCGACTGGCCACTCAGACGGAGGGGCAGCGTGCCGATACGGAGGACAGGGTGTCTCGCATCGACCTTGCCTGGCGCGAGTACGGCAAGAGACTGCCGCTCGCCGCCGAGTGGACCGGCTCGCTCTACGTGCGCGACTTCAGCACGTACAGGATCACCCTCGAGGGATCGCGTGACGCAACGCTCACGATAGATGGCGCGGAGGTGCTTAGCGGCCCGGGTGAAATCGAGATTCCGCTTGCAGTGGGCTTCCACAGCCTTGAGGTGCGGGACGTGGTGCGGGACACGGACGGCCGTACGAGGTTGACGTGGTCACATCCCGGAGCTGAGCCGAGTGTCGTGAGCACGCCCAACCTCTACTTTGGCGATCGTTCTCATGGCCTGTTGGGCACGTACATGGCGCCCAGATTCCCAGAAGTGCCCACCGAGGCGTACCAGCAAATCGACCCCATGCTCTCCTTCTTCTTCCACAAGCGCCCATACGTCGGCGAGTTCAGGATCCGCTGGGAGGGTGGCCTGCTCATCGATAAAGCAGGCGACTACGGGTTCAGACTGGACTCAAGCGGCCCGGCCACACTGACGATTGGAGACTCGGTCGTGGTGGACAACCCGGGGCTCGCGGAGGGAGCGGTCGCCGCCTTCGAGTCCCGCAGCGGCGCCTCGCGACTGACGCCCGGCACGCACCCGATACGAGTGACATTCCGTCACGAGCTGGGCGATCCCCAGGTCACACTGCTCTGGTGGGAACAAGGCGATGAGCAAGGAGCGGTTCCGATTTCGCCGGAATACCTGGTCCCTGCTGCCCCGCAGCCCCCGAAATAGCCTAAATTGTCTCAAAATTGGGTTACGCTTGCGACCAACCTGTTATAGAATAGGCACAATCTAATTCTGGAGGTGACTCCATGCAGGGCTATTGCGTGAAGTGCCGTTCTCAGCAGGAGATGAGCGATACCCAGGCCATCACCATGAAGAACGGTCGTCCAGCAACCCAGGGCATCTGCCCGAAGTGCGGCATCAAGATGTTCCGCATCGGCAAGGCATAGGTAATCTACCAAGCAAGAGAGGCCGCCTGAATCACCCATTCGAGTCAGGCGGCCTTGCTTGGACTAGTAAGGCACCGCTCCATTTGGCGGCCGAAATGGCCAAGCCAGGCTCCTGGATTCTGTCGGCAGGCCTGCTTGGCGCTTGTGGGGCTTGGTATTTCAGTTCAGCCACCCTCGCCTCTCTGCAGTCGTGTCCCTCCTGTTCCGGTCGCGTCGGCACTCCTCAGCTCTCCTGTGCGGTATAATGTCTGCTGCACGTCGAACCTGACTGCTGCCCTCCTCCATGACCACGGATAGCCGCATGCACGTTGAAGTGGAATGCTCCGGCCACGTCGCCTGCGTGACGATGAACAGGCCGGAGAAGCTGAACGCGCTCACGTCCCGAATGGCGGCGGAGCTGCACTTGGCCCTGGCTGAGATTGCGGGGAACGGCAACGTACGCGTTGCGATTCTGACAGGTTCAGGCCGAGGCTTCTGCTCAGGAGCGGACGTTAACGAGCTGCTCGGGCCCGGTACGGACGCCGGTGATGTTAAGCCGGGTCTCCGCATCACTGATCTGAGCGCACGGATCCGAAGTATGCCTCAGCCGGTGATTGCAGCGGTGAACGGCGTTGCGGCCGGGGCCGGCCTGGCAATCGCCCTGGCGTGCGACATCAGAATAGCCTCGCAGGACGCAGGCTTCGCCTCCATCTTCGTCAAGCGCTCGCTGGTGCCCGATTCGGGCGCGTCTCTCCTCCTGCCAAGGGTGGTTGGCGCCGCGGCAGCTATGGAGATGGCGCTCACCGGCGCCGTCTACGATTCTCAGTGGGCGTTGGAAAGGGGGCTGGTCAGCCGCGTGGTGCTTGCGGACAGGCTCATGCTGGATGCCGCGGCCCTGGCTGACGATATCGCCGCCAACCCACCGCTGGCCGTCCGCGCCACGCGCGCAATGCTGAGCGGAGACGAAGTCACTGATCTGGCCTCAGCAATGCAGCGAGAGCGCGAGGCCAACGCGCTACTCTTGGCTACGGAGGATGCGAGAGAGGCCGTTCGCGCGTTTCTGGAAAAGCGTCCACCCGAATTCCGGGGCAAGTAAGCCGCGCCCAGGGTGGCGTCACACTCTGTGCTCCCGGCCGAACAGGCTGGAGAAATCGAGCGGCTGAAACTGTGCTAATTCAAGATTCAACTTTGAATTAGCACAGTCACACTGAGGTCTTCCAACAAACCCTGCTCTCGGTGACACTAGTATGGCGGCCACGCGAAGTCGGGAAATCCGGCCGAAATCCCCCACAACATGTAGTGCCGGAGACCCGGCGCAATGCTATAATCACGGAAGTTTTTCCATCCGGGGCAGAATTGTTCGTCCACCTCCACAACCACACCGAGTTCAGCATGCTCGACGGCCTGAGCCGCATTGGCCCGATGGTCGAGCGCGCCCGCGACCTCGGCATGACCGCCCTCGCCATCACCGACCACGGGGGCCTCTACGGCGCAATAGACTTCTACACCGCGTGCAAGGAGGCCTGCATCAAGCCCATCATCGGCCTGGAGGCCTACCTTGCCCAGGGCAGCCGTCACAGCAAGACTGCCGCAGACCGGAGCCCCTATCACCTGCTTTTGCTGGCCCGCAACATGGAGGGGTATCAGAATCTACTCAAGCTCTCCTCCAAGTCCCACCTGGAGGGCTTCTACTACAAGCCAAGGGTGGACAAGGAGCTACTGCGGTTGCACAGCTCGGGCCTGATCGCACTTTCGGGCTGCCCGACGGCCGAGGTGCCCAAGCTCCTGATAGAAGGCCGTTACGACGACGCCCGCGAGTCCGCGCTGTGGTACCGCGACACGTTCGACGATTTCTACCTGGAGATGCAGCGTCACAAGAACGTGCCGGAGCTGGACCAGCTGAACGAAGCCCTGCTTCGACTGTCGCGGGACACGGGCCTGCCCCTCGTTGCGACCAACGATGCCCACTACACGAATCAGGCGGACGCGGAGGCGCAAGACCTTCTCATCTGCATTCACACGAACACCAACCTGCTCGACGATAAGCGCATGAAGATGTCGGACGACTCCTACTACCTGAAGAGCCCCGAGGAGATGGAGGAGCTCTTCGCCGACCTGCCGGAGGCGATTGCCAACACTCAGCGGATTGCGGACCTGTGCAACCTGGAGCTGGACTTCTCGCAGCTTCGCATTCCTGAGTTCAAGACGCCGGACGGCATGACGCCGGAGGAGTACCTGGAGAAGCTGTGCAAGGACGGCTTGGCCGCACGCTACCGGGACCCCTCACCGGAAGCTCAGCAACGCCTGGACTACGAGCTGTACGTCATCGAGAAGACCCAGTTCGCCAACTACATGCTGGTTGTCTGGGACATCGCAGCATTCACCCGCAAGCAGGGCATTCTCTTCGGTGTGCGTGGCAGCGCGGCCGCAAGCCTCGTGCTCTACTGCTTGGGCGTCACCGACATCGATCCCCTGCGGCATCGCCTGGTCTTCGAGCGGTTCCTCAACCTAGAGCGCCGCGAGATGCCGGACATTGACATGGACTTCCAGGACGACCGGCGGGACGAGGTGATCGCCTACGTCCGCAGAAAATACGGCGGCGACCACGTGGCGCAGATCATCACGTTTGGCACCCTGGGCGCAAAGGCCGCCATCCGCGACACCGGACGCGCGCTCGGCATGACCTTCTCCGACGTGGACCGGGTCGCAAGGCTCATTCCCGCCAAGTCCCATAGCCTTGAGGAGGCGCTCGACACAAGCCCTGAGCTCCGCGAGATCTACGAGGCCGACGCCACACTCAAGAACCTGGTGAACAAGGCGCAGAAGCTCGAAGGTGTGGTGCGCCACACAAGCACGCACGCGGCCGGTGTGGTCATCACCAAGGAGCCGCTCGTCGAGTATTTGCCGCTGCAGCGGCCCGTTCGCGGGGACTCTGCGGACGACATGGCCATGACCCAGTTCCCGATGAACCCAATCGCCCAGCTGGGCCTGCTCAAGATGGACTTCCTGGGCCTCACCAACCTCACCATCCTGTCACACGTCCGCGACGCCGTAGCGGCCCGGCGCGGCATGGACCTGGATATGGGCAACATCCCGCTGGACGACCTGAAGACCTTTGAGCTTCTCTCCTCCGGCGAGACCACCGGCGTATTTCAGCTGGAGGGCGCCGGGATGCGCCGGTACATCCAGAAGCTCAAGCCCTCTTCACTCGGCGACATCTCAGCCATGATTGCCCTGTACCGCCCCGGACCGATGGAGCACATCGACACCTTTATCGATGCCAAGTACGGCCGGGCCCCAATTCGCTACCCGCATCCAACCATGAAGGACATCTTGGAGGAGACCTACGGCGTCATCGTCTACCAGGACCAGGTGCTGCTGATTGCGCAGGCCTTCGCCGGTTACTCCCTCGGCGAGGCGGATGTGGTGCGCAAGGCGATGGGCAAGAAAAACCCGGAGGTCATGCAGCAGGAAAAGGAGAAGTTCCTGGAGGGCGCTACCGGCAAGGGGTTCCCCCAGAGCCTCGCCGAGGAGGTGTTCCAGCTAATCGAGCCGTTCGCCGGCTATGCCTTCAACAAGGCCCACAGCGTCAGCTACGCGATGATCGCCTACTGGACCGCCTACTTCAAGGCCAACTACCCTGAGGAGTACATGGCGGCGGTGATGAACGCCCACTCCGG
>DAOUKJ010000011.1:0-20816 GCA_034421435.1 Dehalococcoidia bacterium | reverse complement strand
CCCGAGGGCGCGGCCTTCATGGTGTCGATGGCGAAGCGGGCAAGGAAGCACCGGCTGGGACTCCAGTTCATCACCCAGGACGTGCAGGACCTCCTCTCCGAGGACTCTTCGAGGACGATCACCGGACACTCCGGTCGCGCCCTGCTTCAGAACGCCGCCTTCAAGCTGCTCTTGCAGCAGGACGCCGCCGCCATCAGCACGGTGGGAGATGCCTTCGACCTGCCCGAAGACCTCCGGCGTTGGCTCCTGTCATGCCCGCGTGGAGACGGGCTGCTTCTCGCCAGGGGCAACCGATTCCCAGTCCGCATCGAGGCGACACCGGAGGAGACGGAGGTCATCGAGTGGAGACCGGGCCGCAACTAGGCACGGCCCGCCCAGCAATCTGTCCAAAACTGTAGCGAAAGGAGTGACCCAATTGAAGCTGAACCCGATACGCTGGCTGCTTAACGACAAGGGCAGGACACCCCCGGTACTGCTGGCGGTGACGCCGCCCAGGACTGGGGAGCGGACCCTCCTCGGAGTCGAGGACATGCTCGGCTCCATCGCAGTCCCCGAACCATTCTCCCTGGAGCTGGCCGGGGACTCCGACGGCGTGACACTACTGGCCCGCTGCCTGGATGCCCAAGTTGTGCGGGGCCAGATCGCCGCCCGATACCCCCAGGCGCAGATTCAGGAGATACTCGCCGAGGACGACCCCCTGCACCTGGACGAGGAGGAGCAGGCGTGGGACATGACCCTCCGGGCCGACGGTCCCCAGTACGTCCCGCTCAGGGTGTTCAGGGACGACGACCTGCTCGATCCAGGCTCTGACCCCCTCATCGCCCTCATGGGCGCGCTGTCCAACCTGAACGAGGGGGAGCGCATCGTGGCGCGGCTGATGCTGCGCTCCCTGGGTCCCGACTGGTCGCAGCCCCACCTAGAGAAGGCTCACAAGAAGCCCGTGCCGGAGCGGAATGAGCCGTCCTACACCTACCAAACCCGGCCCCTCCAGACCGACGGCGTGACGATGGCTGTCTTGGGAGTGGCGGCCCTGGCCGCGCTCAAGGGCTACCTGTGGGTGCAGGCCGGGGAGACCTGGAAGGCCGTGGTCATGGGCATCGCCGTCGCCACAGGCCTGGCCGCGGGCGGCTGGCTGTGGCACCGCATCAATAGGGCTGGAAAGCGGGTCTTCGACCCCTTGCTCATCAGGGAGAAGGTCTCCCGCGTCGCCTTCGACGCCGAGATACAGGTGACGGCCATCCTCCCTCAGGGCGCCAAGCCCCAGAGAGTGAGGGAACTGCTTGAGCCGGTGGCGGCGGCCTACCGCCACTACGACAATCCCGCAGGCGCGCGCCTGAAGGCGAGCGGCATCCGCCCCGCAGTGCCAGACCCCTCCATGCTCCATCCGACAGGCCCCGGTCTGTTCGGCAAGCGCAGCGTCCTGGGCATCCGCGAGGCGGCCTGCCTCTGGCACCCGCCCGGAGCGCGGGACGAAACGCCCCTGGTGGCTCGTGCCGGGGCGAAGATGCTGCTGCCCACCGCACGCAGCGTCAGCGGCGGCGCCCATGTCGGCGACACCACCACCGGAGCGCCCAGGAAGATTCACTTCCCCGCCGACCTGCTGAGACGCCACCACCTCTATGTCGCCCGCACCCGCATGGGCAAGAGCACGCTCATGCACCACATAGTCCGCCACAAGATCGCGGAGAAGGCGGCGGGCAGGGACGGCGACGCCATTGTCGTCATCGATCCCCACGCCGACCTGGTGGGCGGCCTATTGCAGCACGTCCCCGAGTCCCTCATCGACCAGGTGCGCCTCATCGACCTGGCTGACGAGCGGGGAGCGCCCGGCATCAACATCCTCGACACCCGCATCTTCTCCGACCGCGACCGCACTGCCGATTCCGTCGTGCGCATCGCCAAAGGGCTGTGGGATCAGTGGGGGCCGAGGATGCAGTCCATACTGGAGCAGACCGTCAAGACCCTCCACGAGGCCAACGAGCGCAGGGACGCAGGCGATCAGTACACAATCCTCGACGGGCTGCGCATCTTGGCCGACGACGACTTCCGCGCGGACGTGCTGGCGAAGGTCAACGACCCCTACCTGGTGCAGTGGTGGGGCAGAGACTTCTTAGGCTGGCGGCGAGAGACCCGAGCCGACGCTCTGGCCCCAGTCCAGACCCGCCTCTCCTATTACGCATCTTCAAAGCGGGCCAGGGCCATCTTGGGACAGCCTCAATCCACCATCGACATGCGAAGCGTCATCAGCAACGGAGGTATTCTGCTGGTCTCCACCGCCCAGGGCAAGGCGGGAAGGGACGTGGCCTCCCTCGTGGGAGCGTCCCTCCTGAACCTGGTTGACGCCGTGATCCGGGAGCAGGGCAGCCTCGCCTTCGAGGAGCGGAGGGGCGCGCTGGTGGTCGTGGACGAAATGCAGTCCATGCCCGGCGTGGACTACGAGTCGATGCTCTCCGAGCTTGGGAAGTTCGGGGCGTCCTTCGTACTGGCAACCCAGAGCCTGGCCAAGCTGGACGACCTCTCCCGCACCATGCGCGACACTCTCCTCGCCAACGTGGGATGCCTGGCCGTCTTCCAGGTGGCGGGCAGCGATGCCCGGCAGCTCGTGTGGGAACTGGGCAAGGAGCGGTTGACCGAGGACGACATCACATCCCTCCCCGTCCACCAGTGCTACATCCGCGCCACAGTCGGCACGGAGCGTATGGAAGCATTCTCCATGAAAACCGCCAAGCCTGAGCCGGGTGACCCGGAGACGGCGGAACGCATCCGCGACCTGGCCGAGGGCTACATCACTTCGGCCAGGGACATCGAGCGCCAGGACGCAGCGCTGACGGATCTGGTGGACAGATACCGGAAGGAGCTGGACGACCTCAGGAACCGCCAGGCGGAGGGCAGCGGCGAAGGGCAGCAGTCCCAGGGACCTGCCAAGCGCAACACGCGCTCCAAGCGCAACAAGAAGATCTCGGACCCATCACCGGAGACGGCGGACGATGCGGCCGAGGCCCGAGGAGCTTGAGGAGTGAGGCGGCTCACAGGTAGCAGACGGGAGATTCTCGGCCGGCTGGCCGTCACGCCCTTCCTCGACCGGACGGAGATGGCCTCATTCTCCGGCCTGTCCCAGAGCGCGGTCTACGAGACCTCCCGCCGGCTGGAGGACGACGGGTTGATCGCCTCCGTCTCCCACGGCACGGACCTGGTCTCCGCCACGAGAAGGCTTCACCTCACCCGCGACGGGCTGCTCCGCCTGTCCCAGGAGGAAGAAGTCGCCGTCGACCGGCTGCTTCGCAGCTACCCCGTAGCCGCTCGGTGGCGGCGCGTACTCCTGGAACGCCTCGACGCTGTGGCAGGAATCTACCGCGTGGCCGCCGCCGTCGCCGACACTTATGGCCCCATCCGCTTCCGCTGGTATCGCGCCATGCCGATGGACGCTGCCATCATCCTCCCCGGAGGGCGCACCGTGGCCATAGTCCGGCAGGGACCTGCTACAGACAGAACCGGCTTCTCCAAGCGCCTCCGACGTCTCAAAGACGGGCTGAGGCCCGGAGGCGTCCTGCTCATCGTCCCCAACGAGGTGTGGCTGCGCCACGCCAGGAGGGTCTTGGGCCGTAGGTTCGCGCCGGTGGTCTTGGCCCTTGAGCGGGACGCGGCAGTGGCGGCCGCCGAAGACCCAGTGTGGCGGCTGTCCTCCAACAACACTCCAATCAGCCTGCGGGACGCCATCGACCGCATCGACCGCAAGGGTTCGCTGCCCGCCGAGCGGCCTCTGGTGCGAGTCTCCGTGCCCACGGACATCGACCAAGGCGGAGCTAGAGCAGGCGTCCCCGAACACATGCTGCCCGCCATCCTCAAACCCGCCGAGAAGCGGGTCCTTGACCTACTCTTCGACTGGCCTTGGCTAACCCTCAGTGACCTGTCAGGCCTGCTTGGCGTCACCAACCAGCGGGCATCCCAACTCACCTCCAACCTGGAGGGCTTCGGTCTAGCAACCCGCATCCCCGCCGCAGGTCGGCGACTGGTTCTCTCAGACTCCGCGTTGACCCTGCTTGCCCGCAGGGACCGGGCCGCCGTGGACGGGGCCAAGAAGCGGTGGAGCGCATCCCCGGAGGATGCCCCTGATTGGCAGAGGGTCTCCGGCAGGCGCAGCCGCCAGCTCCTGCGCAACATGGAGCACACCGCATCAGTCCACGGCTTCATCGCAGACCTGGCGAGGCAGGCTCGCAGCCTGGGCTGGGAGATCGTCCAGCTCGATCCGCCCATAAGGGCCTCCCGCTACTTCCACTACCACGGCGGGATGCGCTCGATCCACCCCGACGCCTTCGGGATGCTCAGGCGCGGAAAGGCCCTCTGGCCCTTCTTCCTGGAGTGGGAGCGCAGGGCGGTGCGCCCGGTCACGATGGCGCAGCGGCTGGCCCCCTACTTGCGCTACTACTCCTCGCCCAGGCCCATCGACGACCACGGCGCAGCCCCAGTTGTCCTGGTCGTCTTCGACGACGACATAGCCCGGACCCACTTCCTGCGCGTCGCGCAGCAGGAGATGAGCCGCCTCAGGACGGCCTTCCCTCTGCTGGCATCCCACCGGGTCCTGGTGGAGCGGGAGGGGCCGCTGGGCGGGGGCTGGCTCATCCCGGGCGGCTGGACGCCGATAAGTCCACTTCCCAACGCACGAGGAGAACAGAAGCCATGAGAATCTACTACATCGACGAGTCCGAGGGTCCCTGCTACTACGTCCGCTCCGCCCTGGGTGTGGACGCCGAGCGATGGAACGGCCTGCACGGGCGCATCCTCAACTGGCGCGCGACGATGGAGGCCGACTTCCACGTCCCCCGCAGCCGGGAGCTGCACGCCTGCGACCTCCTAGGCGGGCGGGGCAAGCTGGCCCGCGTGGGCAACGCTGACCAGCGGCTCTCCGCTGTGCAGGGAGCCGAGATCTTCATGAACGGCCTGCGCATCATCGAGGGTGCCTCCAACTGGCCGGGAGGCGTCGAGGTGGTGAACGTCTGTCTACGCAAGTCCGACTTCAAGGGATACGAGCGTGTCAGCCTCGACCGGCTGCTCAACCGCATCAACTCCTCCGTCGCCGCGGACGGGTGCTACGCCCACCTAATCTTCGACCAGGGAGGCGAGCAAATGGTCAGGAGGCTCTACGGCAGGCTCAGAAGCCGCAACCCTGTTCCCAGCAAGTACGAGGCGTGGGAGGATGGCGGGCGGACGAAGGACATCCCCATAGATCGGATCATCGGGGGACCCTCCTTCCGAAGCTCCCAGGACGACGACCTGCTCCAGATGGCCGACCTGATCGCCCACGCCCTCCTCAAGCAGGAGGAGGAACCCTCCCAGAGGGTGAAGGAATTGAGCCTCCACCTGGCCTTCAGGATACTCGACACCGCCCTCAACCGCAGGGCGTCCAGGCGAGACCCACAGGGCGTCGTCAGGCGGTGACGAGAAGAGACGGGTCACTCTGGCAGTTTGACGACTATAGACCGTGACAAGGGAAACCAATCCTATCTAGAACGGGTTCATTTTCTTCAGGTCGAGATTGGGTCAGATCACCCGGCCAACGAGTCGTGCATAAGCTAGAAGCGAGTGGGTGCGTAATGCACTCGTGCAAGGGAAGACTGCGGAAACACACTTGATAGGAACATCCCTAAATGACTTGGCGCCCTACATTGCACTAGCCTCATTTGCCATAGCCGCACTGGCGCTAGTCTTCGCCATCCGAGGCGACCGACGCAAGAGTGGAATAGACATCCGCGCTGAATTCAGTGTGGCAAGTTCGGTCTGGTCCTCAGAGCGGTGGGTTGCTGAGATGAGATTGGAGAATCTCAAAGACCGCCCCGTGAACGTCTACAAGATCTATTTGGAGGTCGGTCATGGACTACACATAGAGGTTGAGAATTTCACTGATAATCCACTATCCCTAGACGCTTACAGCGTGTTCCAGCAAATTTATGATCCCGTTGAGTTTTATTCCCACGGAATGAGCCGAGTAACTGGTTTCTTGGGGGACAAGAAATCTAGGCAGCGAATCGTACTAACGACCTCTCAGGGACGCTATTACCCCAGGTGCGGCACCAAGACATTTGACGATCCTTTCCTCGATACCATACTGAGCAACATCACAACAGGGGTCGTACATCCAGAGCGACTGAAACATAAGGGTCGCAGCTATGGATCGGAGGCCAAGTTTGTGGTCACATTCAGCAATGCTGATGGAACAGAAGAGGTGGTACCAATCTACCCACATGATTACGAAATTAGAAAATTCCGCAATTTCAAACTTACCAGAGAGGCCATAGAGTCCCAACAATCCCTAGAGGAATTCCTGCAAGAGCAAGTCGCCGCAGGCAATCTGTCATACCTCAGTCTTAGTGTAGTTGACCTCGACGCTGTAAGACGGGACGTGTTCAAGGATTACTCTGAAACAAAGACGTTGACACCACAAGGGTGGTTTAGCAACAAAGTTTTGGGAAGAGGTTTGACCCTTTGGGAGGGATTCATCTTGGCCCGCAAGAACAGAAGGATACGGTCCCGTAGGGACTGAATGGCTCTGAATTCCTCAAGGCAGAATTGACTCAGACTGCTCTCTACGGACAGCAACAAACCTAGGAATTTCATTCTTGAACATTCAAGGGCGATGGACGCTGATGTATATCCGATGCTAGCCCAGAGACAGGCTTTAAGATGTCCGTAAACAAACATGACGTTTGGGCGGACCTAGTCTATACCCTAGATCAACTTGAGAGGCCGCCGGAAAGAAAGCCTCACGATATCGAGGGAAGTGCAAAAGTCCCTAAGCAAACAGCTTCACCGCCAGTCATGGGCCGCCGGCAATGGAACGCGCGTGGGAATGGCCTGAATGTGGGAGGCTATGACGTTGGTGGTACCGTCATACCGGGAGACCTCGCCCTGAGCCAGAATGATGTGGTTGCTTAGGGCCCTCCGGTACCGGGCGAAGACCTTGGGCCAGATGATGAGCTGCACGTCGCCTTCCTCGTCCTCGATTGTGACGAACACCGTCCCGTCTCGTCCCCGCGGGTGCTGCCGGACAACGGGCCGACCCGCCACACACACGCCGTGGCCGTCGGGCAGGGTCTCCACTGCTGACGTAGGCAACACATCGGAGTCTAGGGTGGGCCGGACGAACTCCATGACGTGTCCTCTGGGGTAGAGGTTCATCACGCGATACTCGCCTATCATGCGCTCGAACTCGGTGAAGTCGTCCAGGTCGGGTGTGCTGTAGCTGCCCGGAAAGGCAAGAGCCCGCTGTCCGTTGCGGTAGGAGCGTGGGGCGAGACCGGAGTCCCACAGCGCCCGCCGTCGGTTGGACACGAGTGCGTCGAAGGCGCCAGCCTGTACCAGTGACTGCATAGCCTGCGGCTTCAGGCCGGTGCGCCGCGCCAAGTCGCCTGGGCTGGCGTAGAGGCCGCCGCGCTCCCGCTCCTCTACGATGGCTTCGGCCTCTTTCTCGCCTACGTCTCTGATGAACCGCAGCCCCAGCAGCACAGACCCGTCGAATGGCACGCAACGAACGGCACTGCGGTTCACGCACGGGTTCAGGAATGGCGCGCCGAATCTCAGGGCGTCCTCCTTCAGGGTTTCCACAGGGTAGAAGCCCATCGGCTGGTTGTTCATCAGCGTCACGAAGAACTCCAGGGGGTGATAGCGTTTGAGCCACGCCGCCTGGTACGCGGTGATCGCGAAGGCGTGGGAGTGGGACTCCGGGAACATATAGTGGCCGTTGATCTTGCTAAAGATTCTGCGTGCCGTCTCCTCCGGCACGCCTCGTTTCGCCGCACCCTCCATGAACCGCGTCATGTGCATGGCGACGAGGTGGTCGCTGTTGGGACGGGCAAAGGCGCGGCGCATCTCGTCGGCCTCGGCTGCCGTAAACCCGGCCACGTCGGTGATAAGTTGCACTACCTGTTCCTGCCAGACGATGATGCCGTAGCCTCGCTCAAGGGCGCGCTTCTCCAGTGGATGGTCGTAGTCCCACGCTGCGCCGTGGCGGTACCGCTCGACGAACTGGGACACTGAACTTCCTTGGACTCCTACTCCTGGCCGGATGAGGGCCACTTGGTATGCCAGATCAAGCAGGTTGCGGGACTTTAGCCTCTGGGCCAGCTTAAGTTGCGCAGGCGACTGGAGTAGGAAGACACCCTTGCTGTGCCCCGCGTTGATCATGTCGTAGACGGCTGGGTCCTCCGGGTCGATGCGACTCAAGTCCGGCCTCCTGCCTTCGGCGGCCTCAATGAGGTCAAGGGCCTCCTCTATCTGGTCCAGGACCGGCAGCGACAGCAGGTCGATCTTGGCGAAACCCGCGTCGGCGACCGAGTCCTTGTTCCAGTCCATGATGTAGCGGCCCTCCACAGCCCCGGCGCGGACGGGGATCATGGCTGAGATGGGGGCGTCGCTGAGCACCATGCCGCCCACGTGTTGTCCCAGGCTCCGGGGCGCGTTCATAAGCTGCGGCCCCAGCTCCAGCAGCGCCTGCCAACCCAGCGCGTCTATGCGGTCGCGGAAGGATGGAAGAGCAAGCATCTCGTCGCGCAGATCGGCGGCCTCGTGGGAGTGCAGTTGCTTCGACAGTGCCCGCAGGTCCTCGCGGGGCAGCCCCAACGCCTTGCCCAAGTCCTGAATGATTCCCTTGACCGAGTACGTCGCGACGGCCCCCGTCAGGACGGCGAACTCCGGCCCGAACTGCCGATGCACACGCTGGATCAGCTCGTCGCGGAGACCTCTGGGGAAGTCCAGGTCGATATCCGGCAGGGCGTGCATCTCCTCGGATATGAATCGCTCCAGGGTCAGGTTCCACCGCAGGGGGTCCACGTGGCTGATGCCTATGAGATAGCCCACCAGAAGGGCCACCGACGACCCGCGACCCCGGCCCGGAGGCCGCTCCTCCAAGGGTGCCTCCGGGTCGGCCAGTCCGCGCTCCTCCATAATGCGCTGCGCCAGCAGGCATATCTCCCGGTAGAGGAGGAGAAAGCCTGCAAGACCGTGGCGGTCTATCAGACGGAATTCCTTGGAGAGACGCGCCTCCACGACAGAGGACACGCCGCCGTAGCGGCGTACGGCGGCCTCTCGGCAGAGGCGCTCCAGGAAGCTCTGAGGAGTGTAGCCCGCGGGTACGTCGGGCCGAGGAAGCCTGTAGCCCAAATCTGTAGCCAGGTTGAAAGCGCACCGCTCGGCGATGGAGGCAGTGTTGGCGACGGCCTCCGGGGTCTGATGGAACAGCCTCGCCATAGATTCCGGCGGCTTGAGGTGCAGGTGGTGATTAGGCCGGATATGGGGAAGGGCTTGGTCCAGGGTGAGGTTGAGCCTGGCGGCGACCAGGACGTGTTGGAGTCGGTAGCGCTCCAGAGCGTGATAATGGACGTCGTTGGTGGCGACGATACCGACACCTGCGTCGCCAGCCAAGGCGAGCAGGTCGCGATTACGGGCCGCGTCGCCTTGCAGGAAGTTGCGTTGCAGCTCAACGTAGACACCATAGGTCCCGAACGACTCCCTCCACTCCCGCAACAGCCGTTGGGCATCGGCGCGGTGTCCGTCCTGAGTCAGGCGCGACAGCGGTCCGTCGCGGCCTCCGGTGAGGAGGATGAGGCCAGCGGCGTGATGTGAGAGGAGCGTGGGGTCCAGGCGAGGCTCACGGCGGTCGGTGGCGTTAGCCAGGGTGAACAGGTGGCTCAGGTTGGCGTATCCCTCCCGCGTGGCGGCCAGCAGGACAACGCGGGAGTCGTCGGTCAGCGTCAACTCGCCGCCGGTGATGGGCCGGATACCTAGGCTGTTGGCAAGCCGTGCGAACTCCAGGCCCCCGCACAGGTTCGTATCAGTCAGAGCCAGGGCGTCGTAGCCGTACCCCCTGGCCTGCGTCAGCAGCTCGTGCGTGTGAGACGCCCCCAACCCGAATGAGTAGAAGCTCTTAGCGTGCAGCTCTACGTACCCGGCAGTCATGATGTATGTGTCTTCCCGGCTAGGGGCGGTGCTGATACCAGCAGCCGTTCCGCAGGTCGCGAAAGAGGGTCTCTTGCCCGCCGTCCTCGCGGGTGACCAGGTAGTAGGCGCGGCTCGTTGGCTCCGGCGTCCACCACATGTCAAAGCTCCAGCGATCCTCTACGCTCGCCACCCGGCGCCACTCGCTCCCCACTCGCACGGCTTGGGGCCTGTGGCCGCGTCCCTCTTGAACGGCGACGGCCACAGGCGCCGCGATGGGCTGCATCTCGTCCCCGGCCAGGGGGTCGATGGGGACGCGCAGGGAGCGCATCTCCGGCGCTGGATGCCAAGGAGCGACCTCGGCGACACGGTACAGGGAGCGTCTCCCGTTGGCCTTGGCCTGAAGCTGCCTGTCCACCTCCACCAGCCGTTCATGGCGGTCCTTTTGGAGGTCGGGCAGCAACCCCATCTGCACCGCCGACCCGCCCGAGAGCGCTCCCAGAGTGATGGTCATCTCCTCCACCGGGGCCAATGGGTGGTCCGACTCCAGCTGCCCGCGCACTATAGCGGCCGCCTCCTCCCACCTCCCAACGCCGCGCTTGAAGTGGACGGCCTTCTCCCACGATGCTCCACCGGCGAGAGAGCATCGCAGCTTTGCCCAGCCAGCGTAGTGCCCGTGCACGTTGGGCTGGGCGAAGGCGCGGCGCAGCAGCCGCTCCACCCCTGCCGTCAGAAGCTCCAGAGAAGCGGAGGTGAAGGGCAGGGAGAGTCGCTCGACGACGGCTTCCTCGTGCTTCAGAGGGGTCAGGGGCCTGTGATCGATGCCGCGGGCCAGCTCCCAGGCCAGCCCGCCCTCTGCGCCGAACTGGTCCACCAGCGGCTCGACTCGCCACGATGCCACGTCTCCCAGGGTGTGGATGCCGAATCGGTGCATAGCCGACGTCACCCTGCCGGCGACGGGCAGCAGATCGACCGGGTGGGGAGCCAGGAAGGCGGCGACGTCCGCCGGTACCCTCACGGCTCCCTGGGAGGCAGCCGTACGCGCCGCGACATAGGCCGGAAACTTGCCGTCGGCAAGGCCAGCGCGAGGCAGCAAGTATTCGGGAACGGCATTCAACATGGCTACGGCCAGCCTCGCCTCTCCACCGTACATCTCCGATAGCCCGTCCAGCCGTACGTATGCCACCCCCAGATCGCCTGCTTCCACGCGGTCGCTCACGCCTTGCAGAGACGACAGCACCCCGTGGAACACGCGGCGGTAAACGGCCTCGTCCGCCTCTACGACCGCAGTGCCCGGCTGGAGCGACAGCGCCTCCTCAAGTGTCATGCCCACCACAGCGCCGGTTGTTCTTGGCAGCGCGTCGAGGACGGTTGCGCGGCCACGATTCCGACCCACAACAACGGCGGGCGTGTCCCGGAGGTGAGGCCGCCGTAGCAGCTCCACCTTGGCGCGCAGGTGTGTGACTAGGACGCAAGCGACTCGCACGCGATCTCCCTACAGGTAAGGCTGGGCCATACGCTCGGATGGAAATGCTATAAGAATCTCTGTTCTGCGGTAAACAGGCAAACGACACGGTAGAGGCTTCTACTTTGCATTCCTCTCGCCTTCATTATCAATAGCCGCTTGACTGATGCAGCAGACCTTGATGCGCAATCGTACTTAGAATTCCACAACAGGCTCCTACTGGTTGGAACACTCTCCTCAGCATACTCGTAGGCTAGGTTAAGGTCGGACACAAGAGCGCCACGAAGCAGTCGAGAAGGGCCAAAAGGCGCTTCTGATTGACGGCGGCTTGCCATTGAAACAGATTGCCCCGGACGCTAGGGACACGAACTCCACCTTCTTTTGACCGATGTTCAACAATACAACCCAACGGCATTCAGCGAACTAAAGCGGTGTTTCAATAGCACCATACAGTACTTGGAAGGCGTGACATCCGTCCAGTACAACACAAACATCGTTGGCTATTTTCGGGAACATGGCCAAGCCAAAGTCTTTGAAACAAGTAGGTACGAGAGCCTTGAGGGTCGTGACAACGACGCCTGGGGAATGATCGGTCTAGTCTAGCGTGAGATTATACGTGCGCTAATCTCGCTCCTGTCGGGTCTAACTCCGAGAGATATATATGCTCGCATCGAGGACAAGGCTAGAAAGGCGATACTAGCTGCGAGTAAGCTTGATCCGGCGTGGGACGCCGCAGAGTGGGTAAATCGGGGACTTGTTCGACCACGATTGGAAGACATCGAAAGCCTAAACAACAAGGTGCTCTATGCTGCGGCGCGAAGGTGCGAGAGAGACTCCAGGAGCAGCGCATTTCAGCATTGGGCTAGGAGGCTCAGACGCAATCACACCACTGCGAAAAGAGAGGCGCGAGCTAAGCACCGGGTTGGGTAGAGTTCTATCTGAGCGCTGGTCTCAACGATATCTTGAAGTGCGAGGGGGAAGCTGAGCAAATGGCTTTGCGCCGAGACAGACAGAGAAGGCCAGACGGTTCAATTCCGTCCGGCCCTCATTCGCGTGTTTACGTCCTGTCGTTCGCTCCGTTCGATGTCAGCCCTCAGCCATGGCCCCCTCGGTTTTCTCGACACTCTCCGGCTCTCCCACCGAAGGCAGCAGAATATGTAGCAGCCCCATCCCTGCGGCCAAGTCGAAGAGTTTGACCAGATGGCCGGAGCCGGGCTTGGTTCCCGCCTTCCAGCGGCGCACGATGCGGGCATTGACCTTCAGTCGCCGGGACAGCTCCCGCCAGGACAGCCCTGTGGCTTCGACGAACGCCTCCAGCCGTGCAGGGAAGTCCTGGGGGAATTCTTCGCGCTCGATGTGGTAAATCATCTCCTGCTGTCGTCCCATCGCCCCTACTCCCTTGCAGGTGGGAGCCGGAACCAGGGTGCCAGCAGCACGTCGCTGCCGCCGGGAATCTGGCTGGCCCACAGCGCCATCACCCACACCTCGTTGGTGGTGGGCATCCCGCCGCTGCGCCACTCACTCGCCCGGTCCTCCGGCAGTCCGAAAGTGCGGGCGAACTCCTCAAGAGAAATCCCCGACAGGTTCTCCAACCGCGCCAGCCTATCCGTGAGATTCTCGGGCCACGGCGGGATCTGATAGTTGTCGTCCTCGCCAGCATTGCCGTCCAGTATCAAATCCTCGCCGCCGGGGATCTCGCTGGCCAGCTTCAAGATGGCCCAGAAGTAGGCCCCCGAAGGAGGTCCGCCCTTGCGCCACTTCGCCAGGCCGCGCTGCGTCACGCTGAGACGCTCGGCGAACTCGCCCCACGACAGCCCGGATAGCACCTTGAGGCCCTCCAGCCGCTCGCCGAATTCCTCGGGGAAGGGTGGGGTCCGGTGGTTCAACGTCCGCTTCCTTGCTTCAGTCGTCATATTCCATCCTCCTTGCTTTGAAGATCACGATTACGTCCTCGTCCAGTAGTTCCCCCAACCCCTCCGGCGACCGGATGGCCAGCCTCACCAGGGACAGCATCGCCCCACCGTTTGGGCCGCCGCCCTTGATGCGCCAGCGGAGAAGCTGTCTGGAGTCCACACCCATCGCAGCCGCCATTTCCTCCCAGTTGAGGTCGAACAGGCTTCGTACCGCTTCCAGCCGTGCAGGGAAGTTCTCCGGCATCAGCGCGAAGCCGGGGGGAATGTCGGGGGGCGCAGAGGAGGCGGCGAGCCGCTCGTCACACATCGGTGTTCTCCAGTATGAACAGGTCGTCGAACTCGGCTACGCCCATGACGCCCATGAGCTTCTTGCGGAAGGGCGCCGAGGGACAGCGTGTGCCGGAGATGAGCTGCGAGAGGTAGCCCGACGAGGTGTCGAGCAGCCGCGCCAGCTCGTTCTGGGTCATGTTGCGCCGGTTGAGAAGCTCCCACACAGCGCGGGGGTTGAGCTTCACTCGTGACAACGGTTGCCTGCGCTTCACGCCTCGTTCTCCTTCCGGGCCGCCTCTCCGCCATTGGGCGCCCGCCCATTTGCCGAGGTTGCACCATTGGGGTACAGGTGGGGGTTGGCGAGGTAGTGGCGCGCGATGATGCGGGCCAGAATTCGCAGACCCTCCATCCGCTTCCGCTCGTGCCTGTCGGTCAGTTTTCGCTTTCGCTTGCCACTCACTCGTTTTGTCTCTCTCGCTGGTCCCGGCGCTGCCATGATGGTGTGGCACTGACGGGCGACAGTGATGTACATTGGGCTAGGTGGTAGAAGATGTGTGCTGTCCGCATAAGTGTAGCAAGACTCGCGACGCATAGACAATGGGGAACGGGCAGCACTCCCCGCTTGCACACTGCAATCATTGACAATTGCTCGCTCTAATGTAACAATGCTAGTGCAGGAGTTTAGCTGAGGCGATACCGAAGCTCCTTTCGCAATACTGTTCGTAGCTACGGATTCAAGTGAGACACGACATGGACGAGCTTGAGGACGACCTGGACCTGGTCGAGCGCCGCGACATCGAGGGCGACGATGCCATAGGCCCGCTTCTCAGACGGCTGCGGGGAGACCTCAGCTTGCGGGACGTGACCAAGCGCGTCGGCGTTTCCAGCTCCTACCTCTCCGAGATAGAGCGGGGAAGCCGCAAGCCAGGCCCCAACGTCGTTCGCAAGCTGGCCGACCTCTACAATGTGGACGCCGAGGAGCTCATGAAGCGGGCCGGGCGCGACCCACACATCGATCCCTACAGCGACGAGGCGATGGAGGTGGAACGGGCCTACCAGTACGTCCTGGCCGACCCAGTGTTTCGCGTGGGCACCCGGCCAGACGGTCCCATCACCCTGAAGACCAAGCGGTTCATCGTCGAGATGTATGAGCGGTTCTCCAACAAGAGGCTGCTGGAATGACCAGGACGAGAGAGGACTTCTGCCGTGCGCTCATTGACGTCGCCCCCCGCGAGGCCCTGGACCCAGAGACCCTCGCCGCGCGCTTCGTGCGCTACTTCGAGGTGCCCGCCCGCCCCTCGATGGAGCAGCTAAAGGCCCTGCTGAAACGGACCGGGTTCGGGGAGGTGTCGGGAAGCAGGCACATGGACGTAAAGGGTATCCACTTCAGTTCGCCCAACGGTACCTACGACATCCACTACCGGGAGGACCTCTGGGAGGGGACGCAGGACTACTCGGTTCTTCACGAAACCTACGAGATCATCTACGAGACCCTCTGCGACATGGAGTCCGGCTCCCCGCCGGACCGGAAGGTGTGTGCGCAGGCCGAGCGGTTCGCCGCGGCAGTGCTGATGCAGCCTAGGGCCTTCGAACCGCTGGCCTTGGAGTGGGGGTTGGACGTGCTGAAGTTGCAGCAGGCTTTTCGGTGCTCCTACGCCGCCGTGTCGATCCGGTTGGCCGAGGTGCTGCGCGCCCCACCCCTCATGGTTGTACTATACGCGAGGGAGGAGGGGAGAGACCCCAGGAACCGGTCCGACCTGCGGGCAAGAGTCGCAATTCGGACGCGGGGCTTCGGCACGCCAAGCGACTTCCCCATCCGCGGAGACCGGGGCGGCATCCCCCGCTGGGGCAAGCCCATACCAACAGGCTCCTTGGCGGACCAGGCCGCCCGCTACGGAACAGCGCGCTACGCCCAATATGGTGGCTACGCCGCCCTCGCTCGTCCCGTTATCAGGAATAGTCAGTTGGTAAGGGTGGTCGTCGTCGCCGTGCCGGAAAGCCATGCCTCGGTCCTCGGACCCCAGATGGTAGCCTCTGATATCCCCGCTCGCAGACGCAAGCCCGTGGCGGCGGTGGCAGGCGTAGACCCCTGGTAGGACTTGAAGATCGATATGGTTGTAGTGTGTTGTAAGACATTGCATTGAGATATGAGGCAAAGAAGAGAGGATGACCACTTCCAGGCGATCCAAGACCATCACATTCTACCTGCCCCCGAAATGGACAGTCAGGCACAGCAGGCGATGAAGGAGGACTGCCTCTCCGTAAGCGAGCTGCTGAGGCAGGTCATCCGCTTGTTCATGGAGGAAAGGGAGTGGCGCAGACTGGAAGGGCTGAGATGGCTGCGCTCCCGCCAGACTACGGACCGGGAGTAAGCAAGGAGGAGAGACCGATGAACGACCGACTTGATATGACGCCAGCTGCCCTCTACGCCAGGGTCTCCAGCGACAGGCAAGACGTGGACCTGTCTGTGGCTGCCCAGCTACGGGCGCTCAGAGACTATGCTGGCAAGAACGGGTACCACGTCGCCCGCGAGTACATCGACGAAGCCGAGAGCGGGCGCATTGCCGACCGACCCCAGTTCAGCAAGATGATTGACGAGGCCAGCAGGCCAGAGGCTCCTTTCAAGGAAATCCTGGTCTGGAAGTTTTCGAGGTTCACCCGCAAGCGCGAGCATGCAGTTGCCTTCAAGTCCATGCTCAGGCGTAGGGGCGTACGCGTCATCTCCATTACCGAGCAGGCTGACGACACACCTACAGGGAAGCTTCTCGAGGCGATAATCGAGAGCGTGGACGAGTTCTACAGTGAGAATCTTGCTCAGGAGGTCACGCGGGGAATGCGCGAGGCCGCGTCCCGTGGCTTCTGGATGACCACTTTGGCACCCTACGGGTACAGGAGGGTCTACGTCCAGGACGGGGTAAAGAAGCGACCCAAGCTCGGCCTGAACCCGCCCGCCGACGCCGTAGTCCGCGGCATTTTTGACATGGTGCTCCACGGCAAGAGCATCCTCGACGTAACCAAGGCTCTCAACGCTGAGGGCATCCCCACCATCAACGGCAAGCAGTGGATCAAGACCTCCATTCAGACCATGCTGAACAACGAAGCCTACACCGGCACGCTGGTCTGGGGAGCCGACGCTAAGGATGGCCAGCCTCCCGTGCGCGTGGAGAACGCACACCCAGCCATCGTCACAAAGCAGGAGTTTCGCAGGACCAGGATGTTGCTAGGCTCCCGCGCCCCAAAGAAGGTGCACCCTCGCCGCGCCGCCAGCCCCTACCTGCTGAGCGGCCTGCTCAAGTGCGAGACCTGCGGCAGCGCCATGACCGCAGCCGAGGCCAAAAGCGGCAAGTACACCTACTACGTCTGCCAGTCGGTACTGAAGCGGGGAAAGGATGCCTGCAAGACCCCTAGGCTCAACGCCAAGAGCTTCGAGAGGCTCATCCTCGGAGAGATCAGGGAGAACATCCTCACAGAGTCCAACATCCGCGACCTGGTGAAGCTGCTGGATGAGGAGATGGACGGGGTGGCCAGCGACCAGCGGGATAGGCTGGAAACGATTGAGGAGGAGCTTGATGACGTGAAACAGCGACTCAGCCGCATCTGGAACCTCCTCGAGACGACCGACGTCCAGATGGTTGACGCCTCGGAGCGCATAAGGGAACACCGGGAGCGCAAGGAGAAGCTGGAAGTAGCCGCACAGGAGGTACGGGCGCTATTGTCCGAGAGGCGGGAGTTTCTCGACAGTGCCGACACAATCGCCACTTTCGCCGAGGAGATGAGTGACTTCCTCCAGACCAGCGAGCTGACGGAAACCAAGGCGTTCGTCCGGTCTTTTGTCAGGGACATCAAGGTCAAACCTGGTAGAGCCGCCATCATCTACTCAATTCCCACACCAGATGACAGTCCAATGGGGGGAGGGGATGCTGCTGAGATTGCCCTAAATGTGCGTGTTCGCAGTATGGGACGTAGTGGTACGCCCGGAGGGATTCGAACCCCCGACCCTCGGTTCCGAAGACCGATGCTCTTGTCCGCTGAGCTACGGGCGCACGAGTGACGGACTGGCCGTCGCGCGTTCAATTATCGCACGTTTGCGAAGCGTGCGCCAACGGTCCGGCGCTGTCCCGGCGTATGCTATACTCTCAAATGGCGAGGCCGCGCGCCGCCGCAGTCACCTGCGGCGCGTGCCGATAGAGAGTTGGTTGCGGCTTGGCCCGAATCACGATGAACCTTCACAGGAGGAGCTATGTCTGAGCAGAAGATTCGCGTGGGTGTCATCGGAGCCAACGTGAGCTACGGATGGGGTCTCAGAGCGCACCTGCCCGCCATACTCGCACTGCCGGAGTTCGAGCTGGCAGCCGTCTGCACCTCCAGGCCGGAGACAGCGGCAGCGTCGCAGGAGATGTTCGGCGCGCGCCTCGCGTTCCACGACTATCACGAGATGGTGGAGTGCGAGGACGTGGACCTGGTCGCCGTTGTCGTTCGCGTACCACACCACTACGATATGACCGTGGCTGCCATCAACGCCGGCAAGCACGTGTTCACGGAGTGGCCGCTGGGCGCAAACCTGGCGCAGGCGCGGGAGATGGCGGACCTCGCACGCGAGAAAGGTGTTCGCACCCTGGCAGGCATGCAGAGGCGCTGCTCGCCCCTCTACCTGCGCGTGAAGGAGCTTGTGGAGGAGGGCTACATCGGCGACGTGGTGTCGTGCCACCTGACCGTGATGGGCACCGGCGGCACGTCCCGCACCTCCGACCGCACCTGGATGGGCGACGCGGCCAACGGGGCCAACACCATGTCCATATCGTTCGGTCACGCCATCGACGCGCTCACCATGTGCGTCGGCGACTTTGCCGAGGTCTCAGGCGTGGTGAGCACGCAGGTCGAGCAATGGCAGCTTACGGACACAGGCGGCCAAGTGAACGTGACCTCGCCCGACAACGTGATCGTCAGCGGACGGCTTGCGTGCGGAGGCGTCGTATCCGCGCACGTGGCGTCGCAGCCGGTGCTGGGCAGCGGGCAGAGGCTGGAGATCTACGGACGCGAGGGCACGCTCGTGGTGGACAGCGGCGAGAGCCGCCTGCTGGGCGCGCGTGCGGGCGAGCCTGACCTGGATGAGCTGCCCGTCCCTGACCGCCTGGCGTGGGTGCCTGCGGACGTACCTGAGGGGCCTCCGTTCAATGTCGCGCAGATGTACCGGCGGTTCGGCGAGGCAATCCGCTCCGGTGACCGGGCGGAGCCGGACTTCGATGCTGCGGTGAAGCTCCACGAGCTCATCGACGCCATACGCAAGGCTTCCGAGACGGGCGAGCGGCAGAGCGTGGGCTGATTACACCGCCGCAAGCCGCGGCTATTGTGGCAGGTTGCGGTTGAGGAAGTCCAGCACGCGGCGCGCGTACTCGTCCGGCATGACGTCCACGCCTTCCGCGTGGGCCGCTCCATCGATGAGCCACAGCGGCTCCTTTGGCTCGCCGGCCTCCGCGTGGAGCGCAATCCCGTCCTCCGGCACAATCGTCACGTCGTCCTGGCCGTGAATGATGAACACCGCGCGGGGACTGATGCTCGCCACATAGTCCGCCGGGACCACGTCGTCCGAGCTTATGCCTAGGCGCTGCTCCATGATGAACACGGTAACCGGGGCGAAGGGGAAGGCGGGCAGGTTGATGAAGTGCTCAAAGCTACTGGCGACCGCGCTGTCGACGCTGCTGAAGGCGGACTCCGACACCACGGCCTTGATCTCCGGCATGTCTGCGGCCGCGATGATGGCCGTTGCGCCTCCCATTGAAACGCCCAGCACGCCAACATTGTCGCCGTCCGCGTCCGACCTCTGCTGCAGGTAGCGCACCGCGCCCTCCACGTCGCCGCGCTCGTGGTAGCCGAACGAGGTGTCCTCACCTTCACTCTTGCCGCGGCTGCGCTGGTCGAACAGCAGCGTCGAGTAGCCCGCATCGTAAAGGAAGTCGGCATGCGGCAGCATCTGGTGGCGGTCTTCCCCGAAGCCGTGGAGGAGCACGATAGTCCGGGGCGAAGTGCCCGGGATGAACCAGCCGGATAGGACGATGCCGTCCGCGCTCGGGAACTCAACGTCCTCCACCGCTGCAGCCAGCACGGGATATTCTTCCAGCAGGGGCAGGTCGTCAGGAGGCGCGGGGTGCAGGCCCCGCTCGGAACCGACCCAGCCCACTGCGGCGAGCACCAACACGCTCAGCACGGCGGATGCGCCCAGGTACGCGGTGGACAGCTTGCGGAAGCGAGTCCATCGCCTTGCCAGCCTGGCCAGGAACACCAGTGGCGCCGGAGCAAATAGCCACAGCACGGCGAGCGCAGGGATGGATGATGCAGCAGTGGCGGTGATTCCGTGCAGCGCTCCGACGGCCAGAAAGAGCAATGCCCCGGCAATCGCGGCTGCAGCTTTCGCCCGCGTCCACCGCCTTGACGCTCTGGCGGCGGGCGCATTGGGTTGTCGCGGCGGGCCTGATGCCGACCTCCGCCGCCGGCGCTGGCCGAAGAGCCACGCCACGGCCGCCGCCGTGCCCAGAATCGCAATCGACCTGGGCCAGCCGATCACCGCGCACAGGCGGAACAGGAGCACGACGACCACGGCGGCTGCCTGCATCGCCCAGCCCGCTGCGCGAGTCGCGACCATGAGAGTGTTCACGCATCGAATCTTAGCGAGGTTGGCCTCGCTATGCAATCTGTCGCAGGTGTTGCCCCTTTCCTGAAACTCGCTATAATTGCCCTATGCGAAAATGCCCCTTAGGGGTCACGGTTTTGATGTTGATGGCACTCGCAGTTGCGGCCTGCTCCGAGGCCGAGTCAACCCCCACTCCCACGACGGCGCCAACGCCGACCGCGGCCGCCGCGCCTACTCCCACCTCTGCCGCCGAATCCACGGCAGCCGCGGCGCCTGCGCCAACCACCGATGAGACTCCCGGCGATTCCTCGGCCGCCGGCGAAGGCGACCGGGTGGCCGTTCACTACACCGGCACGCTGGACAGCGGCGAGGAGTTCGACTCTTCGCGGGGGAGCGAGCCCCTGAGCTTCGTGGTGGGCGACGGGCGCATGATCGCGGGGTTTGACGCCGCCGTGCGCGGCATGAGAGTCGGTGAGTCACGCACGGTGAGGATGGAGCCTGCGGAGGCCTACGGCGAGCGGCGCGATGAGCTGATCCTGTCGTTTCCCATCAATCAGCTGCCGGAGGGCGCAACAGAGGGCGATAGCGTGTTCTTCACGAACGGCGGCCAGGC
>DAOUKJ010000010.1:0-22085 GCA_034421435.1 Dehalococcoidia bacterium | reverse complement strand
TCTTCCCCAACACCAGGTCATCGGAGACGCTGTACGCTCATACGTGGGCCATCCGCTACGACGGACTGCTGTTCTCGTCGCGCTACTACAACGACCAACCAGACGTGCCCTAGAGCGCACCAAGTGCCGCTCTGCTAAGCGAAGCGCCATGCGCCGCGGCTCAACGCGTGCGCCTAACCGAGCTGGGAGCTCACTCCCCAGCGCCTTAGCCGCGACTCGATGGCGGACGGACGGAGTAGCTCCCACGGCAGGCCATGCCATTCAGCTGCCCTGAAGACTAGCCAGTCCCGCGTGCTACGCTGGACAAACGACCGTGACCTCCAAGCCGGGATTCCGCCTATTGACAAGCAATGTATCCTTTGATATCGTGTGTCGCTTATTGAAAGCAAGGCCGGGGCTTGCTGTGCAGTCATTATTGAGATAAGGTACCATCATGGGGAAGTACACACAGCCTACTTATCTGGAGTCCGCACTCGTAGAGCAAGGCTACAGGATCACACTTCCCAGGAAGGCAATAGCCGGTCTTCTGGGCCAGAAGCACACGGGCTTCACCATTGAGGCGCTCAACGATGAGTTGCCCCTGGTCAGCAGGGCCACGGTGTATCGCACCGTCAAACTCTTCATTGAGGTTGGGCTGGTCTGCAGGCTGTCCAATATGGACGGAGCCAAGGTGTACAGCGTGACCCGGTCCGGTCATCATCACCACCACTACGTGTGCGTCAGATGCGGCGCGGTGGAGGAATTCAGGGCAGACGCAGTCGATCAGTTGCTCAATTCCATCGGCGCCGATCTTCCCGGGCAGGTCGTGGACCACCGAATCGAGCTTTACGTGGCCTGTGACCGCTGTCCGGTAGGCCAAGGCGAGTAGCGGAACCTCAATTGCTGCAATCGACCGAAGTTCAGTGCATTGGCCCACCATGCGCGCGCCGGTCGCAACGTGGCTTGGGCGCCTGGCCAGGTCGCGAAAAAGTCAGTCTAGCTACACTTGAGCACAAGGAGAACGATCGATGGAAGTGATACGATACCGCAACGGCAATCCGGGGCGTCTGGCGCAGACGCTGGCGTTGGGCTTTGTCCTGTTCGCCCTGATGTTTCTGATTGCCTGCTCGAGCGAAGACCCAACGCCTGTGCCGCCAACCCAAGAGGCACAGCCTACCGCTACGTCAACCAGCGCCCCGGCGGCTACTGCCGATACTGCTGTTGTTGAGCCAACACCCACAGACGCACCCCCCCCGGCGGAGACGGCCACGCCCTCAGGTCCGCCGGTACAGGTGGTGGCAACCTCCAACATTGTGGGCGACTGGGCCAAGGTGGTAGGCGGGGACCGTGTAGAGGTCTTCAGCCTGCTGCCGCCGGGCGGCGACCCGCACAACTTCTCGCCAACGGCGCAGGACGTCGCCAGGGTGGCGGACGCGGACGTTGTGCTGTCCATCGGCCTTGGCCTTGAGGCCGACTGGCTGGCAGACCTACTGCACAATGCCAGCGCGGAAGACTCGATGGTCGCGCTAGGTGAGGGCGTCGATCCCCTGGAGTTCGCCACCGCGGAATTGCATGACGATCACGGTGAAGGCGAGCACATGGATGAGCATGACGACCACATGGATGAGGGCGGCGACGAACACGGTGAGCTGGTAGGGCGCCTGCTCGTTGCGGATGCGGTGGATTCGCACCTCTCCGTCATCGATCTCAGCACCGACGTAGTCGACATCGGAATCTTCGATGTCGCCGCGCCCGGCGCGACCGTGTACCCCAGCCCCACCCATCGCTACGGCATCGTCCTCGCCCGCGGGCCGGAGGGCAACGACGACCGCATCCACGTCTTCGACGGCGGCGTCTTCCTCGTCGAGCACGGCGATCACCACGACCTTGTCCAGAATCCGGTCACCCGCCACTCACTGGAGATCGCTGAAGAGTGGCCGGTGCACTACGTCAACAGTCACGGCTGGACTGCGATCTTCACCGACGCCCACGGTCACGTGATCTTGATCAACGAGCATGACTTGACCGAAACGCAGGGCGATTACGAACCAGTCGAGCTCGAGGCCGGACCACAGCATGGCGCGGCGGTCGTCGTTTCCGATGACCACGTCATCCTCAGCACCAACAATCCGGCGTGCACCCAGTTTGTCCCATCACCCGACTGCCTGCCGCTCGGTGTCGAAGTGCACACGTTCGACAACGAAGTCGTCTACGACGCAGCCAACAGCGCCTGCCCCAGCCTGCACGGCGAATCGCACAACGCACACGGCGTCGTCTTCGGCTGCTTCGGCGGCGTGCTCTTGGTGCACGAGCACGACGGCGGGTACGAGCATGAGCTCATCCCCTATCCAGAGGAGACGGGTGAATTCGGAGAGTTCGCGATCGGCCAATTCTTCGGTCATCATGGCAGCGACACCTTCTTCGGCCCCGCGACCCTCTTCCCCGACGGCCAGTGCTGTGAGCAGGGCGGCATCTGGCTAATAGACGTCGACCACGGCGAGATGCACGAGGTGTTCCCTGAGCCCATTGCTGCGGGCGCGTTCTCGGGCGACGGCGAGACCTTCTACATCCTCCCAGCTGACGGCGTTCTGCGCGCATTCGACGCTCACGACGGCGAGTTGATCGAGTCCGTGCAGTTGGTCGACCCGTTCGAGATTGTGTTCGGAAGTCCTTCGCCCAAAATGATCGGCGTTGGCGAGTGGCTCTACGTCGCCGACCCGAATAGCGGTCATGTCCTTGGTGTCCACCTAGAACACATGGAGATCGAGGAGGAATGGCACCTCGGCGGTGCGCCGTCGAGCTTGGCGTTCGTCGGGATCACGGGTGAGGCTGAAGAACACGACGAACACGGGCATGAAGGCGAGGGTGGACAGGATGCCCACATGGATGAGCACGGCCACGACGACCACGGTCACGACCACGGCTCTCTGGATCCTCACTTCTGGTTCGATCCGGTCCGGGTGAAGGTCGCAGTGGACGAAATAGCCTCTCAGCTCTCGGCCGTAGACCCCGATAGTGCGAGCACCTTCCAGCAGAACGCCTCGGAGTTCAAGCAGCAGCTCGACGAGCTTCACGCCTGGATCCAGGAGCAGGTCAGCGCGGTGCCGCAGGAGCGCAGGCTGCTGGTCACGTCGCACGACAGCCTCTCCTACTTCGCAGAGCTCTACGGATTCGAGGTAGTCGGGCTGGTGATTCCGTCTCTGGGCACCGAGGTGGAGCCCTCTGCGGAGCACATTGCGGGAGTAGTGGAGGTGGTCCGGGAGCACAATATCCCGGCAGTGTTTGGCGAGACGACGGTCAGCGAGAGGCTGGCGCAAGCCATTGCTGCGGAGACCGGCGCGTCGCTGATCCAGCTCTACTCGGGTTCCCTTGGTGCGGAAGGCAGCGGCGCCGACACGTACCTTCTCATGTTCCGAGCCAACGTGGAGCGCATCGTTGGAGGGCTGAAGTGAGCTCTCAGTCGAGCTAGCGATGACCCTTCGATCCGTCTCCTGAGACGCCATTCCACGCCGTGGGCCACCATAAGTCCCACGGCGTGGACGCGTTAACGGCCCAAGTCACGAGGGGCGCGTGACGCGACGGAGCAAGAGGGGGGGAAGAAGTCTTGAGAGGTAGACGCGTCGATTCGGGAGCGCAGTCGCTACTCGCTGGCCTGTATGACGACGCGGCCTCCGTCCTTCACGTCGATGTCCAGGTTGTGGCGAGCCAAGAGAGACATCCCCACGAGAGGGGTGCTCCCTACCGCGTCGGCCTCGATGTGCCGTGGGCTACTGTCCCAGAGCGCGGTGACGCGGTACACATTGAAGCCAACTTCCGTATCGTCGGCCAAAATCGCTCTGCTGCTAAGCACGTAGGGCAATTCTAACTCCGCGACCAGCGACGGCGGCAGGGTCAGGGAGCCACTGTAGCCGGTGTCTATCACGGCGTTCACTTCCCTTGCCTGTCCACCCGGGCCACGGAGTGTGAGGCGCACGACAGCTTCGAGATTGGCATTGACGAAACCCTCTATCACCCGGCTCTCCGCAGGGAGCTGCCCCCAAAGGTCCGCAACGTCGGGTACCCAACTCTCACTGCCCAAACATTGAGCGCGGGACGCCTCTCTCGCAGGGCATCCGCTGCGGCAATGGCGGTGCAGGCGATGGCGTAATCTCCGCTGTCGACGTCAATGGCGACAACCTGTCCGTGGTGGTCCGCCTCCACCCGCGGACGGATGTCTCTCTCGTATATCTCGTCGCCAAGGCGGGTGATCTCCCCTAACGGGAGGGTCGGTGCGGTAGGCATGGACAATTGTGTGGGCGCCGGGGTCTCTGCGTCTCTCATACATCCCCCTTCAAGGCGTGCTTCTATACATGGCATTCTACCACTTGCGGAAGTGTGGGATAAAGATTCAGTGGCCCGTACACAGAGGCGTATAGCCGGCGCCGGCCTCAGCGCTACAGACAACGCACCGAAGGCCGAGTCCGCTTGACTACAGCTACCCCCTGCCAACCCCGACGTAGTCGAAGCCCAGCTTGAGCATGTCTCCCGGTTCCAGGGCGTTCCTGCCGTCGTAGAGGAACCTGGGCGAGTGCATTCGCCATGCAATCGCCTCCCAGTCAGCCCCGACAATCTCCGGCCACTCCGTGAGCAGAATCAGTGCCTGAGCGCCCCGGGCGGCCTCTGCGGGATCATCCACGAAGACGACCTCCGCCGGTAGCAGCGCGCTCGCCGGCTTGTTCGCCCGCGGGTCGTACGCACGGACGGTCACTCCCTCTTTCACCAATGCCCTGATGAGGTCCAGGCTAGGCGCCTCTCTGACGTCGTCGGTGTGCGGCTTGAATGCCAGGCCCAGAACGCCCACCTTCAGCCCGGCGATTGAGTCCCCAAACCGGCGCCGTAACGCCCGCAGCGGCATCAGGCGCTGGCGGTTGTTGGTTGCGGTGACCGACCTCAGGAGACCGAGGTCCAACCCGCTCGTCAGTCCCAGGTATTCCAGGACGCGGACGTCCTTTGGGAGGCAGGAGCCCCCGAATCCCACGCCCGCTCGCATCCTGTCTCCCGTCCTAGCGTCCATCGCGAGGCCTGTGCTGACGGCATCGATCGAGGCGCCCACGCTATCGCAAAGCTGAGCGATTTCGTTGATGAATGAGATGCGAGTGGCCAGGAACGCGTTGTTTGCGTACTTGATCATCTCCGCGCTGTTGATGTCCGTGAACAAGAACGGAGCGTCCACGTCCGAGTACATGCGCCTGAGCGTCTCAATGGCACGGCGGTCCCCCGGCTCGGTCCCGACGACGATGCGGTCCGGACTTGCCCAGTCCTCCAGCGCGCGGCCCTCCCGCAGAAACTCCGGGTTCGAAGCGTAGGCCACGCCCATTCTCCCAAGCTCACCCTGCATGAATGAGCGTCCGGCTCCGGGCGGGACGGTGCTCTTCATGACTATCGTCGTGTTGCCGTCGACGTGCGGCTTCAGCCGGTCCAGCGCAGACCACACCTGCCTCAAATCGGCGGCTCCGCCATCGGTGGGAGGCGTGCCCGTTGTGATCATGGCCACGTCGCCGATGGGCCCGTCAACCTCATCCCAATGCTGAAACCGGAGGTTGCCGTTATCAAGTCCTCGATATAGCCACTCCTCCAGCCCGGGTTCGTATACCGGCAGCCTTCCGTCGCTCAGGAGCCCGATGCGCTCCCGGTCGAGATCCACCCCCAATACGCTGTGGCCCGAAACGGCCAGTCCCGCGGAGGCCACGACGCCAAGACGCCCAAGACCAACCACGGTAATGGTCAGTTTGGAGCCGTGTCTGTGTCCGTTGGATCTCGCTTTAGTCACTATTCCACCACTTGGACTAAACTGCCCCGTTTCTTGCGCCATTCCACTTTGCTTTTGCCTCACTAAATTGTCAGTGTCTATGCATAAACCATTGTAGGTATTGACATCCGCACCAACTGGCATATAGTATACAACGCCAGTGAGCTAGTGTACACTAAGTGCATGCTAAAGTCTATACAAGGCAGGTCGCTAAATATGGAGATTCGGTGCGCACGTCAATAGGACAGAGCATATCCGAGGACCGCCCCGTCAGCCCGCCGCGGGTGCCATCGGCCTCGCGGTTCTTGCTCGGCGGCCTGATTGTCGCGGCAGGAGCGGCAGTCCTCGCGCTGTTGGTAGATTGGGCGCAGGTCCGGAATGCGCTGACGGAGTTTCGAGCCAGTCCTCTGCTGCTGGCGGTGCTCATCGCAGCCTACACAGGAGCGTTCTTGCTCAGAGCGATTGCCTGGCGGGCGCTTCTGACCCACAAGACCAACCTGTATACGCCGTTTGCCGCGCTGCAGGCCTCGCTGTTTGCCAACCACATCCTGCCACTCAAGCTGGGCGAGTTCGCCCGGCCAATGCTGGCCCAGCGGAAGGGTATCCCACTGGCCCAGGCCGCCGTCACCACCGCCGTAGCGCGAACACTGGACTTCTCCTCCCTGATCCTCATTGCATGCGTACTCGGCGCGGCGCTTGCGCTCGCCGGTGGGCAGTGGCTGTGGGTGCAGGGCCTGGCCCTGCCGGCGGCAGCCCTGGCCGGAGTCGGATTGATGCTGATGGTGCTCAGATGGCGGCGCATTCAGGACCTGCTGCCGGGTCCGATGCGGTCAGCAGTCGGGGCATTCCAGGACCAGCTCGCGTCGGTGTCGGCCGGGCGAGTCCTGCGCGCGGCGGCGTGGACGCTGCCCAGCTGGATGCTGGAGGCCAGCGTGGTGTTCATAGCGGCGAGAGCACTGGGCATTGAGTTGTCGGTTGCCGCGGCGATAGTCGTCACCTCCTACACCATCCTCTTCCAGGTTTTCCACGTAACGCCCGGCGGGATCGGTATGTACGAAGCGGTGATGACCTTTGCCCTCCACGAGCACGGCGTAGCACTGGACGACGCGCTCACACTGGCCGTCCTCACCCACGGACTGAAGTTCGCCTACTCCTACACGTTCGCACCGGGATTCTCGCTCCTGGCGCTTGCGGACTTGTCCGTTCTCAATCCCCTCAAGAAGCTCAGAGGCTCCTCGGACGGCTCCAAGTCAGCCTCGAATTTCGAGTTGGTAGCGGCCCGCCTGTGGAACGTGCTGAACGAGGGCAAGCCCTTCACGCCGGTGTTCGTGCTTGGCATCGTTGGACTGCTGAGTCTCCCTCACCTGACCGACGGCGGCTACTGGCCCCGCGCCGGGATCGCACTGCTTGCGCTGACGCCCCTCTTCCTGGTCTTCTACCGCTTCGACTTCCCTCTGAAGCTGCGGGTCGCGCTGTGGGTGTACCTCGCCCTGTTTCTGGGCGCTTTCAGATACGTGGACGCGGCCGCGGTCGCGCTTGTGCTGGGGGTCTACCTGACCTTCACGATCTTCCTGTGGGGCTCCGTCTACTACCACCTCCGCATAGGCACGCCCTGGACCAACTTCACGCGCTTCTGGCGCCTGGTGCTGGAGAACCCGGACCCCACGAGCGGCAACTTCCTGGAGCAGATACCGAAGACGCTGCTGCTTGTCCTGACCTTCCAGATGATCGTTGAGCGGCCGGAAGTGACTACGCTGGTCGCCGTGGAGGGGTCGATACTTGCGCTTGCCGTGACGGCTCTGCTCTTCCACCAGTGGTTCTTCACGTGGCCGCCGGCCCCCTCGCTGGCTCCCACGCGCCTCAGGGCCGAGGCGGGGGCTCGACGCTGCAAGCGCTTCATAGCCATTGTCATCGACGGATGCCGGACGGACCGCCTGATTGAGGCCGATACGCCATACATCGATCACGTCCGCGCAACGGGCGTCGACTACGTCAACACGTCGACTGTGTACCCGGCGCGGACCGTGACCGGCTTCAGCTCCATGTTCACAGGCGCGCCTCCCAAGGTGCACGGGATGCGCAGCAACTTCGTGCCCAGCCTGGGCGTCAAGTGCGAGACCATCTTCGAGGCGCTGGCGGATTCCGGGATGAACGGCAAGCTGGTGGGCATCGCTCACCTGGTGGACGCCTTTGGGCATGAGCACCTGGAAACCGTCACGGCGGTCACTCACAACGACGACATCGACAACGCTCTGATCTCCAGGGCGCGCGCCGTGATGGAGCGGGAGGAGCCCGACCTGCTGGCTGTGCAGTTACTGAGCGTCGACCAGACCGGCCACGCAAGAGGCAGCTACAACTCCGAGTACCTGGAGAAGATTGAGATTTCGGACCGCATCATCCGGGAGTTTCTGGACTGGTGCCGCGAGAAAGGCTACATGGAAGACGCCACGGTGCTGATAACCTCCGATCACGGCCAGGGCATCGGCATAGGCGGGCACGGCCACATGAGCAAGACGGAGACATACGTCCCGTGCATCATGTGGGGCGCGGGCGTTGAGCTATCCGGCCAGATAGACGAACCGCGATCAGTGATGGACGTCACGGCCACCATCGCTTACTTCTTGGGATGCAGGCCACCATCCCAGTCCGTCGGGCAGGTACTCGGCATACCCGACGACGAAGGGTCTAGGCCCCTTGCCGTCGTCATTCCAGCCTACAACGAAGCCGAGAACCTGCCCGATACCCTGACCAGGATACGCGACCTCCAGCTGGCGGGGGCGCGCATCATCGTCGTGGACGACGGGTCAAGGGATGCGACTGCGGATGTGGCACACGAATACGGCGCTGACATTGTGGTTCGCCACGAGCACAACAGGGGGCTGGGCGCCGCGCTGAGGACGGGACTGGCGACGGCGAGGGACATCGACGCCCGCGCGGCGGTCTACATTGACGCCGACGGCGAGTACTCGCCATCGCAGATTCCGGACCTGCTCGCGCCCATCGATGCGGGAGAGGCGGACTACGTTCTTGGGTCGCGGTATCTGGGGACTCGTGAGAACCAGCCCCTCCTGCGCCGGGCCGGCAACCTGGTCTTTACCGCGATGCTCTGCCTCGCGGCCGGGCGCCGCATCACGGACGGACAGACCGGCCTTCGCGCGTTCTCGCGCCGCGCCCTGGAGTGCGCCGAGATCATTCACGACTATAACTACGCCCAAGTGCTGACACTGGACCTGCTGAAGAAGGGCATGCGCCTTCGGGAGGTCCCTGTTTCTCACCGCCAACGGACCAAGGGAAGGTCCTTCATTGGACCGAAGTACCTGTGGCGGGTGCCGGTGGGGATGATAAGGGAGATGCTGAGTACTTAGCGCTTCAAATGGAAGCATGACGCGCAGGAGGTTTGCGAATGCGAGCTGTTAGTGGACGGTCACTTGGAAGATCGAGAATGCTGCTCTGGGCCATCGCCGCGGCGTTCGCCTTGTGTTTGCTGGCTTTGGCCTGCTCAGGCGACGGCAATGGCGAAGACCGGCCCGGAGTGGAGGTCATCGATGAAGGTACGGGCTCAGTAAGCGTTTCCGTCAGCGGCACCGGCACTGGAACGGGCACTGGGACCGGTACAGGCACTGGCACCGGAACAGGTACCGGTACGGGTACTGGCTCAGGTACCGGTACCGGCACAGGTACAGGTACCGGTACCGGCACAGGCACAGGTACTGGAACTGGTACTGGTACTGGCACCGGGACTGGTACCGGCACAGGCACGGGTACGGAAACGTCCGGCGGCGAGTATTACACGCCGGTCAGCAACGTCACTCCCCACGCCAATCTTGCGCTGGACATGCGCGACATCGCCGAGCTGCTGAACGCCGCCAGGGAAGGCGCCACGGTGGACTACGCGGCCATCACCGACATCTACGAGAACGGCAGGCACGCCGACGGTCGCACGCTCCAGGGCTACGCCACCAGCGACTCGGTGCTGGCGGAGTTCCCGGCAAACATCGACCTGGACGGCAACGTGCAGGCAGCACTGAGCGGCACCTGGGCAGGCAGGGAAGTCGACGACCTAGTGCGCAGGCAGCTCCTCAACAAGAGCCTCCAGGCCATCATCTACGGCAAGGTGCTCCAGGAGATGTCGTCGGCTCGCTCTCAGATGGAACAGGGCAACCTCGACGACGCCAGCGGAGCTCCTCACAAGGTGGATGAAGGCTGGGCCTTCTACGCGGGCGCGCCGGACGACTCAGGCGTCCGCAGATACTCCATCGCCCAGACCGCCCGCAGCCGTGCGGGGAACTTCCACCTGGACGGTACGCTCGACCCGGTGATTGAGAAGGCACTGGCGGACTCGCTGGAAGCGTCTCGCAGCGGCGACATGGAAGCCTTTGAAGCGGCTGTCACCAGGGTGCGCAGCGGGCTCAACACCATCTTCCACCTGGCCGCGGTGCGCTACACCAGGGTGGCCACCCGCGACACCGACGAGAGCGCCCGAGCGCAGCACCTGGCGGAGGCATGGGCCTTCTACCAGGCTATCTCCCCCACCGTACGCGAGGCTTACGCAGCCGGCGACAAGCTGGCCAATGACCTGTACATGCAGGACCCGGCCGGCGCAGTTGACCCCGCGGACGCCAACGCCGTCCTCGACGCCCTCAACCACCCGGACGTTCGCTCTGCGCTTGGTCTGCCCCGGCGCGTGGACTACTACCTGCCGGTGAGCGACGTGCGGGTGCACGCCGCCCTCGGCAAGGATATGTCCGACATAGCCGGCCTACTGAACGTCGCCAGGGAAGGCGGCACGGTGGACTGGGCAGAAATCACCGATATCTATGAGAACGGCAGATACGCCGACGGTCGGACGCTACAGGGCTACGCCACCAGCGACTCGGTGCTGGCGGAGTTCCCGGTCGACACGGACCTGGACGGTAACGTGCAGGCGGCGCTGAGCGGCACATGGGCAGGCCGAGAGGTCGACGACCTGGTACGCCGTCAGCTCCTCAACAAGAGCCTCCAGGCCATAATCTACGGCAAGGTGCTCCAGGAACTGAGCTCTGCGCGCAGCCAGATGGAGCAGGGCAACCTCGACGACGACAGCGGCGCGCCCCACAAGGTGGACGAGGCGTGGGCGTTCTACAACGGCACCGCGGACTCACAGGGCAACCGCTCCAGGTCGATTGCCAACACCGCCCGCAGCCGCGAGGGCAACTTCAAGCTGGCTCCCAACGTCTCGCTGCCACTGGCACGGGCGCTCTCCGATGCGCTCGAGGCATCACGCGCCGGTGACCTGGCAGCCTTCGACGCCGCGGCGGCCGAGGCGAAGTCGTACCTCAACACCATCTTCTACCTGGCCACGCTGCGCTACGGCTACGTAGCCTCCACAGACGAGACCGAGAGCGCCAGGGCGCAGCACCTGGCGGAAGGCTGGGCGTTCTTCCAGCCCATCCGCGCCATTGTGGCCGAAGCGTCGTCCGATTCCGACTCCACGCTGGACGACTTCTTCACCGCAGACCCGGCAGACGCTATATCGGAAAGCCAGGTGGACGCGGTATACGCCGCCCTCAACACCAGCGCGGTGATTCAGGCGTTGGCGATTCCCACGGAGGTGCAGGTAACGTCGCCTGCCGCGCTGCAATAGTGCAGCAGGCGACCGTACACGGCCGGCCCCGCAAACTCGAATGCCTCCCCTCCTAGGCTCTGGGGCCAGCCGGTTCGGACAACACAAGAGCCCACCTTAGGGTGGGCTCTCGTGTTTGACTTTGGGGCTCCGACCCGCGATTGACGCGCCTTGGAGCTGCGCAGCCCGTTCCCGGAGTCCGGGTGTGGTCTACGTTGCAGGTATGCCGCTGCCGGACTTCAGCGCCTCAAGCGCGTCTTCCAGGCGAGTCCGGGGCATCCAGCCTATGACGGCCGCGGCGCGGGAGTAGTTGGCGGCCTTCCGCCGCTCCTCGTACTCACCCCTGGGATTGGGGAATACGTGGGTCACCGTACCCCCCATCAGGTTCGCAAGCTCAATAACCGAAGTCTCCCGGTCCGTCCCAATGTTCAGGATGGTGTTCTGACCGGCAGGGAGCACGGTGTCCGCCGCCAGCAGGTTCGCCCGGACCACGTCGTCCACGTGGGAGTACGCCCTGGTCTGAAGGCCGTCGCCGTAGACTGTGAAGGGCTGCCCCTCTCTCCGCAGGCGCAGGAACTTGCCGATGGCCAGCGCATACGCGCCCTCCTCCGGCTGGCGCGGGCCGTACACGTTGAAGTAGCGCAGGGAGACGACGCTCATGCCGTACAGCCTGGCGTACATCGATGCGTACTGCTCGCCGATGAGCTTCTGCAGCGCGTACGGCGAGAGGGGCTCCGGCGTCATGTCCTCGTACATCAGGTGGGTGCGCTGCGCGCCGTAAACGCTGGAGGACGAGGAGTAGACCACCCTGCTAACGCCGGCGCGGCGGGCCGCCTCCAGAACGTGCAGCGTTCCATCCACGTTCACCCGGTGCGTGTTGACCGGGTCTTCTATGGACCTCGGTATCCGGGGCAACGCGGCCAGGTGGAACACGACGGCTGTGCCCTCAATGGCCTCGCGCAGCGCATCCTCGTCGAGGATCGATACGTTTCTGAACTCAGCCGCGGGGTTGAGGTTTGAGCTGTCGCCCGTCGATAGGTCGTCCACGACGGTGACCTGGTTGCCCCGGTCAACGAGCGCGTCCACCAGGTGCGAGCCGATGAACCCGCAGCCTCCGGTGACAACGCATTTCATCTCGATACCCCCCTGAACGATACGTGCTACGCGCCCGGCGACCGCAAGCCGGTCCGGTACAGGATGCGACGGCTTATTGGCAGTGGGACTCTGCGGATGGAAGATGCCGCCACGACAATCGACACTGTGGCCAGCCCCACCCAGAACACCGTCAGCGCCCAGGTTTCAGCCGTCCATGACGTGTACTGCGGGAATGCCGGGGACAACGCCTGAAACGGCAGGAATGCCATGTCGAACGGGTCCACCGCTATGGTTATCTCACGCGAGTGACCCGCCAGCGCCAGCCCCGCAGTCACGACTACGCTGTAGACCGCCAGCAGCGCGATCGCGGCCCTTCCCCACGCATTCGCCCTCGACAGCAGCAGGGCCAGCGGCAGCGCCATAAGCGGCACAACGGTCACCATCGTCCTCCCGGCGAACCACCAGCCCATCATGGTGATCACGACGAACACGGCTATCAGCAGCTGCGTGAGTATGAGACCCAGCACCAGCCTCATGGACGAGCTGCCGCGGGCCAGCAATGCCAGCCCGGGCACCACCGCCAGCAGAAGCGGCGCCCAGCGCCCGATGCCAAAGCGGCGGTCGACGAAGATGCCCCACAACCTGTAAACCCTGTCCTGGAACTCGATGTGCTGCCCCAGCGTCTCCGCCGTGGACAGGCCTCCGTATACGGCGCTCACGCTGTAGGGCGTCAGCTCCCCAAAGGTCTTCACGTGAAACCAGACGTACACAGCCGCCGACAGACCGCCCATAGCCAGAAGCGCCACCTGTGCCCTTCTCTCGGAGCGGTAGACGGCGAAGGCAGCGACCAGCGCCGTGAGAGGCGCGTACTTGATCCCCAGCCAGCACATCGCCGATAGAAGCGCGCAGAGGACGGCCGCATCCACCGGCTGCAGTCGGCGCTCCCTTGTGACGACCAGCAGAGCCGTGACCAGCGCCAATGCCGCGGGAAACTCAGGGTAGATCTCAGTCGAGTGTATGAATGCTATCGCCGTCAGGCCCAAGCCCAGCGTCGCCAGCCACGCAGCGGTGCGCCTCCCGGTGAGGCGGTCTGCAAGCACGAACGCCAGGGCAAGCGTGGCCGCCGCCATGATCAAAAGCTGCGCCTGCACTCCGCCAAGACGGCCTATCACATAACCGGGAATCACCAGCACGGAAAGGCCGGGGTTGTGCGGGCTCAGGAGCCGCCCGTCGTCGGCGGGGACGGACTGCCGCCACAGGCCGTCCGGGTGATCCAGGAACTCCTCGTAGGACCTCGTCGCGTACTGGTTCCGTAGGTCAAGGTCGCGGTCGGTGAGCATGCTCTGGGTTGTGACCAGGTAGAACGGCTCGTCGCCGGTTATCGCCGCGCCGCGGGTTGCGCGTATGTCCGCGGAGAAGGCGTAGGCCGCGCAGAGAATGGCGAACAGACAGGCCGCGCCGACCCACAGCCCTCTATCGGCGATGCGCCCGACTACCGATGCGAACACCTCAAGCTCCCGTGCTCTCAGGGCAGGACGCCGGTTTCGCGCAGGAGGTCCAGCGTGCCCTGCAGGTCGCTGAGACTGCCTAGGTCCACGTCCGGCGGATCCAGAGAGTCCAGCGGTGGCAGTGCGCCGGAGGGCGCCACGCCTGCGCTGAGCGGGTACTCGTTGGTCTCATCGGCAAAGTACCTCTGTGCCGATTCGGAAAGCAGGTATTCGACGAACTCCTCGGCGGCCTCCGAGTTATCCGATGAACTCAGGATACCGGCTCCCGCCACCAGCACCAGCGCTCCCGGGTCTCCGCCGCCCAGGTAGTGGTTGCGTGCGCCGAAGCTCTCGCCGTGCTCATTCAGGAAGCGCTGGAGGTAGTAGTGATTGACGAACCCCACGTCGATCTCACCGCGAGCCGCCGCGGCCACCGTGGTGATGTTGTTGGGGTACTCCCGCGGGTTGTTGGCCTTGATACCCAGCAGCCACTCACGCGCCGCGGCCTCGCCCAGCTGAACCCGCAGCGACGTCACGAACGCCTGGAACGAGCCGTTCAGCGGAGGCCAGCCGATTCTGCCCTCCCACTGCGGGTCGGTGAAGTCGAGGATGGAGGCCGGCAGGTCCTGCCCTGGGTCTATGGCGTCCGTGTTGTACACCACCGTCCGCGCCCTGCCCGATGTGCCAACCCACTCGCCCTTGGGCGACCTGAACCTGGAATCGACCCGGTTGAGCAGGTCGTCGGGCAGCCGTGCAAGGAAGCCCGATTCAGACAGGCTGCCTAGCGAGCCGGGCGACTGCAGGAACACCACGTCGGCCACGGTGCTGTCGCCCTCTTCGGAGATCAGGGAGGCAACGTCGGTGCTGCTGGCATACTTGACCCTGATCTGAATGCCTGCGTCCACCGCGAACTGCTCCAGCAGCGGGTTGACCAGGGACTGCGAGCGTCCCGAGTAGATTGTCAGTGCCTTCTCTTCTTCACTGCAAGCCGGTTGCAGGGCTGCCGAAGCCAGCACTAGGACTGCTACAGCCAGAGTGTACCTGTTGAGGACCCGCATCCGGGGAAACTTCATGCCCGCACCTCACGCTGAAAGTCGATTGTGAGTGCCCACTGCGGCGTCGATGAAGCGGAGCCTTCGTGCGCACTAACACACATCATTAATACAGCATTGACTATAGCATAAGTGGCAGCTTAATCCAATACATCTTCCGTACTTTGCAGTCCGCTTAGTCGATAACCGCGCATGGAGCTTATGCCGTCCGTGAGGGTGTGGGACGCGTCGTTCGGCCGGACGGCTGGCGCAGGGGGATGGATTCCCGCTCGGGGGCGGGAATGGCGGATGGGGACAGGCAACTACCCAGCGTAGGGGCCAACCCCCGTGGTTGCCATGTCTCCTGTGGGAGTACCATCGCTGTGGGCGCCCACAAGGGACGCCGTCAGGGGTACCACAAGGGGCACCCCTGCTACTACGACCACGACCAACCCAGACGTGCTCTAGGACGTGGGCGTGTAGAGACGGTGGGCCTAAGTGTGCCGAATTGCGAACTTGTAGGTGGGAGGTGCAAATATAGGCCGTAAAGCGACATTAACATACGCGACATCCATGAAACGATCGCCAATCTATTGCGCTGCCAAGCCTACGAGGGCTAGCACCTAAGGGGTGAAAATGGCCGGTGCCATGTGAATAGGGCATTCTGCAAATTGATGTGGTAGCAGAATCACCTTGGCCCTATCGCCGTCCGTATATCTTCATGTGATTCCTTCAAGGTTGCTCTCCAAACGTGACTCGATCGGTTGGTCCGCCTCTGGAAACTCGAAGGAGCGGCCGGTGATTGTCTCGTAAAGGTAGACGTAGCGTCTCGAGAGCTCGACTACAAGGTCATCCGGTGCTGGCGGTAGGACCTCATCCTCGTAGGGGTTGCAGTTCTCCGTGAACCACAGCCTGAGGAATTCTTTGTCTACGTTGTCGGGTTCCTGTCCCTCCCGCATGCGCTGTTGATAAGAGTCTGCGATCCAGTAGCGACTAGAGTCAGGGGTATGGATTTCGTCTATCAGAATGATGTCACCGTTTTCGTCGCGGCCCATCTCATACTTGGTATCGACGAGAATGAGGCCGTGCTCGGATGCCTTGGCTTGACCGAAAGCGAAGAGTTCCTGCGCGATGCGGCTACATTGTTCCCAATCATCGGCCGTCATCCAGTTCTCGGACACGATCTCTTCAGGGCTGATCGGACGGTCGTGACCCTCCTCTTTGGTGGTCGGTGTAAGGTAATTCGTCGGGAGCTTCTGGTTTTTCACTAGGCCGTCGGGCAAATCGATGCCACAGTATTCACGCCGACCACTCTGGTAGACCGTCCATAGGGAGGTGTTCGTGGTTCCGGTGATATATCCACGCACCACGAACTCAATCGGGAAGACGGTACATTTCTTGGCAATTGTGACGTTGGGATCGGGGATGGATAGGACCTGATTTTGCACAATATGGCGGGTCTGTTCAAACCACCACGCGCTCGTCATGTTGAGAACCTGCCCTTTGAAAGGGATAGCGGCTAGCACCCGGTCGAATGCACTCTGTCGGTCGGTGGTGATGAGTACCATACGATCCCCAAGATCGTATCGATCCCGTACTTTGCCTATGAACTTTTCACCTTGAGAAATATTCGTCTCAATGAGGCAGTTTCCGAGCTCTTGTCGTATTCGATCCGTGTAGCCCTCTGGGGTGTAAATGGCGTTCTCCATCTATCATCGTCTCCACAAGGTTAATGGCGCATACGTGGTGGGCGGTAGTGGACTTGAACCACTGACCTCTTGCGTGTGAAGCAAGCGCTCTAACCAGCTGAGCTAACCGCCCGTGTGTTCCCGTCGCTCGGCGTTGAGTTCCGCGCAGGGCTGGACGCCCATCGATGCCCGGCGGCCGGGCGAGGCGCTCTACGCCTCTCGATGCGGGCGCCTATGAGTATACATGCCGTCGAACAGGGCGGGCAAGTCTGAGACCCTGCGGCGCGACCTGCAATCGCAGCACGCTGCCGCTTGCCGAAATCTTCGGAGTCGCATATCATGTCGTCGAAAAGGTAGCACGCAGAGGAGGTATCCATTGCCAAAGATGATTCCCGTGCCCGATGACTTGAGCAAGCCGTTCTGGGACGCCGTCAACGAGAAGAAGCTGATGATCCAGAGCTGCAACGACTGCCCCACGCTGCAATACCCACCCAGGCCGCGCTGCCAGGACTGCGACTCCGAGAACATGGGGTGGAAGGAGACCAGCGGCAAGGGGCACATATCCACGTTCATGGTGTCCGCCGACACCCGCCTCCAGAGGCGCGTGCCCGACCAGCCCTTCAACATCGCCCTCATCGCCCTCGACGACGACCCCCGCATCAACTTCTACTCCAACCTGCCGGGCGTTCCCGTCAGGGAGGTGCCCGTGGGAGCCGCCGTGGAGGTCATCTTCGAAGAGGTCGGGCCGGGCCAGCTCATCCACGAGTGGAAGCTGGTCGAGTAGTAGACGCACCGCACGGGTACTACGACTCCAATCGACGCATACGAAAAGAGGTGGAATGTGACCACACAGGAGACTACCTGGAGAAGAGACAGAACCGGCCTTGGCGTCTGGCCGCACCAGGGCAAGGTGGCAATCACGGGATGGGGCCACTCGCCCGTGGACAGGCGATGGGACGGCGTGACCATGGACAGGATCCTGGGCGCCTTCGCCATCCAGGCCGTGCGCCGCGCCCTGGACGACGCGGGTGTTAAGCCGGAGGAGGTCGACGGCCTGCTCTGCTGCCCGGACAACATGGCCGGCTTCAACGTGGCCGGCCCCTCAGGCCAGTGGGGGCCGTTTCGCCCCTATATGGCTCCGCCCTACGACTCCGAGGACGGCATCAGCATTGTCACCAACAAGTGGCTGCTGAGCCAGATGCCGGAGCTGTCCAACGTGACGTACACCGCGGACGACGTGCCAGCTATCGGCGAGGGGATGGGCTACGCAGCCCAGGCGTGCGCCGAGGGCAAGTACCAGGTCGGGGTGTACGTCTACACCGCAAACAACCTGGAAGGCCGCTATCGCCGCGGCGGCGACAACGCGGAGGACCACTCCAGGGGCGCTCGCCAGTGGAACACGCCTTGGGGCGCAGCCGGCGGCCAGGACGCGCTGCCGCTGCAGGGCTACTGCCACAAGTACGGCGTGGACTGGGACGACATGATGGCCCCGGTCATCATCAACGAGCACCGCAACGGCCTCATGAAGCAGGAGTCCGACCTGGAGGGCTGGAGCTTCTACTACCAGAACGGCGCCTCCGGCCTCACGGTGGAGGACTACGTCAACTCCCGTCCCACCTTCTGGCCCATCAAGATATGGGACTGCGACAGGCCCATCAACGCCGTCGGCGCATTCGTCTTCACCACGGCGGAGCGCGCCAGGGACATGAAGCAGAAGCCGATCTACGTGATGAACCACAACCAGGGCAACACCGGCAGGCCCCGCAGCAGCCAGATCACCTGCGACGAGCAGGAGGTGGCAAACGCCATGGCCGCGCAGATGGCCTACGAAGGCTCCGGCTGGACGCCCAGGGACGTGGACATCTTCAACCCCTACGACGGCTACTCCTGGTTCCTGCCGTTCTTCCTGGAGGCGTTCGGCTGGCACGGCGTCGGCTACGGCGAGGCGCGGGACTTCTTCAACGGCGACATCAGCGTTGAGGGGCCTCACCCCTTCTGCTCCGGAGGCGGCAACCTGGGCAACGGGCGAACCCGCACGTCCATGTACATCGACAGCATCCAGCAGCTCCGCGGGACCGCGGGCAGCCGCCAGGTGAACGTGAAGGCGGAGACGGCCATCTGCGCCTTCGCACCCTTCACCAGCTCCGCCTACCTCTGCCTCTCCAACGTCCCGTCCTAGCTTCGAGCATGCTCGATAACGCAGGGAGCGAGGCCGGCCGACCATCGATAGCGGCCGCCGGCGTCGCTCCCACGGCGGCCGACGGTCGCGGGGTTTCCGAGGCGCGCCAACCCGAAGCCTGGTAGAGTCAGGCCCCGGAGGCCTAGCTTGCCACAACCAGCCTACATTCCCGGCTTCCTGCTGAGGACCGGCGCTGCCTTCTGGTTGCAGGCGGCCCTGCTGGTGACGGCCGCCTCATCGCTGCAGTTCGCAGGGTGGGTGAATGCGCCGCTCCTGGCGCCGGCGGCTCTCTTGGCGGCCATTCTCGCGGCTCACGCCTTCGCGACCGAGGAGCGACGCGCGTACCTGCACCTGCGCGCCCTGGCCGCCGGCGCTCTCGTTGCATGCGCCTGCGGCATGCTCGTCGCAGAGGGCGATGGGCCGTTCGACAAGCTTGGAGCGCTGCTCTCGGGCCTCTCCGGCTGGGTCTCCGCCCTGCGCAGCGGCGAGACGGTCTCGGACCAGCTTCCTCTGTCCGTCACCATCACGGCGCTCACGTGGGCCGTATCGTACGTGACCACGCTGTGGTTCCTGCGCTATCGCAGCGTGTGGATCACCCTGCTCCCGTTGGGGGCCGTCACGGTCATCAACGTGACCTACCAGCCCGGCAGCACCTCGCCCTACCTGTGGGCGTTCCTCATGCTGTGCCTGCTCACGATCGCGCACGCCGCCAGCCGGGGGCGCATAGAGGCGCTGCTGGCGCAGGGCGTGGCGCATCCGGCCTCGCTGCACCGCAGGTCGCTGCTGCATGGCCTGTGGATCAGCGCCGCCCTGGTGTTCGTTGCGGCGACGGCGCCCCTCAGCGAGACGCCGTCCTCGCCGCTGGACTGGTTCTACAACCCCGTCAACGGCACCGCGAGGAGCGAGATCCGGGACGAGGTGAGCCGCGTGTTCGGCGGGCCGAGCAGCCGCGAGATTCTCTCCGTACGGTTCCTGGGCGAGGTTCTGTCGCTGGTGAGGCCGGTGTCGAACAGCACCGAGCCGGTACTGTTCGCGGAGGCCGACTACCCGTACTACTGGTCGGCGGTGGCGTACGATCACTACACGTCCAAGGTCTGGAAGGTGCAGGACACGGCGACGCTGAACGTGGCCACTCCACCGGAAGCCCCTGTCTCCGGCGAAGGGGGCGGGCCGCCCATCACGCGGCCAACCGCTTACACCATATACCTGTACGTGGAGACCCCATACCTGTTCATGGCCGGCAGCCCCGTGGACGTCGTACCCGATGCGCAGATGCAGGCGCCGGTATCGACGACATACCGGCTGGACCTCGTGGAGCCCGGCCGCAGCGACGACCTGGCAGGCGACCTACGCGCCCTGGAGTCGGAGTTGGCCTCGACATCAGGCCGACCAGACGTCTCGCGGCTGCCCGACGACATCCGCGTTTCCGCCGTCGTCAAGCCTGCGGGGCCGGCAGGTGAAGTGTCGGTCGTGCCCGTAGACCCGGCCTCGCCCACGTACGAGGAGGACGTGCAGAGCGCCCTGGACGGCCCCGGACGGACCCTTGCGCTGGAGGTGGTCCGCGCACCGCTGGACGACTCGCCCGTCCTCTTCACCACGCAGGGCCAGCTTGGGCTGGGCAACAGCTACGTCGTCGAATCCGACATCCTGATCGCGGACGAGCAACAGCTGCGCGCCGCCCCGCGAGACTACCCTCCGCGCATCGTCGACCGGTACCTGCAGATACCGCCGTCGCTGCCCGAAAGGGTGGCTTCCCTCGCCGCCGAACTGGCCGACGGCGCAGACAACCCTTACGACATGGCCGTGGCCGTGGAGTCCTACCTGCGGACGCTGGAGTACAGCGCCGTCCCGATCTTCCTGCCCAATGAGGCCGACGCGGTCGACTACTTCCTTTTTGAGTCCAGGGAGAGCTACAGCGACTACTTCGCCTCTGCGATGGCGATGATGCTGAGGACGCAGGGAGTGCCCACACGGCTTGTTCTCGGCTTCGGGCCCGGGGAGATCGATCCGGAGGGCTTCCTGGTGCGCGACAACCACAATCACTCGTGGCCGGAGGTCTACTTCCCCGGCCTGGGCTGGGCGCCGTTTGAGCCGTCACCCATCTACCCCCTGCGGCCCCGCGGGCCAGACCAGCTGTCGCCGCTGGATCAAACCGTGGCGGTGGAATCCGATGCGCCTGCCGCGGACGAGGAGGCGTTGCGTGAGCCGGGCGTGAGGGTCGGGACGCCGCTGGGCGCGGGCGGCCTCATGTTTGCCGGCTTCATGCTGGCCGGAGCGCTGGTGATGCGCATACTGTGGGTCGCGCAGTACGGCGCGCCGTGGTCGGCGCAGGCCGCGTACCGCAGGATGCAACGCCTGGCGTCGCTGCTTGGCTTCCGCGCGCCGTCATCGCAGACCGCCATCGAATACTCGCACAGCCTGTCGACGTTGATACCGGAGGCGCGGTCGGAGGTGGAGCTTGTGACGCGCGCCTACGTGCGCCACAGGTACGGCGGCGCGCGATCCGATTCTGCGGAGGCGTCCGGGCTGGCGAGTGCGTGGAGCCGCATCAAGTGGGCTGCCCTGTTCAAGCTGAAATAGGGGGTTGGAGGCCTTACGGCCGCCCGTGTGAGGACTCCTTGCCCGCTCATGCCCCCAAGGCCCGCATTTGTCCCCGCTCACGCCCTTCGACAGGCTCAGGGTGAGCGGGTGGGATTAGGCCCGCCCATACCCCCAAGGCCCGCTCATGGTGAGCCTGTCGAACCATTTGAGCGGGCGGGCTCCACCCGTAACCACTCCTGCGGAGGCAGGAGTCCAGGGAAGGAGGGGGCATGGATTCCCGCTCGGGGGCGGGAATGACGGAGGGGAAGGGAAGGATCACCCCCACTCTGACTCTCCCCCATCAAGGGGGAGAGAATTTGCTCCTTCCCCCCTTGTGGGGGAAGGTTGGGATGGGGGGACTGGATTGCGGCTTTCGCCGCAATGACGGATGGGACGCGGGCCAGCACAGCGTAGGGGCAACCACGAGGGTTGCCCTGTCTCATGTGGGGGCGCGATAGCCCGCTCCAACTCTCCCCCGCTACCTACAGGCCGCCCACTCCGTGGCGCACCTGGATGTAGCCCTGCGCAGTAGCGCCGTTCTCGTCCGTGGCGATGTAGGTGACGGCGTACGACGTTCCTTCCCACGGCGTTCCCCCGATGGTGCGGGTGGCGGCGTTGAAGGTGATTGGGGATCCGTCGGCCAGCGGCGCCCCCGT
>DAOUKJ010000009.1:0-2187 GCA_034421435.1 Dehalococcoidia bacterium | reverse complement strand
ATATCTGTGAAGCCGAGGTTACAGCCCGTAGCGGCGGACACTTCTCATCCGGTTCGTAATCGACTTTGGGTCGCCCCTGGGCTCTTCTGAACACCTAGGTGAAATCCAGTCTTACCTCAATAGCATGTCGGGAAGTCGCTGCCGTACAATGAGCGGCTCTCACGAGTCCGCCGGGCTTTCAGATTGTAAGCGACCTGTATCCGGCCCTCTCCCCCTGCCCATTCACTCGACCATCGCATTGATGCAGAAGCCACACAGTGATGACATTCAGGCCGGATTCATACAGAATATCTACAGCGTTGCGGTTGTCAATATCAAGCAACATAGTATAATGCGTTGCAGTTTGATACAAGGCGTTGAAGCGGCGCAGATAGGCAGGGCACGATAGAGATGACAGAGCAAGCTGACCGGGGAAAGAAGGCAGGGAATTCGCAGGCGGGCCGGGTTGCCCGGCGGTCGCCGACCGGCGCAAGGCTGCCGATACTGCTGTTTGCCCTGGTTGCCGTGGTCGTTCTGAGCATGGCCTGCCAGGATGATCCGACGGCGACTCCCGCGCCCACTGCCACCGCCGTGCCCACGGCGACGCCTGAACCCACAGCAATCCCGGAGCCCACTGCAACCCCGACGCCGGAACCCGTAGCAGTAGTAGACGATGAAGCGCTGTCCCGCGCCTACGTGCAAAAGGCCATAGACTTCTACGAGGCGAACGGCCTGGATGCCACTGTCGCGCAATATCGGCCAGATGAGAGCGTCGAAAACGACCGGTCGCTGATCCTCATCGATGTGGATGAGGGCTTGTTGCTGGTCTACCACGCGATACGCACCCTGGAAGGGCAGTACGTCGGCCCCGGGTCAAGGTTCACTGCCTTCCAATTGATGATGAACGACGCCACCGCAGACGGACTCTGGGCTACGAGGCGCGGCGTCAACCGGACCACGAGACAGGAAGAACCACGCAGGATTCTCTCCGTTCTCCACGACGGTCTCGTATTCGCGACCTCCCACTCCGCCCTGACGCAAGACGTGGAGGCTTCCACGAGGGAGTACGTAAACGCGGCCATCGCCAAGTACGACCAGGAAGGTCTTGACGCTACCATCGCCCACTACAACAGCCAGGACAGCCTTGACGGCCAGTTCTACCTGTTCCTCATAGGCGCGGACGACATCTACGTTGCGCACCCCATCTTCCCGCACCTGATAGGAACCGACATCAAGGACGTGGTGGGTTCCGATGGGCAGGAGCTGGGCAGGGAGATAGCCCAAGCCACCGGAGAGGGCATCTGGGTGGAGTACCTGTGGCCCCATCCCGTATCACGGGTGGAGCAGCAGAAGGTCACCTGGGCCGTCCGGCACGACGGGCTGATCTTCGCATCAGGCTACTATGCCGGCGGGCCGGAGGCCGGCGCACCGCCCTGGCAGGGGGCCGACCCGAGGGACTACACCTTGCAGTACGTGGAGCGGGCCATTGAGCGCTACGAGAGCGACGGCCTGGAATCCATGCTCAACTACTACAACAGCGTCGCCAGCTTTGAGGGCGAATGGTATCTGTTCGCCACCGACGAAAGCGATGTCTATCACGTCCATCCCCTGCTGCCTCAGCTGATAGGAACGGACATCAAGGACGTGGTGGGTTCTGACGGCTACGAGCTCGGCAAGGAGCTGGCCAAGGCCACGGAGGAAGGCGTGTGGGTGGAGTACCTGTGGCCACATCCTGTGACGCTGAGGGAAGTGCCCAAGGTTGGCTACGCCGTGCGCCGCGACGGGATGCTATTTGCCTCCGGCTACTACGTGCAGGTCGACGACCCGGCGGCCGAGACTCAAGCGTATGTGCAGAAGGCCATCGAGTATTACGAGGCCAACGGGCTGGACGCAACCATTGCCCACTACAGCAGCGCGGAGGGCCTTGACGGACAGTGGAACCTGACCCTGGCCGATGAGAACGACACGGTGCTTGTGGCTTTCCTGTCTCCGAGCCTAGTGGGCTCCGACCTGAAGGACCTCGGCGCGGGCGGCGCTCGGGAGATTGGCAGGGAGATAGCTTCTGCCACGCGTGAGGGCCTCTGGGTCAGCTCCATCTTCCCCAACACCAGGTCATCGGAGACGCTGTACGCTCATACGTGGGCCATCCGCTACGACGGACTGCTGTTCTCGTCGCGCTACTACAACGACCAACCAGACGTGCCCTAG
>DAOUKJ010000008.1:0-14774 GCA_034421435.1 Dehalococcoidia bacterium | reverse complement strand
TTGCAAGGGGCGACGGCTCCGCAATGCTGCCCTTCTCGCTCTCTCGGTTCTCCACTCGGTAGCCAATCTCCAGGGGATTCGGGCAGGGGATTGTCTTGATTTCCGCCTGCGATCAAGCCGAAAACCGTGAGAGAGCGAAGGGCAGCATTGCGGAGCCGTCGCCCTTTGCTACGTAGTCTGCGACGAGCTTGCCCGTGGCTGCGCTTAGCAGTATCCCGCTGCGGTAGTGGCCCACGGCCAGAAGCAGGCCGTCCCAGCCGTCGACGGGGCCGAGCATGGGCGCGTCGTCCGGCGAGCCCGGGCGCAGGCCGGCCCACACGTGGCCTAGCTCCGCGTTCGCCACCGCAGGCACCAGCTCAATCGCGCCCGCGAGGATGCCGGAGACGCCGCTCAGCGTCGCGCTCTCGATGAAGCCCACCCTTTCGCGCGTCGTACCTATGACGATTGCGCCGTCCGCCTTGGGCACCAGGTAGGTTATGCCCCGCCAGACAATGGACGATATGGGGCTGGGCAGTATTCGCGTAGATACAATCTGGCCCCTAACCGGCTGCACCGGTATGTGAAGGTCCAGCCATTCGCCACAGCGTCCCGCCCAGGCGCCGGAAGCCATCACGACCCAGTCCGCCTCCATCTCACCGGCCGCCAGCTTCACGCCTGTGACCGTGCTCCCCTGCAGCGTCAGGCCCATGACCTCCGTGTCCTGCACGATTTCCGCTCCCCTGCGGGCCGCTGCCTGAGCGTATGCGCGCACAAGCCGCCTGCTGTTGAGATGCCCCTCGTTGGGCGAGAAGAGTGCGCCCCGTACGCCCTCGCTAAGAGCGGGCTCGGCGCGGAGGGCCTCCTGGGCCGTCAGCCATCGAACGTCCATGCCCAGCGGCTCCTGCCACTCCAGCCGGCCGCGCAACTCCGACTCCTCGTCCTCCGTCACGGCGACGTGGAGAATGCCAGGTGACCGGTACTCCACGTCGATGCCCGACTCCGCCTGCAAGGACGGCAACAGGTCCAGGAGCAGCGCACGGCTGTGGAGCGCCAGGTTGAGCGGCTCGCCCAGCGCCAGGTTCTCCGAAAGGGCCGCTACCATGCCGGCTGCTACGTCCGACGCCCCGCTGCCTACCTTCCCGCGCTCCAGCAGCGTTACGTTGGCGCCCGCCCCGGCAAGATAGTAGGCGATGGAGCAGCCTATGACGCCCCCGCCGACTACGATGACTCGCTCTTCAGACACTCGGTAGCTCCGCCGCGTGGCTCATCCGCCCCCCACGGGTCTCACCACCTCCACCACGTCTCCGTCGTCCAGGACAACTTGTGAAAAACGCTCGCGCGCCACGACGTCCCCGTTGTGCGCCACTGCCACGAACTGCAGGTTGACGCCGCTGCTTTCCAAGAAGTCGATGAGCTTCACCGGACCTTCCAGCTCTCGCCTCTTGCCGTTCACGCTAAGCGAAATCATGTGCGCTGCTCACTCACAGGCTTCACGCCGGAATGCCGGCTCCTTCCCTTACTCCACGTGTGCACGGGCTAGTCCAATGCCATATTCCCGCGAATGCGGGCAAGCTCCAGGGAGTGCTCCTGAACTGTCGAAACGATAGACCGGAGCAACGTAGTGTGCTCTATGAGAATCGCCGTGTGCTCGTCCAGGGTCTGCACGACGCCCTGAAGAATGTTCGAATGCGCCAGGAGAATCGCCGAGTGCTCCTGTTGCGTCCTTACGACGCCCCGGAGCGCCTCGCTTATGGCACCCAGAGCGTCGACAATCATCTCTTGCGAACGCGCCAGACCGGGGATCAAGTCCTCCAGTGCCTGGATTCGCTCTTCATGTGTTGCCATTGGCATCCTCCCTCGCGCGCTAGTATAGCACGCGCGCCGACCCACCACGAGCATACGGTCTGAACGAAACTGCCAGTCTACCAGCGTCCGGCTGAAAGCCGCCCACGTCAGTCTCGCGCCCCCGCCGCAACTCGATGCGTCGCCTTCCAGGCCGCAAGCATGGCCTGCTTCAGCTCTCGCGCGGCCGCCTCCGGATCCGCCGCCGACATGATGGCAGAGATGACCGCAACGCCGCTAGCTCCCGCCTCGATGACGGAGGCGGCGTTGGACGTGTTGATGCCCCCGATCGCGAGCACGGGAGCGCGCAGGCCTTGTGCAGCCTTGCGCACCAGTGACAGGCCACTTGCCGCCGCTCCAGGCTTAGAGGCCGTATCGAATACCGTGCCGAGCACCAGCATGTCGGCGCCCTCCGCGTCGGCTGCGGCTGCGTCCGCAGGGTCGTGGACGGCCTTGCTGAGCACCAGGTGAGACGGCGCAACCGCCCTTGCGTCCGTGACCGAAATCGACGCCTCCGGAAGGTGCAGACCATCGGCCTGCGCGGCAAGCGCGACGTCCAGGCGGTCGTTGATGATGAGCGCTGCCCTGCCAAAGGTGACACGTCTAAGGCTGAGGGCCAGCTTCAGCAGCTCGCCGGCGGGCAGGTCCTTCTCTCGCAGCTGGACAGCGTCCACGCCGCCCGACACCGCGGCTTCCACTGTGACTGCCAGTGCGTCCGCTCCGCAGAGCGTCCTGTCGGTGACCAGGCAGAGCAGTGGGTATCGCTGCGAAAGCTCGGCTATCATGCTCCCTGGCTTTGCCCCACGAGCCCCTCTACGGGACTGCTGGCCGACGCGTGAGGCCTGCGGGCGATGCGACCTGCCTGGAACGCCTTGCGGCCCGCTTCCACGCCCTGCCGGAATGCCTCGGCCATCAGCGCCGGATCGTCGGCCTGCGCGATTGCGGTGTTCACGAGCACGGCGTCGGCGCCCATCTCCAGCGCCTGCGACGCGTCGGAGGGCACCCCCAGCCCAGCGTCGATCACCACGGGCACGCCAGCCTGCTCGATGATGATTCGAATCTCCTCGGCGGTGTGAATGCCCTGACCGGAGCCAATCGCCGAGCCCAGCGGCATCACGGTGGCGCAACCCATCTCCTCCAGCCGCTTCGCCAGCACGGGGTCAGCGTGAATGTACGGAAGCACGGTGAAGCCATCGTCCAAGAGCGCCCGGGCCGCCTCAAGGGTGCCCACCGGGTCAGGCAGCAGGTACTTGGGGTCCGGGATGACCTCCAGCTTGATCCAATCGGACAGGCCCATCGCCCTCGCCAGCCGCGCGATGGTCAGCGCCTCCTCCGGCGTGGCGCATCCTGCCGTGTTGGGGAGAATGCGGTACCGGCTCCAGTCCACGTAGTCCAGCAGGGTCTTCTTGTTCGGGTCGTCCAGGTCCAGCCTGCGGATGGCCACCGTGATCATCTCGGTGCCGGAGGCCTCGATGGAGTCGACCATCTCCTCCATCGTGCGATACTTGCCGGTGCCCAGAATGAGCCGCGATGAGAACTCGACTCCTGCGATGGTCAGCGTGTCATTCATGAGTGCACCGCCTCACGGCCGCGCGGCAACCCAGCGGCTAAGCGATGGTGGAGGTTCGATTGAGGGCCGCCGTTCAAGGAATCGACGGCACGGTGACGGTCTGCGATACGAGGCAACGTTAGCAAGTTCGCTCTCCCTTCGCTGGCATTATCCAGTTCAGGTTCCGACGGTCGCCCCAATGCGTTGGGGCCTCTCAGCCTGTCGCAACAAGCTCCCGCAGGACTCGCCTCATAGAGTAAGCCAACGGCAGGCGGGCTGTCAATCGCCTCAGCTGCCCTCCCGATTCTGCGATTGCAGCACAAACGCAGTTGACACTACCGCTGCGTTGGCCTTACAGTGGCACAACAGAGGTACGTGAATTGACCACAGAGGCGTTTCACAGCCCCAAGGACAACGACCTAATCGTGAACTACTGCCCCGTGTGCGGTCTCACGGAGAGGCGGCCGTTCAAGGCCGGGGACCACTGGGCGACGCCCTTCCACTATCGGGACGCCTGGTGGGCCAGGGGCCCCTGCCCTCCATGCATTCCCAAGTAACCTTGAGCCCTCACTGCGGCGTGACGATGCCGCGCTCCACCCTGTACCCGACTGCCCGCTCCAGGAACCTGCCCTCTATTCTGTCCACGTCCGTGGTCGAGACGATGGCCTGCCTGCTTCGCTCTACCCGCTCCAGTAGCAGGCGACGGCGCGTAGCATCCAGCTCCGAGAGCACGTCGTCCAGCAGCAACACCGGTGACTCGCCGCGCTCCCGCTCCAAGAGCATGCCCTCCACCAGCTTCAGCGCCACCGCCAGCGTGCGAGCCTGCCCGCGTGAGGCATAGACGCCGGCCTCCATGCCGCCAAGCGTGATGTGAACGTCGTCGCGGTGCGGCCCAGACTGGGTAGCGCCCAGCGCTATCTCCCTCTCAGCACCTTGCTCGATTGCGACCTGAAACGCTTGCTTAAACTCCGCCTCATCGGGCTGCGCAACAGGCACGCCTGGCGCGTACTCGATGGATAGATCATCGCCGGTCTCCGTCAGCTCGCCGTGAAGCTCCGTCAGGAGCGAGCTGAGTTGACCCACGGTGCGGCTGCGCCTCAGCATGATGTAGACGCCCTCCTCAATCAGGGCCTCGTTCCAGAAGTCCAGCTCACCGGCGCGGCTCCTGCGCTCCCGCACCTGCCGCAGCAGGTGGTTGCGCTGGTACACCACCCTCTGGTACCTCTGGAGCGACCGCAGGTACATTCTGTCGATCTGGCTGATCAGTATGTCGAGGAAGCGGCGGCGAGTGGAGGGCGCGCCGGTGATCAGCCGGATGTCATCGGCGTCGAACAGGACGGCGTTGACCGCGCCGACGAGGTCAGCGGCCGAGACGTGGATTCCGTCGACCCGAACCTCCTTGCGCAGGTGAGGCGGCCTCTCACCCTCGTCCCATGAGCTTTCCAGGGTCATGTCCACCAGGATGCGAATGCGGTCGCGCTCCCTTCGCACAACGCCGACAACCTGCGCGTGCCCGCGATCCTCCGCCGCCGTGCGGCAGATGGCCTCCCTGTCGCCGTTGGCGCGGTACGCCTTGGCAATCGAGAGGAGGTACAGCGCCTCCAGGAGGTTGGTCTTGCCCTGCCCGTTGTCCCCGGAGAACACGAGCAGGCCCTCCGGGAGGTCGAGCTCCAGGTGGTGATAGTTGCGGAAGTTAGTGAGGCTGAGATGGGAAACGTACACGGGCGCTACCCTGCATCGGAACGCCGGACAACCCTGCGCCGCGGCGGCGCGGACTGCTGCACGAGAAGGCGGTTGTGGAGCCAGCGAGGGGATTCGAACCCTTGACCTGCGGTTTACGAAACCGCTGCTCTACCACTGAGCTACGCTGGCCTGTCCCCCATTATATCACTCCCCCGCTCGTCCTGCGCTACTAGTGCCGTCGCTCTGCTTCCGGTGCTCGTCCCACAGTTCAGTGAGCCGCTTGGCGACGTCGCGCTCGAATCCCTGATCGCCCGGCACGTAGTAGCGACGGTCGCCCAGCGATGGAGGCAGGTTGTCCATCGGCGCAAAGTTGCCGGCGTAGTCGTGGGCGTACCGATAGCCCTTGCCGTAGCCCTGTCCCCGCATCAGCGACGTGACGGCGTTGCGCAGGTGGAGCGGCACCGGGTCGTTGCGGGTCTGCCTCGCGTCCTCGCGAGCGCGGTTCAGCGCAGCGTACGCGGAGTTGCTCTTGGGCGCCGTGGCCAGGTAGACGGTCGCCTCCGCCAGCGGGATCGCGCCCTCCGGCATGCCGATGAAGTGGACGGCCTGCTGCGCCGCCACGGCCACCGGCAGTCCTTGCGGGTCGGCCATGCCCACGTCCTCCGCAGCTAGGATTACCAGCCGGCGCGCGATGAACATTGGATCCTCGCCAGCCTCAATCATGCGGCTCAGCCAGTAGATTGCGGCGTCAGGGTCGGAGCCTCGCACCGACTTGATGAACGCGGAGATGGTGTCGTAGTGCTGGTCGCCAGACTTGTCGTACAGTATGGAGCGGTGCTGCAACGCGTCCTCCACCGTTGCCAGCGTGACCAGCCGCTCGCCGCCCTCGTCCGCGGTCGTTGCCCATACCGCTAGCTCCAGGGCGTTCAGGGCCGTCCGGGCATCGCCGTTGGCCATGACGACGAGGTGGTTCATCGCATCCTCAGCCAGGCGAGCCCGCATATCGCCTAGCCCGCGTTCCTCGTCCGTAAGGGCGCGCTCTACGATCGCGGCCACGTCCTCGTCCGAGAGCGGGTTGAGCGTGAACACCCGGCACCTGGACAGCAGCGGCGCAATGACCTCGAAGGATGGGTTTTCCGTTGTGGCGCCGATCAGGGTCACGGCGCCTTCCTCAACGTGAGGGAGGATCACGTCCTGCTGCGCCTTGTTGAAGCGGTGAATCTCGTCCACGAACAGGAGCGTCCGCTGATCGTGCATGCCGCGGCGCTCCCTGGCCGCATCGATGAGCTTGCGGAGGTCTGCCACGCCCGCCGTAACGGCGCTGACCGGGGCGAAGTGGGCCTGCGTGATTCCCGCGATGAGATGCGCCAGCGTGGTCTTGCCGCTTCCGGGCGGCCCCCACAGCACCATCGAGGGCACGTGGTCGGCCTCTATGCTGCGGCGCAGGACACGGCCTTCTCCCAGGATGTGCTCCTGCCCAGCGAACTCGTCGAAACCGCGTGGCCGCATCCGGGCAGCCAGGGGAGCCTCCCGGCCGAGCGCCTCCCTCGTGCGCCTCTCGAAGAGGTCCGTTACCTCACCTCCACGCCGACGGACTGAGCCGTCGCCTTCCCGCGCAGCGGTCTCACTCCCCGCCCATAAAGCGTCTGGGGGCGTTCACGGTCATCTCAGTGATGGCGTCCTCGCTCACCCCCAGCTCCCGCAGCCTTGGCAGCACCTTCCGAATGATGAAGCAGTAGCCGTCCGGGTTGTGGGAGGGACGCGCCGCGGCAGCCTCCGGCAGAGCGGGCCGCGCGCCTCCGTAGTCGTGGGAGAGCGTCACCTGGGACGCGAACCCCAAGTCTACCAACTCTTTGACAACCTGTGTGCGCTGCTCCCAGTCCAGGCTGCCACCGCGACCGCCGGGGTAGCGGTCCATGCCCAGGTAAGCGCCCTTCTTCATGATTCCCGTCAGGTACTCGATGTTGTCGGAGTCGTTGCTGTGGCCTATGGTCACCCGGCGCAGGTCTACGCCCTCATCCTCGAATATCGCTATCTGGCGGTCGCCGGCCCTGGCAGGCGCAGCCGTGTGTGTGGTGATGGGAATGCCTGTCTCAATGCAGGCACGCGCTGCGGAGCGCAGGATCAGCTCGTTGGGGCGCGTCAGTCCGCCGTCCTCCGTCATGTGCTCCAGGTCCGTTGCCACCTTGATCACGCCTGCCTTGACGCCCGTGCCATCGATGCCTACCTCTATCTCGCGGATGAAGGCCGCCGCCAGCCTCTCCACCGTTGCGCCCAGGCCAACGTGGCGGGGGATGTCTCGCCACATCCCCGTGGCGCACACCATGTGCAGGTTAACGCCTGCGGCCACGTCCTGCAACAGCCGCATGTCACGGCCCAGGTCCAGCGGCGTCACGATGAGGACTGTGTTCACGCCCTCGGCGGCCGCCTCGTTGAGGCGTGAGATGCCGCGGGCCACGTCCTCCTCGTGGTCGAAGAGCTCCGGGTACGTTTGCGGCACGCCCGCGGAGCTCTCACGAACGTGCTCATGGGTAAGTACAAAGCCGAGATCGTTGACGTCCACGGGGCCGCGCATGGTGTTCACACTGGGCATGATACCTCCTCCGTGCTCTCACGCTTCACGTAGCGTTGACGTTACTTGCCGGCGCATTCCGGCTCAGCTTTCCATCGCCTCCTCGAGGCGCTCTATCTCCTTCTCCACCTCTTGCAGGCGTCGGTAGTCCTCCTCCAGGAGCTTGTAGCACCGCTCCAAGTACAGCTGGGCGAGCACGGACGCAGCCGGCGTGGGCATGATCGTGGCGCGCACCAGCAGTGGGATGCGATAGTGGTCAGGCAGGAAGCGGGCCAGCGTGGCGATCTCCTCCTCGATCTCTCTCACCATGCGCCGGTCTGTACCCTCGGCGGCGAACCGCAGCTTACCCACCAGCTTGGCCAACTCGCTCAGCTTGTCTCGCTCGCCCATCAGGTCATAGATGAGCTCGTTGACCGACTGGGTTGGAAGCGGTGTATGCGCTTGCATCGCTCGCTCCCAGCGGCCGGAGTACTCCTGCTGCACCTCGCTGACCACCTGAATCAGGTCCATGGGGTCGCTGTCGTCCACGGAGCCGCCGTCGATGAGGTCGTCGTCCCTGGCCTCGGCCATTCGCCTGATGTGCTCCAGGTCGTCGATCTTCTCCGGCATGGGTGGGAACGCGAAGCCAGCCAGGTCGTTCGTGAGCATGTCCTGCATCTTGCCCGCAAACATGGGCGGGATGTACCTGCTCACGTCCACCTTGATTGGCAGGGCGATGATGTAGGTTGCCAGCACGGTGGCAGGATCGAACTTCCGGCGAAAGAACACCAGCGCGTGCCCCTTGGGAGTGTCGCCTTCACCACGCTCGAAGTACAGGTCCAAGTGCCCCTCTCCCTCCGATTGTCAGCACATTATACTACGAATCGGCTGAGCGTGGCCTGCCCAAGCAAGTCTGCCCCTGCGATGTGATAGAATGTACCCGCCGCGGAGGTGGAACCCTCTACATGAGCTCAGACGTCAGGGAAGAGGTTCACGCACGCCGGGAGGAGATGGTGTCCCTCCGGCGCGACCTTCACGCACACCCGGAGACGGCCTTCCGGGAGGAACGCACGTCCCGGCTCGTGGCAGAGCGGCTGGCTGATTTCGGTCTGGAGGTGTCAACGGGGGCAGCCGGAACCGGTGTCACCGCTGTGATAGACGGCGCCGCGCACGGCCCAACACTCATGCTGCGCGCCGACATGGACGCCCTGCCCATCCAGGAGACATCCGACAGGCCGTACGCGTCCCGCACACCCGGCGTGATGCACGCCTGCGGCCACGATGGGCACACCGCCGCGCTTGTCACCGTCGCAGGCATCCTCGCAGAACGAAGACAGAGCCTGAAGGGGCGAGTCCTGCTGGTATTCCAGCCCGCCGAGGAGAACATGGGCGGCGCCCGACTGATGATCCAGGAAGGCGTCATGGCCGACCCGGCGGTGGACCGGGTGCTTGGCTTCCACCTCTGGAACAGCCTGCCCGTGGGCCAGTTGGGCATCAAGCCCGGCGCCATATTCGCCGCCGTGGACGAGATCGAGCTTGTGGTCAAGGGTACGGGTGGACACGGCGCCATGCCGCACCAGACCGTAGACCCCATCCCAATCGCCGCGCAGGTCATCAACGCGCTGCAGCTCCTGGTAAGCCGCGAGAAGCACTATGCGGAAGGCGCTGTGCTCACACTCGGCCGCATCCAGGGCGGAAGCGCGTTCAACATCATCGCCACCGAGGTCGAGATGAGGGGCACGCTGCGCACCTTCGACGAGGGGTTGCGCAGGCAGATCCTTGCTCGCATTCCTGAGGTCATGGCGGGCGTATGCGCAGCGTTCAACGCCGACTTCGAGTTCCGTCACCTTCAGGGCTGCCCGGCCGTGATGAACGACCCGCAGGTCGCGGAGTTCGTGCGCCGCGTGGCGACTGGAGTGGTCGGGGAGGCCAACCTGCCCGCCGTCGTGCCCAGCACCGTGGGCGACGACATGGCGCTCTTCCAGCTTGAGGCTCCAGGCTGCTACTTCCTGGTCGGCTCCTCCAACGCCGACGCCGGGCTGGACTCGCCGCACCACAGCCCGAGCTTCGATTTCGACGAAGACGCGCTCCTGATCGCCGCAGAGACGCTCGCCAAGGCTTCGTTTGAGTACCTGAGTTGATCCAACATCAAGGCGTGCGCGGCGTTGAACCGCGTCGCCTCTCTGAACGTAACCGCAGGAGGATAAACCTAGTGACGCAGCAACTAACCGAGCCAAGAGACCGACTACTACTGGGCCCCGGCCCCAGCAACGTCAACCCCAGGGTCATACGGGCCATGACCATGCCCCTCATGGGGTACATCGACCCCACATTCCTCAGGGTTATGGACGACGTCACGGCTCTGCTCAGGCAGGCCTTCGGCACGTCCAACGAGCTAACGCTGGCCATATCCGGCACCGGCACGTCTGGCATGGAGGCCGCCCTGGTTAACCTGCTGGAGCCGGGCGATTCCGTGGTGGTCGGCGTCAACGGCGTGTTCGGAGGACGCATAGCGGACATCGCCGCAAGGTGCGGCGCCAACGTAACCACCGTGGCCGCCGACTGGGGTCAGACGCTCGACCCGGCCGCGGTCGAGGAGGCGATGGCCGGCGCGGGGCAGGTCAAGCTGCTGGCAGTCGTTCACGTCGAGACCTCCACGGGCGTAACGCAGCCACTGCCGCCGCTGGCAGAGGTGGCCCAACGCCACGGCGCGCTATTCCTCGTGGACGCTGTGACCTCGCTCGGCGGCGTAGACCTGCGCGTGGACGAGTGGGGCATCGACGCCTGCTACAGCGCGACACAGAAGTGCGTGGGCGCTCCGCCGGGACTCTCCCCCATCACCCTCAGCCCGCGCGCCGTCGAAACCATAACGGCCCGAAGCACCCTCGTCCAGAGCTTCTACCTGGACCTGCTGCATCTGCAACGCTACTGGATCACCGACAGGACGTATCACCACACCGCCTCCATGCCCCTGATCTACGCTCTCAGGGAGGCCCTGGCGATGGCGATAGAGGAGGGCCTGGAGAACAGGCACCGCCGCCACGAGCGCAATGCGACCGCCCTCAAGGCCGGTCTGGCTGAGTTCGGAATGCGACCGGTTGCGCCGGTGGGCGTTCAGGCCAACCCGCTTACCGCAGCGCTTGTCCCGGAGGGACTGGACGAGGCGAAAGTCCGCCGCGCCCTGCTGAGCGAGTACGGCATCGAGATCGGGGGCGGATTCGGGCCGCTTGCGGGCAAGATCTGGCGCATTGGCCTCATGGGCGAGTCCTCGCAGGCCAGTCACGTGCTAACCCTGCTGCACGCGCTCGAAACGCTGCTGGCCAGGGAGGGCGTGGAGTTCGCCACCGGCTCAGCGGTGGCGGCGGCGCACAAGTCGCTGGCGGAGGAGTAGGCGCTCGCTGGACACCTGCCTGAGCTTGTGGGAGTGCTGACCGTACGCGCTACGTGGCACGCGGCCGGTACTGGATGGCTTCCGCTACGTGCGCAACGCCGATTTCGCTTTCGCCGGCCAGGTCAGCGATGGTGCGAGACAGCTTGAGGGTGCGGTGAAACGCCCTAGCCGAGAGGTGTAGCTGGTCCATAGCGGCCCGCGCCAAGCCTTGGGCAGCCTCCTCCAGCTTGCAGTGCTCCCACACCTCGGCGGGCCCCATATCGGCGTTGGACCGGACGGCAGCCGAGTCCTCGAACCGCTGTCTCTGCATGCTCCTCGCGCTTTCCACTCGCTCCCGCACGTGCGCGGAGCTCTCTCCTATCTCATCGCCCGTCAGCTTGTCGTACTCCACCCGCGGCACTTCCACGAAGATGTCGATGCGGTCCAGCAGCGGCCCTGAGATGCGCTTCTGGTACTTGGCGACCATGCCCGCGGAGCAGCTGCACTGGCGCTGCGGATCGCCGTAGTAGCCGCAGTAGCAGGGATTCATCGCTGCCACCAGCATGAAGTTGGCCGGAAACGTCACCGAGCCCTGCGCCCTGCTGATGGTGACCACCCTGTCCTCCAGAGGCTGTCTCAGCACCTCCAGCACGTTGTGGCCGAACTCTGGAAGCTCGTCGAGGAACAGCACGCCTCTGTGGCTCAGCGTGACCTCGCCGGGCCTGGGCAGCCTGCCGCCGCCAACGAGCCCGGCGTGCGATATGGTGTAGTGCGGTGCACGGAACGGCCGGTGTGCGACCAGTGGGGTATCGGACGGCAGCAGTCCGGCCACGCTGTAGATCTTGGTGAGGTCCAGTGACTCCGAAGAGGTCATCGCCGGCAGGATCGATGGCAGCGAGCGGGCCAGCAGCGTCTTGCCGCTGCCGGGCGGGCCGCTCATCAGCAGGTTGTGGCCGCCAGCTGCGGCCACCTCGAGAGCCCGCTTGGCGTGCTCCTGTCCGCGCACGTACGCGAGGTCGCCGCCAACCCAGGTCGGCTCGCTCGACAGCTCATCCTCATCGGCGCTTGCGTAGGGCGAAATGGCGCTATGCCCGCGCAGGTGCGCTGCAAGCTCGCCCAAGGTGCCCGCCGGGAACACGGTCACTCCGTCCAGAAGTGAGGCCTCCCGGGAGTCCACCGCCGGAACGTACACGTCACCGATGCCCTCGCCTTCCGCAAGTCCCACCATCGGCAGGACGCCGTTGACGTGCTTGATGCTTCCGTCCAGCGACAGCTCGCCCAGGAACACGGCGCGGGAGATGTCTGCCGTGATCTGGCCGGAGCTGGACAGAATGCCAACTGCGATCGAGAGGTCGTAGGACGGGCCGGCCTTCTTGAGGTCGGCGGGCGCCAGGTTGACCGTAATGCGGCGCATGGGAAACTCGAATCCAGAGTTTCGAATCGCAGCTCGCACCCGTTCCTTGGCCTCCTGTACCGCGGTGTCGGGCAGCCCCACGATGTTGAACGCGGGCAGGCCGGGCGCTATGTCCACCTCCGCCTCCACCATTGAGCCTTCCAGGCCGATGATGGCGCAGGTAAGGGCTTTTGCAAGCATACGGAATCTCCCTTTCGAGTCACGGGTGAGGCCATCATAAGAGTCTGCTGGCCCGCCGTCAAACGCGTTCCAGGTTCATCACCCGGTATTCCTCGCCATCGGCCGCCGGCACAAAAGAGGAAGGCCGAGGGTAACTCCCTCGGCCTTCCTTGCATTCTCCGTGTTGGAGACGCTTGCCAGGCGGGGTGGTCTAGGTGCCCCGGAGGCGGGGGTCCAGAACGTCCCGGAGAGCGTCGCCGAAGAGGTTGAAGCCGTACACAGCCAGTGAGATGGCGATGCCCGGGAAGATGGCCATCTGAGGCGCCAGTGCGAAGTACTCGCGGCCCCTCTGGGACAGCATTCCGCCCCACGTCGGGGTGGTGGGCGGCACGCCCATGCCCAGGAAGCTCAGCGATGCCTCGGAGATGATGGCGGTGCCCAGACCGGCGCTTGCGATGATGAGCCAGGGCGCCACACACTGCGGCATGATGTGCTGCAGCATGATCCGCATGTCGCCTGCGCCGATGGAGCGGGCTGCCAGTGCGAACTCGGACTCCTTGACCGCCAGGGCCTGCGACCGCACGATGCGGTTGGCCCTGGGAATCTGAACAATGCCGATGGCAAGCACCACGTTGTTTACGGAGCCTCCCAGAGCAGCCATGATGGCGAGCGCCAGAATGAGCGTTGGGATGGACATCAGGGCGTCCATGATCCGCTGCATCACCACGTCAACCTTACCGCCGTAGTAGGCGCTGGCCAGGCCCAGGATTCCTCCGGAACCGGAACCGAAGGCCACCGACAGGATACCCACGTACAGAGACACGCGGGCACCGTTCACGATCTGAGCCCAGATGTCTTGGCCCACGTCATTGGTGCCCATCCAGTACTGACCGGAAGGAGCCAGGAAGTTGTCGCTCAGGTTCCACTCGTTGGGGTCCCCGGCGATCAGAGGGGCCGCCAGTGCCAAGACTATCATGAAGAGGATGATCAGGGCGCCAGCGGCTCCCAGCGGCTTCCTCCTCAGGAAGGTCACCGTCCCCTTGTACATTCGGACGCCGAGTGGAGCTCGCTCCCCTCGCCTGCCCAGAACCTCCATACCTTCTTGCTGTGCCGCCATATGTTCTTTCCTCCTTAGCTGAGACGCCTCTCAAGCCATTTGACGGACGGTTTTGCCTAGTCGTACCGGACGCGGGGATCGAGCCAGCCGTAGCTCAGGTCCACCAGCAGGTTGGTTACCACGATCCAGCCAGCGAAGAACAGCACCAGCGTCTGCACCGCCGGGTAGTCCCATCGGCTCAGGCTATAGACCAGGAACGAGCCCATGCCCGGCAGAAGGAATATGGTCTCCATGATGACCGAACCGCCAACCGTGAGGGCCACGGTTATACCGATGATGGTCACCACCGGCAGAAGGGCGTTCTTCATTGCGTGCCGGTACACAACCACCATGTACCTCAGGCCCTTCGCGTGTGCAGTCCTGATGTAGTCCTGCCGCAGCACCTCAAGCATGGTGGACCTCATCATCCTGGCCTTGGTGGCCTGGGACACCCAACCGGTCGCCAGCGCCGGCCACAGGAACATGATGAAGTTGCCACGCGGATCTGCCCAAGGCGACACGTACTCCAGCCTGGGGCTCCAGTTGAAGTACAGGGTACCGATGAGGATGATCATGGTGCCCGTCCAGAAGCTGGGAATGGACAGACCGCCCAGCGACACAATCCGCAGGAAGTAGTCCAGCCAGGAGTCCTGCCTCAGCGCCATGATGACTCCAACAGGGATGCCGAAGAACACGGCTAGCGCCACCGTCATTATGGCGAGCTGCAACGTGATCGGCAGCTTCTGCTGGATCTGTGGCCATATAGGCTTGCTGTCCACCAAGGACTCGCCCCAGTCGAGCCGCACGAAGTCGTACATGAAGATGAAGTACTGCTCGTAAAGAGGCTTGTTGAGGCCAAGCTGCTCACGTAGCAGTTCCTCCGTCTCCTGGGAGTAGAAGGCGTCTTCACCACCGAGTATGACGTCAACGACATCTCCGGGAGCGATTCTCAGGATGACGAAGACGATCACCGACACCAGCAGTGCCGTAAGCAGTCCCAGAAACAGACGCCGAAGCGTGTACTGTAACATGGCCCCTCCTAGAATCGATCTGCTTGTCGCCTGCTACCTGTGCGACGATACCCAAGTGGCCCGCAGCAACTCGATATGCACTTGAACATACCACCACCAT
>DAOUKJ010000007.1:0-7945 GCA_034421435.1 Dehalococcoidia bacterium | reverse complement strand
ATCAAGGGCCGCGGCACCGTGGTCACCGGCCGCGTGGAGCGCGGTGTGGTCAAGACCGGGGACGAGGTTGAGGTGGTCGGATTCGGCGAGCCGCGCAGGATCGTGGTCACCGGTGTCGAGATGTTCCACAAGACCCTGGACGAGGGCGAGCCGGGCGACGCCGTAGGCTGCCTGCTCCGCGGCGTGGAGCGCACGGACATCGAGCGCGGCCAGGTGCTCGCCAAGGTCGGCTCCATGAGGGCCAGGACCGAAGCCAGCGCCGAGGTCTACGTGCTGGGCCGCGACGAGGGTGGCAGGCACACCCCGTTCTTCAACGGGTACAAGCCTCAGTTCTACATCCGCACCACCGACGTCACCGGCGAAATCTACCTGCCCGAGGGCGTGGAGATGGTCATGCCCGGCGACAACGTGACCATGCAGATCAAGCTCATCAGCCCGGTTGCCCTGGAGGAGCAGCTCCGCTTTGCCATCCGGGAGGGCGGCCGCACCGTGGGTTCCGGCGTAATCACAGAGGTCAAGGACTAGCATCATGGCCAAGCGAAGAGGCGAAGTCAGACCTATCATCACCCTGGCGTGCAGTGACTGCCGCGAGCGCAACTACACGACGGTGAAGAACCAGCGCAGCGACCCGCAGCGCCTGGAGCTCACCAAGTACTGCGCTCGCTGCCGGTCGCACAGGACGCACAGAGAGACCCGGTAGCAGTCATGGCCCGTGTACCAGCCGGTCGCTCCCTGCGCGCGGGCGGCGCGGACTCAGCGCGCCGCGGCGCCGGCGGCCTGCAGTTCTTCCGCGAGACCGTCGGAGAGCTCAGGCGCGTCGTGTGGCCCACGCGGGAGCAGACCACGCGGCTGACCATTCTGGTCATCATCATATCCGTGTTCGTTGGAGTGCTGCTGGGCGCCGTGGACATGGGCTTCGGAAGACTGTTCAGGTTCCTGATATAGAAGGGGTCGACAATCGTCATGGAAGCTGAAATAACCACTGTACGCGACGAAAGAGGTCGCTGGTACATCATTCACACCTACTCCGGGCAGGAGGAGCGCGTCAAGAAGAACCTGACCCAGCGGGTGGAGTCCATGGACTTCCACGACCGGATCTTCAACGTGGTGGTCCCCACCGAGGAAGAGATCGAGATCAAGGGCGGACGACGCCGCTCGGTGCGCCGCAAGGTGTTCCCCGGCTACATCCTGGTCCAGATGGAGATGGACGACGACAGCTGGCACGTGGTGCGAAACACGCCCGGCGTGACCGGCTTCGTTTCCGCGGAGGACGAGAGGGAACGCAGACCCAAGCCTGTGCCGCTGGAGGAACGGGAGGTCGACCGCATCCTCAAGCAGATGGAGTCGGAGGCCCCCAGGGTGAAGGTCGGGTTCACCACCGGCCAGAGCGTGCGCATCACTGACGGCCCGTTCACGGACTTCATCGGCATTGTGGACACGGTGATGACGGACCGGGGCAAGATGAGCGTCCTCGTCTCCTTCTTCGGCCGCGAGACTCCCGTGGAGCTCGACTTCCTCCAGGTGGAGAAGCTGTAGGAGACCGCGAATGGCTAAGAAAGTTCGCGCAGTAGTCAAGCTCCAGATCGCCGCCGGCAAGGCGACGCCCGCGCCGCCCGTTGGACCCGCGCTGGGTCAGCACGGCGTCAACATCATGGCATTCGTCAAGGAGTACAACGAGCAGACCTCCACTCGTGAGGGCTCCATTGTGCCCGTCCACATCACGGTATTCGAGGACAGGTCGTTCACCTTCGTGACCCGCACGCCCCCGGCGTCCGACCTCATACGCAGGTCTGCGGGCATCGAGAAGGGCAGCTCGACCGCCAGCACCGAGTCCGTGGGAAGCATCTCCAGGGACTCCGTGAGAGAGATCGCCCAGACCAAGCTGGCGGACCTCAACGCCCCTGACCTTGAAGCCGCAATGAAGATCATCGAAGGCACCGCTCGCAGCATGGGCGTTCAGGTGGCTGACTAGTCCAGTCAAGGAAGCAGTAGCATGGCAAAGCAAGGCAAGCATCACCAGGAAGCCCTCAAGGCTGTCGACAAGAACCGCAACTACTCGCCTGACGAGGCCGTTGACCTCGCGAAGGAGACGGCCAGGGCCAAGTTCGACGAGACGCTGGAGATTCACCTGCGCACCGGCTCAGACCCTCGACACGCCGACCAGCTGATCCGCGGTGTGGCGCTTCTGCCCCACGGCCTCGGCAAGGAGGTGCGCGTGCTGGTCTTCGCCACGGGCGAGGCCGCGACGGCAGCCCGGCAGGCGGGCGCAGACCACGTCGGTGACGACGACGTGATACAGCGCATCGAGGGCGGCTGGCTGGAGTTCGACGTTGCGATTGCCACGCCGGACATGATGGGCAAGATCGGCCGGCTGGGCCGCGTGCTTGGCCGCCGCGGGCTGATGCCCAACCCGCGCGCCGGCACGGTTGTGCAGCCGCAGGACTTTGGGCGGGCCGTCCAGGAGGCCAAGCAGGGCCGCATCGAGTTCCGGCTTGACCGGTCCGGCATAATCCACGCGCCCCTAGGCAAGGTCAGCTTCGAAAAGCAGATGCTCATGGAGAACATGAACTCCCTCGTTGACACCGTGGTCAGGGCTCGCCCCTCCGCGGTCAAGGGGCAGTTCATCAGGACGGCTTACATCACCACCACAATGGGGCCCAGCATCAGGCTGGACGTTCCAAGATTGCTGGCGATGAACAACTAGCGGCACAGATTTGCCGTAGAAAGCGGGCGGCTCCAGGGCCATAATCTGCAAGACGGACCCGCCGAGGCAGGACAGAGGGACAGCTCAACGCAGCCACAACTGCGAGGCTCCCCGGTGTTCCGGCCCGGGGAGCCTCGATTGTTTTAGAGGAGCGCAATGCCAACGCCAAAGAAGGAAAGCCAGGTAGAGGACATCAAGTCCCGGCTCAGCCGGAGCTCAATAGCAATTGCGACCGGCTACCAGGGCATGTCCGCGTCCAACATGACCGACCTGCGAGCACGGATGCGAGAGCAGGGTATCGAGTACCGCGTCATCAAGAACACGCTTGCCATGCGCGCCGCATCGGAGCTGGGCAGCGAGGGAGTGGAACGCGTCTTGCTCGGCCCAACCGCCATGGCATTCGGCTACGGGGAGGCTACGGATGCGGCCAAGGGACTCAATACCTACATCACCACCAGCCGCCTGCCCCTGGTGATCCACGGCGCGGTGATGGACGGACAGGTCCTGAGCGCGGACCAGGTGGTCAGCCTTGCAACGCTGCCTCCGAGGGACGAGCTTCTCGCACGACTGCTCGGGCAGATGCAGGCGCCCATAGCCGGGCTGGCCACGGTGCTCAGCGCTCCGCTGCGCGGTTTGGTCACGGTGTTGCAGAGGGCCTCGGAGCAGGGCGGCGGCGCCCCGGCCGCAGCAGTAGCGGAGGAGCAGCCCGTCGCGGAGGCTGCCGAGGTCACTGCGGAGGAGGCTGTCGCCGAGGCAACTGACACAGCGGCAGATGAGACAGTGGCAGAGGCCGCCGAGACTTCGCCGGAAGAACCAGCCGAAGAAACCGTTGACGCTGCCGATGAGGCTTCAGAGACGGAGGCACCCGATGCCTCGGAATCGGATAACCCCGCATAGCAAGTCTGCAAATCCCACACACAAGTCATCGAGGAGGATGAGATCATGGACAAGGACCAGGTACTAGAGGCAGTGAAGGGCATGTCAGTGCTGGAGCTGGCGGAGCTCGTCAAGATGCTGGAGGAGGAGTTCGGCGTGAGCGCAGCGGCGCCCATGGCAATCGCCGCGGCCCCAGTCGCAGGCGTGCAGGCCGTAGCCGCCTCCGACGCAGAGGAGAAGACCGAGTTCGACGTGGTCCTCAGGGAGATCGGCCCCAACAAGATCAACGTCATCAAGGGCGTGCGCGAGGTGACCACCCTGGGCCTCAAGGAGGCCAAGGACCTGGTGGAGAGCGCGCCCCAGGCGGTGAAGGAGGGCATCTCCAAGGAGGACGCGGAGCAGATCAAGGCCAAGCTGGAAGAGGCCGGCGCCGTAGTGGCGGTACAGTAGCGGCCCACGCCCGCATCGGGCAGAACATTGCGCAGCTAGGGCAGTGTTCACCCCCTCTCTGACTCTCCCTCATCAAGGGGGAGAGAAATGCCCCCTCCCCCCTTGTGGGGGAAGGTTGGAGCCTGCCCCGTACTTGATACGGGGATGAGGGGTCGGAGTGATGCCGAGTCAGTTAGGCGAGGGTCTGCCACAGGGCTACAGCCATGAGTCGTCGCAGGGACAGAGAGCGCTACGAGGCGATGCGCCGCATGGATCCCGGCTACCGCGGCTTCCGGGGCCACTCATCCGAGCCTCGCGCGGTGGTTGAGCCGCTGGAGCCGGTCCCCTGCACCGCATGCGGGCGCACCCGCAACGTGCCTCACAGCGTCGCCACGCAGCAGCGAGACTCCTTCGTCTGCGCCCGCTGCAATGAGGCGGAACGCGAGGCACTGGCGAGCTCCGCAGCCAAAGCGCCAATTGAATGACCAACGAGAACGGAGAGCAGCGATACGAGACCAGGATTCGTGACCTCCCCGCCGGCGAGAGGCCCAGGGAGCGGCTCCGCAACTACGGCGCGTCCCGCCTGAGCAACGCCGAGCTTCTGGCCATCATCCTGCGCACCGGCCTCAAGTCCGAGAGCGTGCTCAGCCTGAGCACTCGCGTCCTGTTCCAGTTCAAGGGGTTGTCCGGGCTGGCCCGCTCGAGCTTCGAAGAACTGAGGGGCGTCAAAGGCCTGGGCAATGCGAAGGCCGCGGAGCTGCAGGCAGCCCTGGAGCTTGGACGGCGGTTGCTGACCGTGCCGGAGATCGAGCGTCCCACCATTCAGGGGCCTCAGAACGTGGCAGACCTGGTGCAGGCGGAGATGGCCTTCCTGGCGCAGGAGCACCTGCGGGTGCTTGTGCTCAACACAAGGAACCAGGTGGTCTCCACGGAGGAGGTCTACAAGGGAAACGTCGGCTCGGCAGTTGTGCGCTCCAGCGAGGTCTTCCGGGAAGCCGTGCGCTCCAACGCACCCTCCATCATCATCGTGCACAACCATCCCTCCGGCGACCCCACGCCAAGCAGCGACGACGTTCGGGTCACGCGGCAGCTCGTCGAGGCGGGCCGTGTGCTGGAGATCGAGGTGCTCGACCACGTGGTCGTTGCCGAGCGGGGCTTCGTCAGCCTGAAAGACAGAGGACTCATGTACTGAGCGAGCGGCTCCCCTGCCGTACCGGCGCAGGCTCGCGCTCAGACTCACGTTAAGGGACTAGCGATGGAAGAGAAGGACTGTTCCGAGAGCGGCCAGGTGAACCCGGCCGACGCCCACGACTGCATCGGCAGCGAGAATCAGACCTTCGTGCCGCCGCCGGAGTCGGGCGAGTCTGCTTCAGGCCAGCCTCTGCTGACTGAAGGCTACGCCCTTCGGATCAGCACCGTCCGCATCGTCGTCCTGTCAATCGTCACGTCCGGCGTCTACATCCTTTACTGGCTATACCGGACGTGGAAGCAGCTGCAGCCGGAGACCGGCGACGTTCACTACCCCATCTGGCATGCCGCAACCATGTTCGTGCCCGTCTACGGGCTGTTCCGCCTTCATCGACACCTGTCGGTGATTCAGGAGCTTGCTCAGAAGAGGGAGGTTGAGTCCCTTATGCCGCCGATGCTGGGCGTAACCGTCATGTCCCTCTACTGGCTACTCGCTCTGGTTTCGGGAAACCAGCAAGACCCCATGATTATCTTGCTCATGTCGATCATCGGGTTGGCCCTGGTCACCACGCTGATGGCGCGAGCGCAGAAGACCCTGAACGCGTACTGGACGAGCCTCCACGGCAGCCGGGCCGTTCGCGTGCCGTTGGGGATGGAGGAGATTCGGTTCCTGATCATAGTGCTGGTCGGCCAGGTGCTCCTCTTGGTGTTTCTGGGCAGCCCGGGCGCCGCTACCACCTAGACCATCGCCAGGGCATCCGGCGAAGGTTCGGCCACACCTCCTGCCCTGTCGCCTTCAGGTACAGCGCAGACGCCGCCGCGCCCGCCACGAACCCGCCGACGTGCGCCCAGTATGCCACGCCGCCGCCCGTTGAGCCGAGCGAGCCCAGCGCGGGCAGGATGTTCTGCAGCACGAACCAGAACCCCAGCAGGAACAGCGCCGGTACTCGGATCACCATGATGAAGTAGGCGACCACAAGCGTATTGATCCGGTGGTACGGGTAGAACATGATGTACGCGCCGAGAACGCCCGCGATCGCGCCGCTGGCTCCGACCATCGGCACAGTGCTGTCGGAGTTTATGGCAATCTGCGCCCAGGCTGCCGCCACGCCGCAGGCCAGGTAGAACGCCAGGAATCCGGCGTGACCCATCCTGTCCTCCATGTTGTCGCCGAAGACCCACAGGTACAGCATGTTGCCCCCGATGTGCATGAGTCCGCCGTGGATGAACATGGAGGTGAACACGGTCAACCACGGATGATGCGGAGCCTCCAGGGCTACCACCGTCCCCTCGCATGCCAACCTGCCGGAGAGTGTGCGGTACAGGGTCCCGTCGCACACCCCGCCGAACTCCGCCAAGCCCTGCGTCATTCTCGCCGGGATCAGCCCCCACTCGTGGTAGAGGAGCGTCTGACCGAAGCTGCCAAGCAGAAGCTCATACAGGAATACCAGGGCGTTGACGAGGATCAGCGCCATCGTGACGTATGGCGTTCCGTGACGTGGGACCTCGGGGTCCGAAAGCGGAATCAAGTGGCGGCCTCCTCGCGCCGTCGCCGCTGCCAGTCGCGCCGCGAGTGGCAGCCTGTGCCCTTCCGACGGACGGCTACGGCGCATTGCTCCACCGCATGATAGCACACCGCGTTTCCCAGACCTTGAAGCAGCAAGCTCCTTACATTCAGCGTCAGGGCTATTGACAAGCACCTCTATAGGGCCTTAGCATCTTGCGCGGAATGCTTCACTGCCCCGGCGCCGCTAAGTGACCCGCGACTTCAATGCGGTATGCGTTTCACCCGAGTCCCTCAACCGGGGGCTCGGGATTGTTTATTGTCAGGCGGCGCGCCACGGAGCCGGTGAAGCCTCAATGGCGCCTCTCCCCATTAGCCCCTCGCCCAGGTGCGACGAAGTTGCCGTCATTCCCGCGGGAACGGCAACGCCTTAGGAAGGAGTCACGATGCTGACCCAGGTTGCCACATCTCCCAAGTCCTTCGAGGACTACCGGCCGCTTGTCGGTGACGAGGCCATTGACGAGATCTACAGGCTCGTCGAGCCCCTACGCGGCGCGCGCATGCTCCACATCAACGCCACGGCGCGCGGCGGAGGAGTCGCCGAGATACTCTCGTCCCTGGTACCGCTCATGAACGACGTCGGCATATCGACCGAGTGGCAAATCATGGAAGGCAGCGGCGAGTTCTACCAGGTCACCAAGGCCCTGCACAACAGCCTGCAGGGCATGCAGATGGAGTGGACGCCGGAGACATGGGCGACGTGGGAACGATACAACCAACGCACCGCCGAGGTCATGGAGGGCGACTACGACTTCGTAGTAGTTCACGACCCGCAGCCCGCCGGAGTGCTCCACTACCTGAAGCAGGCCGGCGCCGTTGCAGACGGCTCCAAGTGGATCTGGCGCTGCCACATCGATACCACCAACGCACAACAAGAGGCCTGGAGCCTGCTGCTGCCCCACCTGCACAACTACGGCACGGCCATATTCACACTCAAGGAGTTCGTCAAGCGCGACCTCGCCGGGCCGCGCATCCGCGTGATCGCTCCTGCCATAGACCCGCTCAGCGAGAAGAACGTCCCCGTATCCGGCGACACAATCCGCCAGGTGCTCACACGCTTCAACGTTGACCCGGACAGGCCGATCATGCTTCAGGCGTCGCGCATGGACGCATGGAAAGACCCGCTCGGCGTGCTGGAGTCCTACCAGATGATCAAGCCGAGCATTCCCGACCTGCAGCTCGTG
>DAOUKJ010000006.1:0-3970 GCA_034421435.1 Dehalococcoidia bacterium | reverse complement strand
ACTGAGGCGATCAGTATCACCCTTGCTCCCACCTCGCGAATGCGCCGCCAGCCGCACTCCAGACCGATGCCGAACAGCAGGAGCACAAGGCCAAGCTCCGCAAGCAGCCCTATGGTCTCCTCGTTCTGTACTGCCCCCAGAACCGACGGGCCAATGAGCACACCGACGCCCAGGTAGCCGAGGAGAGGGGGCATCCTCAGCGTGCGAAGCAGCAACATGGCCGCTCCTCCGCACGCGGTGATGACAGCGAAGTCGCGCAGAAGATTGGCTTCACCCGCTACGGTCGCCGCTGCGAGGCTGAAGACGGCGCTATCGATCATGTCGACCGGCTCGAGTGGTGTAGCAGGCCGACGCTGTGGCCGGCCGGGCTGAGGAGCCTAACGGAGGCTGCTGAGCCACGGATGCGCGGCCCGGAAACCGGCGGCCCGTCGAGCGGGTAGGTACGGGGACGTAGAGGCGCGGCTGGAGTCAGGCGGGAGGACTTCATTGGTGAGCGGGCATCAACTTTTGCCGTGTGCAGTCCTGCCTGCGGGAGGTGACGTGAAGCTATTGGGTCACTGCTCAGATTATCATATTTCAGCCTCTCACGCTACGAACCGGCCGCGCGCCTGCGGGAGCGCGCAGTGGGTGACTCTCCCATTGGTCCGCACCGCCATCTGCTAGAATGCTCGCATGCCCAGCTACGGGATCACGCTCCTGTCCGGTGGACTTGACTCCACCACGGTCGCGGCCTACGCGAAGGGCCGCGTCGATCATCTGACGGCGGTCACGTTCAACTACGGCCAGACCCACGCCAGGGAGGTGGAGTGCGCGGCTAACATCGCCGGCATTCTGGGTATCGAGCACACTGTGTTGGACATATCCTTCCTGTCAGAGGTGGCCTGGTACTCCGCGCTGACCAACCCTGAGCGGTTTCGGATGCCGTCGGAGCGGCCCGGCGAGGAGATTGGCCACGGCGTTCCGATAACCTACGTCCCGTTGCGCAACACGATTTTTCTGTCGCTTGCGGCCGCCTACCTGGAGAGCCGAGTCCTGCACGCCATCGAGGTTGAGAGCGTCGATGCGTCTGACGCGGCGGCCTGCGTGTACATGGCGCCGAACGTGCTTGACTACAGCGGCTACCCGGACTGCCGCCCGGAGTTCTACGAGAGTATGAGGCACACGCTGGAGCTGGGCAGCAAGCTATGGACGGAGTATGAGGTGCCGATCAACGTCGAAACGCCCATAATCGACATGTCGAAGGCGGAGATCGTTGCGCTCGCAACCCGGCTGGGAGCGCCGCTGGGGCATACGTGGAGCTGCTACAGGGGCGGCGACGTCCCGTGTAGTTCGTGCGACAGCTGCATCCTGCGCGCGAAGGGCTTCGCGGAAGCGGGCGTTCCCGACCCGCTGCTCGTCAGGTTGGGCCGGGCCTGAACCTGAGCCTGTAGCGGAAACCTTGCGCTATAGGCCGGAGCCGGGCGCATCGTGTGCCCAGCTCCGGCTCGTACCGTTCGACGGTTGTGCGCGGCTCTAGCCCTCAGGCCAGCCCTCCGGAATCGTGTTATCTGCCAGCGCCTCATTGATGGCGTCGGCCGCGTCGCTGGTGACCCAGGCGCTCCAAACGCTGGAGTTCTGCTTCAGCCACCACAGCGCAGCGTCGTTGATGCTGGCGTCGGAGTTCTCGTTCTGCCAGGCGGCCACCTCGCTGAACCTATCGATGTTGAAGCCCCAATTGCCCAGCATGTCGATGACCTCGGGCGCTCTGTCCTTCAGCTCGGTGTTCATCGCGATCAGGATAGTGGCTTCCTCGTAGGCGCATGCCTTGGTGGTTTCCCAGCACTCGGCGCTGAACGCCGGCTCCTCGAGCCGCACGAGGTCCAGCAGCAGGGCGGGGTCGTTTGTGCCCCACTGGTAGCCCAGCCAGGGCTCCTGCTTCTCATAGGCGCCGTACAGGTCGGCGTTCGCGGCGGCGCCGTCACCGGGGTTCAGTATGTGCACGTGGTCGGACAGCCCGTAGGACTCGATCTGCTGCGCGTTGACCTCCTCGCAGGCCCAGCCAATCACGCAGGACACCAGCCTTGCCTTGCCGCCCGTCTCAGCCGTAGCGAACAGCGCCTTGTACTCGTCGTTCTTGAGGTCTTCTATGCTGTCCAGGTCGGGGTACTGCTCCTGGAGGTAGGCGGGTATGACGAATGCCGACTGCCAGTCCTTTCCAAGGCTCTCCCCGATGGGCTCAACCTCACCGTTGTCCACGGCCTCTGTCCATGCCTCCAGCTGGTTGGGCAGCCAGATCTCCATGGTCACGTGCGTGTCGCCGGCGCGAAGGCCTTGGAGAAGAGGCAGCGTGGCCCCAAAGACAACGTCCGTGGGATAGCCGTAACCCTCCTCCACTATGTACTGGGCGATCCTGTTCTGGACCTGGGCGCTTGTCCAGTTGAGATCGCTGAAGACAATTGGCTCCTTCTCCTCTGCACAGGCCACCGCTGTCAGAAGGACCAAAAGCGATGCCATCAGGGCCAAGATTCCGAATTTGGCTTTCATTTCTGCACACCTCCACAGGCTCAGCATTCTTGCGCCTCCCAGGGCAATCCAACAACCCATCTTACCACTGACCTGTTATCAATTCCAGCGGCCGCGCCGCATCACGATGATTTGTGGTACAACTATAGGGACACGCGCGACACGTCCGGCAGCGGGAGGATTGCTGACATGAGCTCTGAGAGTGCACTGATCGACGTCGAAGGCTTGTGGAAGGTCTTCGGCGACAGGCCGGATAGGGTATTCCAGCCTGAGTATGTCTCGATGAGCCGCGCCGAGATTCAGGAGGCCCTGGGCTTGGTAGTGGGTCTGAGAGACGTCTCATTCAAGGTGGATGCCGGCCAGATATTCGTTGTGATGGGCCTGTCCGGCAGCGGCAAGTCCACGCTGGTGCGCTGTCTCATCCGGCTCATAGAGGCTACGAGCGGGCAGATTCGCTTCGACGGCGAAGACATCTGCAAGTTCTCGCCCAAGGAGCTTATGCAGTTTCGCCGGACCAGGATCGCTATGGTGTTTCAGCACTACTCTCTGCTTCCCCACAGGAACGTCCTGGACAATGTGGCGTACGGCCTGAAGATACGAGGAATGGACAAGGTGGAAAGGTACAGGGCGGCCCGGGATGCCATCGAGGTCGTGGGGCTGGGGGGCTGGGAGAGCTACTTTCCGCGTGAGATGAGCGGAGGGATGCAGCAGCGGGTCGGGCTGGCGCGCGCCCTGGTAATGAACTCCGAGGTGATTCTCATGGATGAGCCGTTCAGCGGCCTCGACCCACTGATACGAAGGGAGATGCAGGACCAGCTCATCACCCTGCAGATGAACCTCAAGAAGACCATCGTGTTCATCACCCACGACCTGAACGAAGCGCTCAAGCTGGGCGACCGCATCGCGATCATGCGGGACGGCGAGATCATCCAGGAGGGTTCGCCCGAGGAGATCGTGATGCTGCCGACGGACGACTACGTCATCGAGTTCGTGCGAGACGTGTCAAGGGCCAAGATCATCCGCGCCAAGGCAATCATGCGAGAGCCGGAAGTGGTGGTGTACGAGCGGCAGAACCCCCGCGTCGCCTTGCACGCCATGCTGAACTACGGCATCGATTCGGTGTTCCTCATCGCGCGGGACTTCACGCTTCGCGGGATACTCACACGAGAGCTGGCAAACGCGATGGTGTCCGAGCATAGGGAAAACCTGGAGGGCGCTCAGGTCGTGGAGGCGGTGACAACCGACCCGGAAGACCGCATCGAGGACATAGTGCCGAAGTCCGCCCAGTCCGAGTATCCGATCGCGGTCGTGGGCGAAAACGGCAGCCTGCTTGGGGAAGTGCCCCGCAGCGTACTGCTGGCGAGCATCTCCGAAAACGGTTAGGAGTACTGACATGGCACAAGAACAGAGTGTTCAGTCGCGCGGAGTCGATACGCAGACAAAACAATCGGAGTGGAGCGTTCGCTCG
>DAOUKJ010000005.1:0-19180 GCA_034421435.1 Dehalococcoidia bacterium | reverse complement strand
TCCGGCACACTCAGCGTCACTGCGGTGGGCGGCGCGGTCAACGGCACGGTCGCGCTCTCGGAAGACAAGAGCGAGGTGACCTACACGCACGACGGGTCGGAGACGACGACTGGCAGCTTCACGTACACCGTGAGCGATGGGACTGCCACGGCCACTGGGACGGTCACCGTCACGGTGACGCCTGCCAACGACGGCCCCGTGGTCGTAGATGACACGGCCACGGTTGCAGAGGGCGGTGAGGTGGACATCGCCGTCACAACATTGCTCGCCAACGACAGCGATCCCGAGGACGGCACGCTCAGCATCACTGCCGTGGCTGGCGCGGTCAACGGCACGGTCGCGTTGTCTGAGGACAAGAGCAAGGTGACGTACACGCACGATGGATCGGAGACGACGACGGGGAGCTTCGCGTATACGGTGAGCGACGGCACTGACACGGCTACCGGGAATGTCACAGTTACGGTGACGCCCGTGAACGATCCACCTGGTGCGCTGACGCTCAAGAACCAGACTGCTACTGCGGGCGCTTCCTTCAGCTACCAGGTGCCGGCTGTTACCGATCCTGACGGAGATGCCCTTACGTACGCTGCGTTCATGGGCACGGGATCGGATCCGCTGCCGCCGGACTGGTTGAGCTTCGATGAGGACACGCGCACGTTCAGTGGTAGGCCACGCAAGGCTCACGTGGGAGAGCACGAAATCCAGGTTGTTGTGACGGACCCAAGCGCTGCGTCGAAGAGGGCGGAATTCACGCTGACGGTGGCGCTGCCTCCTAATCGGCCCCCATCCGCGCCTGCTCTCTCGTCTCAGTCCGCCACTGAGGACAGGTCCTTCACCTACGAACTTCCGGCGTTCACCGACCCGGATGAGAACGCGCTCACCTACGCTGCCGCTCTTGACGGGGGCAGTTCGCTGCCGGGATGGCTGAGCTTCAACGCCACGAGCCGGACACTGAGCGGCACGCCGTTGGAGGCAGACACACCCGCGTCCCACACCATACGCATCACTGCCACTGACGACGCTACCCCGCCGCTGTCGTCGTCTGCGACGTTCACGCTCACGGTCGCTGAGGTGAACGACGCGCCCTCGACGCCGTCGCTCACGGACCAGGACGCAGTAGTATCGCGGCCATTCAGCTACACGTTCGCCGCCGTGACCGACCCTGAGGGCGGTGACGTCACATACACGGCCTCCATTGGCGAGAGCGAGGAGCTGCCTTCGTGGCTGTCGTTCGACGTCGGCAGTCTCACGCTGAGCGGAACGCCGGGGGAGGACGACGCCCCGGCTGAGCACGTCATCCGTATCACAGCCACCGACGACGGCGATCCGCGGATGGCGTCTTCGGCCGGCTTCACGCTGACGGTGAGCGAGTCTAACGGTGCGCCTCAAGCCGTCGATGACACGGCCATCGTTGCCGAGGGTCATGCCTTGACCATCCCCAGCAGCGACCTGCTTGCAAACGACTCTGACCCGGACGATCAGACGCTTGTGATCACAAGCGTCGGCAATGCCGTCTACGGAGATGTCACACTATCGGAGGACGCCGCCTCGGTCACGTACCGCCACGGTGGATCCGAGAGCGCCTCAGGCAGCTTCACGTACACCGTGAGCGACGGCGCGGCCACGGACACGGCAACCGTCGCAATCACAGTCACGCCCGTCAACGACCCACCGGAGGTGCCTTACGTCGCAGACCAGATCGCCGTTGAGGACGAAGAGTTCAGCCACCGCTTCGCTGCGGTAACCGATCCCGAGAACGACGGCGTCACGTACACGTCGGCGCTTGGCGGCGGCGGCTCGTTCCCATCGTGGCTGAGCTTCAATGCCGCAACGCACACCTTCAGCGGCACACCCCGCGAGGCCGACACACCGGCCACGCTCACGATCGCTGTGACTGCCACGGACGATGGCGAGCCGGCGGAGTCAGCCACTTCAACATTCACGCTCACCGTCGTAGCTGTCAACGATCCGCCGGGAGCGCCGGTTGTTGCCGACCGGACGGCTTTCGTCGGTGAGGCATTCTCCTATTCTGTGCCGGCGGCCTTCGACTCAGACAGCGAACTGCTGGCGTACGCGGCAGCTCAGGGTTCAGGTTTCAATCCTCTGCCCAGATGGCTGCGCTTCGATGAGGGCACCAGGACCTTCAGCGGCACGCCGCTGGGGGCAGACGTGGCAGAGCACGTGATCGTGGTCTCGGTGTCCGACGAGCTGCACACCACGCGGGCCTCATTCACGTTGACAGTGGAAGTCGCCCCCAACCGGCCTCCGGTCCCGCCACAGATTTCGCTGCAGAAGGCAGTCGAAGACTTGCCCTTTACTCTTGCCGTGCCGCCGTTCGTCGATCCAGACGAGGACCAACTCGAATACTCGGCGGGCGTAGCCTCGCCCGACGGCACAGTTGCGGGGCTGCCGGTGTGGCTCGCGTTTGAGTCGTCGAGCCGGGTCTTGTCCGGCACCCCGCGCGAAGGTGACACCCCCGACGTGCTCGCCATCGTGGTCACTGCCACCGATGACGGCGACCTGCCGGCCTCCGCCGAAGTACGCTTCACGCTGGACGTCGCAGAGGTCAACGACGCCCCTACGGCCAGCGCAGGTGAGGACCAGACAGTTCCCGCCGCCAGCGCCGTCACTCTGGACGGCTCAGGAAGCCATGACCCGGAGGGAGAGCCGCTGAGATACGCCTGGAGTCAGACGGGAGAGCCGAGTGTCGAGATTGCTGGCGCGGAGACTGTGGCTCCGTCATTTGAGGCTCCGGCGCAGCTCTCCGCAGACGTGGAGCTTGTGTTCACGCTGGTCGTGACGGACGTTGCGGGAGCAGAATCCGAGCCGGACTCGGTGAGCGTTCGCGTTGTGGGTCCGGAGCCCGGGGAGGAGCCTGTCGTGCCCGTAGTCACGATCGAGGCCGAGATCGCGTCGGTGGAGGAGGGTCAGGTGGCCAGTTTCAGGATCGAGGCCGTGCCTTCGCCTGACAAGCCCATCGCAATCGTCATGGACGTGACGGGTGGAGACGCCTACGGTGTCGCCGACGGTCAGCGGGACGTGTTCATCCTGCCTGGAGACACCTCGTCGATACTTGTGCTGGCTACCGTTGACGACGGCATAGATGAGCCGCACGGCCGCATCAGCGCAACCATTCGCCAACAACCCTTGTACACGGTTGGCGCGAGATCGACAGCGCAGGTCATCGTCAGCGATAACGACCTTGCTTCCAGCCAGCCATTCCTGGAAGGTACGCCGGAGAGCCAGCGCAGCGCTGCGGAACCCACGCCTGAGGTTCCCGGCGAGTCCGTTGGTGGAAGCGCGCTCAGCTTTGGCGAAGCAGTTGTGTCGGACATGGCCTTTATCGCCGGCCAGGACGTGGGATTGGTCCAGTTGCCCGGCGCCACCGGTGGGCAGGGCCTCCTCAGCTACGATCTAACTCCCGCTCTGCCTGACGGCCTGCGGTTCGACGATGGCGCGCTCACCATATCAGGAGCTCCGGCCGGCGCCGTAAACCCCACGCGATACACGCTCAGCGTTTCAGACGGCGAGGGGCGTCGAGCCGGCTTGACGTTCCTGATAACCGTGCTACCTGAGCCGGAGGCGGTTCCGAGGCCCACGGTGGCGCCTACTCCTTTGCCAACGGCTGCTCCATCGCCCACCGCTGCGCCTACTCCTGAGCCAGCGGCGTCTCCATCGCCCACCGCTGCGCCCACTCCTGAGCCGACGGCGGCTCCATCACCCACTGCTGCGCCTACTCCTGAGCCTACGGCGGCAGCAACCCGGCTGTCGGACGATTCATCGCCAACATCGCCGCCGCCGTCCACGGCCACTCACACCCCCATGCCAACGACTCAGTTATCGCAGTCCTGGACTCCTGCGCCGGGGCCTGGTACGCCTCGAACGTCGGGCCAACCGCAGCCGACCGCATCTGCGCTTCCAGCCGCCACGACGCCGGAGTCGCCGTCATTCTCGATGCAGCCTCCGCCTGTTCCCACTCCGACCGCGGAAGTCGAAGAGCCGACGCACACGGCTGCCATAGTGCCAGTAGACGACGATCAAAGATCGGAGCGGATGGGTTGGATTGTGACCACCGTGCTCGCAGGCGTCACGGCCGCGACCGGGGGGCTAGCGCTTCTGGGTGGTCCAAGGCGGTAGGGGAGACGGAATGGATTCTAAACTGATTAGGAATCAGGGTTTAGTGAGAAGGACATATGGATTATTTGTGCTATAATCGGGCAAGCACCGAGATGATCGGCATGGTGTTCAGCGCCAACGCTGTTCGAAGCAAATGAACAAGCAAGAGGAATTCCAGAACCGTGCTCTCGCCAACCTCCTCACCGAGCGCGGTGTACCTGCGGATTTTGAGCAGCGCGGCGGGCGCAAGCGTATGGACGTGGTTGCGGATGTGGACGGTCTACGCGTTGTCCTGGAAGCGGAGACTGGATTCCACCGCAAGAATCAGGCCATCAAGGATGCAGACGCTCGCCTCCGCCAGGGGCTGACAACTGCGGTGTTCGCAGTCTGCTATCCGACCGGGGTAACGGAGGACAGCCTTGCCGAGGCCACGCTAACCTGGACACTCCGCACCAAGCCCGGCGAGCCGTCAGAGGAGTGGTCGGAGGGCGGCGTGACACAGCTGGCCCAAGCTGTGTTGCAGGCTCCTCGCTCGCTGAGCGGCGCTGACATCGCAGCACAACGGCTTTCCGACGGCCTCGATGCGGCCGTGCAGAGGTTGAAGGCGCCGATACGTCAGGCCCTTGCGCAGGCCTTGGACCTTCCCGCAACAAAACCCAGGGGCGGGGAGAACATTGACAGGTACCTTGTGGCTTCCAAGCGCGGGATGCTGGTTGTGGCTACCGCCATGCTATTTCACCACCGCGTCCAGCAACACCTGCCGCTCGAACGCCCAGATGGCTATGATGGAGACTGGCCACCGGCCAGCCCCTCGGTTTGCGCAGAGCAGGACGCAGTAATTGACGCATTCCGCGAGGCATGGCGCGGCATCCTGGCAGTTGACTACAAGCCGGTCTTTGAAACGGGGCGGACGGCTCTTGGCGCGTTGTCCATTGACCCAGACACGAGCCAAGCCGTGAAGAGTCTTGCCCGGGTGGTTGCTCGGGTATCTGAGCAAGTGCATGGGTTGCGCCAAGACCTGCTGGGGCGGATCTTCCACAGGGTACTCGATACCGCCCGCTATGACGGCTCGTACTATACCTCCACTGCCGCCGCCGTGCTGCTGGCAACCCTGGCTCTGCGTGAGCAGGACGGAGACTGGTCAGACCCAAACTTCATTGCCTCCCTACGCATCTGCGACCCCGCCTGCGGTACTGGCACGCTTCTGATGGCCGCCGCAGAGCGAATACGAGACCTGCGCAGCGCGGCCGGACCGCTAGACCGAGAAGACGATGAGTACTTGGGCCTGCATTTGCTGGAGGACGTGCTCTACGGTTACGACATGAATCTCAGCGCGACCCACATGGCAGCCAGCACCTTGGGCATGCTATCTCCAACCACCGCGTTTCACCGGATGAACATCCACCGTACGCTGCTGGGTGTCTACGAGGGTGTACCCTACCTTGGCTCATTGGAGTTCCTCGCGGGACAGGCGCGGTTGGCTGCATGGCCCTCAGCAACGCAGCAGGTGGAGAGTGAGGCGGGAATGGCAGAACCCCCTCCACCGATGGATCTGGTAATTATGAATCCGCCCTACACCCGCGACAGCCTGCGGTATGACCAGTTCAGTCAGGCTGAAGAACTAGCGGTGAAGAATCGCGAGAAAGAGGTGTTTGGTGCTACGGAAGCTCACTTGGCAGGCAACAGTGGGTCTTTCCTGATCCTAGCCGATCGGCTGTGCAAAGCCGAAACGGGCACAATTGCGATCGTGCTTCCCTTGGCTGGGGTAACTGACAAAGCGGGCCAAGAAGTTCGAAGTCTATTGGGAAGCCGCTACCATGTTGACACCATCGTTTCTTCCCACGATCCGTCCCGGATTTTCTTCTCGGAGAACACCACGATTGGCGAGATTCTAGTGGTTTGCAGGAGATGGAACGGCGACAGGCCCAAGCCACCAACGCGAATCGTGAACCTCGCAAAAAACCCGTCTACTCCCCTGGAAGCACTGGACACTGCAGCAAGGATTGAGAATGCAAACGGAGCGACTTTTAGAGACTTCACGATCCAGAAGGTGGACTCACTTCGCATGGAGAGAGGAGACTGGTTCGCGGTCAACTTCCTCTCGCCCTTCTTGGTAGAAGCTTACCGCGCCCTCAATGAAACAAGTCCTGCGCCTGTTCTGACAGTCCCCTTGAGTGACCTAGCGGAAGTAGGCCCAGAGGGAAGGCGAATCAGGGATGTGTATACGCATTCGAATATGCCGACCCCGTCTGGGCGGCGCGCTCTCTGGCATCACAAGTCGGACGTCACGCGCTCGATACGTGCTGAGACGGACGTCTACATCGAGCCAAAGCCTTCGGAACGCGCACGCCGACTTGCGGACAGCTACTGGGAGCAACGCAGCAACGTGCTGCTCCCTCACCGAATAAGGCTAAACGTTTCTCGCGTCGCTGCAGTTATGCTCTCCAATGAAGTGGTCGGTTCTAGTTGGGCACCCTGCCGTCCCCACGACTCGACCATAGCCAAGGCGCTGTGCTTCTACCTGAACTCCACCCCGGGCCTCTTATCCCTCCTAGGTACGCGTGACAACCGCGTTCCATCATACACCTACCTCTCCTTGGACACCCTGCGCTCGCTGCCTGTTCCTGATTTCTCCGCCCTTAGCACGGAGCAAATCGATTTGCTTGACAGTTGGTTTGACTGGCTGGGCAACGATACGCTTCTGCCCTTACCGCGCATGTTCGAAGACCCAGTGCGCCGCCAGATTGACGAAGCGGTTATACAAGCACTTGGCTTAGACCCGGAGTGGGTGGCTGCAATCCGGCGTGAGTTGGCGCGGGAGCCGTCGGTGACAGACCGGCCGTACGGAGGCTGAGGGACTCAGACGGTGAGCGCCGCTACCCCGCCTGCATCGCCGCGATGAGCTGCCGCGCCGCAGCCTCCGGGTCCGGCGCACCCACCACTGCGGAGATCACGCAGGCCGCGTCGGCGCCCGCGCGTGCCACCTGCGATATGTTGCCCAGGTTGATGCCGCCGATGGCAACCAGCGGCATGTTCGTCGTCGCCCTCACCGCGGACAGCGTGCTCAGCCCGGCGGGCCGCGTGCGCTCCTTCGTATCCGTCGGGAACATTGCGCCCACCGCCAGATAGTCCACGCCCAGGCTCTCCGACTCCGCAGCCTCCTCCACCAGGGCGTTGGACGTGCCGATGATCTGATATGGCTTGAGGATGGCCCTGGCCTCTGCGACTGGCAGGTCGTGCTGGCCCAGGTGGAGGCCGTGGGCGTCGCAGGCGACGGCCAGGTCGGCGTGATCGTTCATGATGAACACGGCGTCGTGCCGGTCGCACAGGTCGCGGATGCGGCGAGCGACGGGCAGGACGTCGCCCTTGTCGTGCAGCTTGTCGCGAAGCTGGATGACGCGAGCGCCGCCGCGTAGGATTGACTCCGTGAGAGCGACCAGGTCCCTGTCGCCGGCTGCCTGGGCGTCCACGATAACGTACAGCCCGCGCACCTTGCGGCTAGCCTCATCTCTCGCGGCGCGGTCCATAGGTTGCGAGCCCGGGCCGGGGCCTACAGGCCCAGCTCGAAGTCCTCGACCTCGTCGGTGTTGACCATCTCACCTGCATCCAACCGGGCGAGCAGCTCCTCACCCTCAGGGCCGATAGCCTGACCGGTATCGTCCTTCATGCGCCTGAGCATGTCGGCCACGCTGCGCGGGTCGTCCTCGTTGAAGTCGTTCATGGTATCCCAGGCCGGCATTCCGCCCATGAAGTCGTTGGGGCTTCTGTGAACCCTGAACGGCGACATGACGCGTTTCCCGCCGATGACGCCGCAGTGAGAGCAGACCGGCTCCTTGATCTCGGAGAAGCTGCGATTGAGCATGGAGAACCGGCGATTGCACTTGTCGCAGTGATACTCGTATATGGGCATGCGCGTTCTCTCAGCGTATAGGGTTACGTAGTGCAGGCGAATCCGCCGTAAGGGCCGCCCCGTGCTCGAATAGCGAGGAATACCCTGGTAATCCAATGTCCTTCTCGCGAAGATGCCGAACGTCCACAACGGCACCGTAGCCTATGAATTCATCCTCAAACCTCTCATAACTCCGCCCCCAGTACACCATGGCGCAAGACATTGGAGCTCCCTTGCCCCCGTCTCGACCGTCTACGAGGAACTTGAGGCGCGTATCGTAGAGGAAGGAGACTGCCGTGGCCTGGCGCCACACGTATCGCTTCCAGTGGCGCGTATTTGTTGCAACCGGAACGAGGGCCAAGACCTCGGATCCAAACTTGGAATGGGCCTCCGCGCATTTGCGAAGCCAGTCATCAATAGTTGTCCCTCTAGTGCGGTCTGCGCCGTAGGGAGGATTCACGAATATCGTGCCGTAGTCCCACGGCACCGCCAGTCCATCCACATCGGGGAGTTGAAACTCAACATCAGCTCCCACCAACGAATGCTCGTTAGAGCAAGGGTCAAGAGCGATGGTGCCTGAGAAGAACCTGCGAATGGCGCGTACGTACTTGGGTGGTGTGCACCAATGCTGGCTCAGAGAAACCGCGTTCGTGCGTCCAGCAGTCATGGCCTTATCATACCCCCAACCAGTCTTTATTGGCTAGTCTGGAAAGGTCCGAGCGAAGGCCTGTAATGTCTCTGTCTCTCGGCGAAATGACGTTGAACCACTTGTCAATCTCCGCTTCATGAGCTTCGAAGTAGCTCCGAAGCGCCTCATCTGCCTCTATTCCGACCAGAACCTTTGTGAACCTGTTCCGCCCCGGGCTGCCAGCATAGCTTGCTAGAAAGGCCTCTCGAGCAGGCTCCAACTCGAGTGTCGGATTGAGCAATAGCATATCAATGAACTGGGACAGACCGAAGTCCGTGAGAAAAAGCAGCCAGTCGTATGAATGGGCCAGCACACGCAGTTCCTTGTTGGGATTGGCAGAAGTGAACCAATTGCCGTGGTTGCTCACGACGCCGACAGTGAGGATTACTCCCCTCAGGTCTGAGGCGGACGCGGAGTCAATTAGGTCCCTGAGCAGGGTCGTGTATGGCCCCATTCTGATTGTGCCGTCCTGTTGTTCGATCAAGCCCCTTAAGTGGCCGTTTCTCAAACGCACCTTCTGGAGGGCGGAAACCGCGCGTGCCACGTACGCGCCCTGCTTCGCTTTCTCGATAGTCTGCGGGCCCTTGCGCATACCCTCTTCAACTCCGACACGCTTGCATTCGAATATCGCGAAGGGATCTGGTAGCAGTTCGCAAACGCTCAAGCGGCAGCCTGTTGCATTGAGACTATCTACGTTTGCAGCCGCGATTCCGTAGGCGTCGTCTGCGACTACGCAGGCATTGCGCTTGACGCCGTCTCGAGTTAGGACTTGCGTTGATTTCAAACGCATATCTTCTAGCATTTTCAGTTGTCCCCTTATCTTTGCCGGTGTGAGCGGAAGGGCGAGATTCTCAATCTCCATTTGGTGCCTTGCACGAATTGGATGGAGCGAGAATTCGACATTGTGGAGTATATCGTCGTTGGCAAATTCAGGAACGGATCGCTCAATGAGGATGTGATCACGCAGGCCCCAAGATCGCAGAGCGTAGAATGTGATTAACTCTACGAGTGTACCCAGTGCCCTGCCTGAGGCCTTCTTGCGATCCGAGGCATAATGAAAGACTGTGTCGGCGAGTGTTCGTTGAAGTGCGTCAACGGACTGATAAGTCATTGCCAATTCCTTTCTTGTTCAATTCCGCCCGTGACCGCGTTCTCCGTTCGCTCGATCCGGGCGATGCGCCCCCGCGAGTCCACCTCCACGGCGACGAGGTCGATGCGCCAGTCTGGCGGCAGTCCCTCCCTGGACTGGAGGTAGGTCAGGGCTGTGGCGATTAGCCTGCGTGCCTTACCGGCTGTGATCGACTCCTCCGGTGTGCCGAAGCTGCCTCCCCTTCGCGAGCGCACCTCCACGAACACGACGGCATCGCCGTCTCGCGCCACAATATCGATCTCGCCGTGCGGGCAGAGGTAGTTGGTGTCCAGCACTGTGTAGCCGATGCGCTCCAAGTGGCCGAGGGCAGCTCGCTCGCCCAGCTCGCCCAGGCGAATGCGCGGGCCTGGGTCGGCTGGGGACGCTTCATCCGCCATAGCCTCGCGGACGGGGGCAAAGCTGCGCCGGTGAATGGGGCACGGCCCCAGACGACGCAGCTGCTCAAGATGTGCTGGCGTGGGATAGCCCTTGTGGGAGTCGAAGCCGTAGTCCGGGTACCTGGCGTGCTGCTCAAGCATGATGGCATCCCGCGTGACCTTGGCGACGATTGAGGCGGCGGCGATGGACAGGCAGCGGCTGTCCCCGCGGACGAGCGCCCTGGAGGGCAACCCACCCTGGTCTACGGGCAGCCCGTCAACGAGCACGAAGTCCGGCCGCGACGGCAGATCGCTCACGGCCTTCAGCATCGCCTCGCGAGTGGCTGCAGCTATGCCAAGCCGGTCCACATCCTCGTTCGAGACCACGCCCGCGGCCCAGCCGGCGGGGGACTGGCGTATGTGCTCGTATAGCGCGGATCGCGCACGGGCTGTCAGCTGCTTGCTGTCGCGCAGGCGGGCAATCCAGGGCGCTTGCAGGTCGGGCGGAATGACGACTGCGCCTGCCACAACGGGGCCAGCCAGTGGCCCGCGGCCGGCCTCGTCTACGCCTGCCACGACGGCGTAGCCCATGCGATGGAGCGCGCTCTCCTCATCGAAGGTGGGAGGTTGTGAGGATCTCCTCATGTGCCCTCAGCGGAGAGGTGGGACGGGGGAGGAGTAAGACTAGCCTGCGCCATCACTGGCGGCCGGGTTGTCGTCACCGCGGACGGCCCTGACCACCACGCAGCTCCACTTGAAGCTGATTGCGCCGCCGTCTTCCTTGCGGATGTCGAACGCCTTGACCGCACCGGGCGGAGCGTTCAGGAAGTCGCGGCGCAGCTCTTCCACCACGTCAGAGGGTGTGCCGGAGCGGCGCACCCAGTCGTCGAAGTCGTGAGGCACGTCGGTCAGCGTGGAGTCCGTGGGGTGCAGGCCGTTCTCCTCCAGCACCTGCAGCCAGCCGGACGGGGACAGGTTGCTTACGTGGCTGGGGTCGCGGCGCTCCTCCACGTCGTTCATCCAGACGGAGGTTGGGGCGTCCTCCGGCGAGCAGGTGTCCGCCAGAATGAGGACTGCTCCCGGCGCGAGCACGCGTCGCCACTCCGTGATTGCCTTGCGCAGGTCCAGGAAGTGATGCGGGGCGATACGGCAGGTGAGCAGGTCGAGCGAGGCGTCTGCGAAGGGCAGATTCTCCGCGGCCGCGAGCGCGTAACCGACGTTCGTGACGCCGCGCTCCGTGGCCAGCCTGCGGGTCTCCGCGATCATCTCGGGAGTCAGGTCCGACGCGACCACCGAGTCTGCGAAGGGTGCAATGGTGAAGGCCGTGAAGCCTGTGCCGGTCGCCACGTCGATTGCGCGAGCGTAGCGCGCCGTGGAGGCCCAGTCACGCACCACCTGCAAGCTCTCGCCGGAGCTGTGGCCGGCGCTTGTGGAGTAGTGCTGGGCCTGCCTGCCGAACTGCTCCTGCGCGCCGACGCGCGGAGGCGTGTTGCCTTGATTGGTCATGGCCGTATGTTAGCCCAAAGCTGCGGGGCTTGCAAGCGCAGGTCACAGAAGTGCCATGCAGTTGAGCGGGAGTGAAACGGTTATCGGCCGGGCGGCGTGGCTCAGTCCCCCTCAATGTAGCCGCCGCCCAGGACCTCGTCTCCCTGGTAGAAGACCACGGCCTGCCCGGGAGTGATCGCTCGCTGAGGCTCACGGAAGTGGAGCTCGGCCCACTCGCCGTTGGGGGTCAGCGTGGCCGCCGACGCCTCAGACTTGTAGCGTATCTTCGCCTCAACCTCGGTGGGGCAGCAGGGCGCTGCGCCGGACAGGTAGTTCACACCGCTAGCGCGCAGGGTGCTCCGCAGCAGGCCCTCGACTGGCCCAACCACGACGCGATTCTCGGATGTGTCCAGCGACAGGACGAAGAGTGGCTCCCGAGAGTGAACGCCCAACCCGCGGCGCTGCCCGACCGTGAACCGCTCAATACCCTGGTGCGTGCCGACCAGGTTCCCGTCCGTGTCGACGATCTCACCGGGCGTTGGGGTGAACCGCTCGGCCAGGAAAGCGCGGTAGTCGTTGTCGGGAATGAAGCAGATCTCCTGGCTGTCCGGCTTGTCGGCGACCGGCAGGCCTGCGTCACGCGCAATGTCCCTGATCTCAGACTTGTCGTAGCCGCCGATGGGCAGCAGCAGGTGGCGCATCTGGTCAGGCCGCAGGCCGAACAGCACATAGGACTGGTCCTTCGACGAGTCAACGCCCCTCAGCAGCTTGGGGCGGCCGCCGTTGGTATCCAGGCGGGCGTAGTGCCCGGTTGCCACGTACTCCACGTCGAGCGCATTCGCACGCTTCATCAGGAAGTCGAACTTGATCTTGTCGTTGCAGGCCAGACATGGGTGGGGAGTGCGACCCCGGCGGTACTCGCTGATGAAGTAGTCGATGACGTGGGCGCGAAACTCGTCCTGAAAGCTCATGACGTAGTGTGGTGCGCCGATGATCTGGCACACGCGCCTCGCATCTTCTACGTCGTCTATGGTGCAGCAGCCGCGCGAGCGTCCGAGTGCGTCCGGTCGGTCGTCGCTCCACAGCTTCATGGTCACGCCGACCACGTCGTACCCCTGCGTCTTCAGGAGGCATGCGGCCACGGAGGAGTCCACTCCTCCGCTCATTGCCACCATGACCTTGCCCTTGACGGTCACTTGGTTCCTCCTGTGCAGCCGTACGGCGGCGCTTTCACGGCGCGGCGACTGCGCCACTACAGTATACCCCTACGGGGCGGCACGGTGAAGTGGGGGAAGGCTTGTCTCGGTCTCAGCTCAGGCGTCCCGCGACAGCGCGTGAGTTCCTCAGAAAGCAGCAGCCGGCAGGTTTACCACCTGCCGGCTGCTTGAAGGTTCCTTTGGTCCGGGCAGTTGCTACTGCTCGATCACCGTTGTGCCTTCGTCGGTGCTGACTGCCTCCGTGAACTCGGCGTAGGTCAGGGTGGCGGTGGTGACCGTGTCCATCCTGATTTCGCCTTCGGCCAGGTCGTTCGCCGTCACCGTGATGGTGAAGCTGAAGTCCTCGCCCGTGGCCAGTGCCTCGCCGTGGTTGTAGGTCACGGTCGCGCCGTCGATCGTTGCCTTCGGCTCCGCGTTCTCGTCGGCGGTCTCACCTTCGGCGAGTACCTCCGCCGCGGAGTTGATGGTGAACTGCTCAGGCACGTCCACTGCCACGCTCACTTCGGTCATCGGCGACCTACCCTGGTTGCTTACTGTCACTGTGAACACCGTCTGCTCACCCTCCCTCACCGGGTCAAGTGAGTCGGTGATGGCGATGGTTGCGCCAGGCGCAGCCAGGATTGCGACCTCCAGCACAGCCTCGCTGCTCGCGTCCTCGGTAGCAGTGGCACTGGCGGTATTGGTCATCGTGCCCGTCTCGTCGCCTTGCAGCGTCAGGGTCACGGTGGACTCTTCGCCAACTGCCAGGTCTCCGACATCCCAGGTTACCGTGCTGCCGTCCTCGGATACGGTGCCCTCGGGGCTGGATGCCACGTAGGACATGCCGCTTGCGAACGTGTCGCTGATGGTCACGCCCGTCAGAGGCGCCTCACCGGAGTTGGTAGCGGTCAGCGTGTAGGTCACCTGGTTGCCCACGAACATCGCCGTGCGTCCGGTCTTCTCGACCGTGATGGCAGGTACCAGAATGGTCGTGGTCGCCTGCGCCGGGGACGCAACGGGAGCCGTGTCGGCAGAGGCAGTGGCCGAGTTGGCCTTGGCGCCTGCTGTCGTGCCTACCACGGTCAGCGTGACGGTGGAGGTACCGGCGGGATTCAGGGTCCCAACCTCCCAGGTTACCGTTCTGCCGTCCTCGGATACGGTCCCGGCCGGGCTGCTGCTCACGTGGTCTACGCCAGCAGGCAGCGTGTCGACTATTGTAGTGTTGGCGGCGGCTCCGTCGCCGATGTTGGAGACCTCGATCGTGTAGTCGAAGTTCTCGTTCAGCAGAGCCGTCTCCGGTCCGGTCTTGGTGATGGACAGCTCAGGCTGAACGATCGTCGTCGAAGCCTCGGCGCTATCCGTTGCACCCTCATTGGAGGTAACTCTGACCTCATTGGTCCACTCGCCGGCCTCGTTAGCCTGCAGTACCACCGAGATGGTGTTCTTCTCCAGCGGGTTCATCGTACCCAGCTGAATCGACAGGTTGCTGCCGGTCAGGGAGCCTTCCGGATCGGACGAGACGAAGCTCATGCCGCCCGGTATGGTGTCTACCAGCTGGACGCCCGTGTTTGAGCCAGTGCCGGTGCTCGTCACGTCTATGGTGTAGGTGACTTCGCTGCCGATGGCAACCTGGTTCGGGCCTGCCTTGGTGACTTCCAGTCCACCCGGTATGACTTCCGTTGTGGAGGAATCGTCGTCGCTTAGACCCTCAGCGGATACTGCGCCGTAGGTGATGACTTGTTCGCCCACCCTTACGCCAGTGGTCGTCAGCTTGACCGACTTGGTGGCGCCAATCTCAATGGTGCCAAGGTCCCACGTAACGACGGAGCTGCTCTCGGTGCCTCCCTCAGTGGCGGACACGAACTCCATGCCTGCGGGCAGCGTGGCTACAAGCTCGGTGCCCGTTGCGTCGAAGTTGCCGTTGTTGGTGACGGATATGTCGAACTCCGCCTCGGCCAGCAAGCCGATCTGAGAGGAACCCATTACCTGGATGTCCAGGATTGCGGACTTCCACTGCTTGCGCATGGTGTGCGAGAACATGGTCTTGCCGTCGGGGGTCAGCACTTCAATGAGAACGCTGTTGTCACCCAGGACTACGTCAACCTGCTCCAGCGTGACGGAAGCCTCGCCGGCCGCGTCGGTTGTGGTTACGATCTCGTTGCTGTCTTCCGGAGCGTTGGCGAACCGGGCGTTCGGCTCGTCATCGACTATGGTCCATCGGACCGTCTCGCCCTGGACAGCGCTGCCGTCGGAGACGTTCATTACGCTCACAGTCATTGGGTGAGGTGTTCCGAAGGGGTTCTCTGCGTCGACCGGGAACTCAGGACATCCGTCCATCCAGTGCACTACGCCAAATGCCTTGTGCGCGCTGCTGTCCTGAATGCCCGGCGCGAAAGCGGTCACGTCGGTATCACCCGGCCGTGTGGCCACCAGCGTTGCGGTGGCTTGTCCGTCCGCGTTGGTGTTTACTACTGCGAAGGTGTTCGTCATCTTCATCGGGCTGGTGTTGCCCGTGACCTCGACGATGTCACCAACCGCTTCCGGGAATCGGTTGAGGAAGAATTCGATGCGCCCGTTCGCCGCGGCTGCCTCGCCGGCGGCCAGGTTCGCGGTAACATCGAACTGGTTGAGTATGCACTCCCACGATTCACTGGAGCCTAGCGTCACCTCAGTAGGTGTGCTGGCTTGGAGGCCTACGGAGCTCTGCGGGTCGGCCGCAGTAGCATTGCCTATTAGGCCAACCAACAGGAGAAGTAGCCCCATCGCGGGCAAGGCCAGACGCTTCGCATTGAGCATTGAAACACCTCATTGTCAGCCGGATCGAAGCCGGCGCAGACATGATAATCGCGGGGATGATAGCATAGTAAGATTCTGCTGTCTATATGGCGAGCGAAAATTCTCACAAATAAATTTTGGAAACGGAAGTGCCGGTTTCCAGCCTTGGATTTGGCAGCTGGAAGACCTGCCTCGGTTGATCGACCGCCGCAGGTGATAGGCCTGCCTATTCCGCCTCCGCGGGCGAGTTTGGATGTGAGGCATTCCGGGAGAGTGCGATTGGTCACGGTCGATGCTGCCGAGTATCCGTCAGGCGCTTGCACCGCACGGCGCGGAGGGACATAATCATCGGAGACCTCACTTACCACGGGCTCATCGCCCCGAGGTCGGCAATCGCCGTAGAGATGGCTGGGCCTGGGTACAGTTTCATTGAGTCCTCGATCCGAGTTGCACCAGTAAACCGTTCATGAGCTACCAGCGGATTGCGATTGTTGGCGGCGGCGTGGCTGGACTGGGGGCTGCGTGGGCGCTCTCCCGCAGCCCGGACAGGTTTGACTTCCGCATCTACGAGGCGAAAGACCGCCTGGGCGGGAACGCCGTCACGGTTGACATGCCGCAGGACGGCGGCGGGTCCGTCCCCTTCGACATTTCCGCAACAGCCCTGATCCCATCCGTCTACAAACACGTCCTTCTCCTACTGGAGCAGTTCGGAATCGATCTTCTGCCTACGCGTTTCAGCTACACAGTCCAGTACGGCGATGGAATCTATGCCCATGACTTCGACTCCGCACTGCGAGACGAGCTGCAAGGCGACATCAAACGGTTCCAGCGCCTTCTGCGAATGATGAGGAAGGTCGGCGCGCTGACGCGAGCCCGCTCTCGCTTCCTCAATGCCCTGAATCCGTTCAACTACGTCTCCATGGGGACCATCCTGGACCTGGCTGAGCTGTCCGACGACTTCCGATACAAGGTCCTGAAGCCCATGTTCATCAACTTTGTCCTGGCGACCAACGTGTTCGATATGCCGGCCTCGCTGTTCGCCAGGTATCTGGAGTTCTTCGACATTGAGACCGCAACCCCCATGCATACCTGGGACCAGGGAACTCGGAACATTTATGAGCATCTCACCGCAGGCTTCCGCGACAAGATCTACCTCAGCAGGCCAGTGAAGAAGGTGTACCGCAAAGCTGACGGCGTCGTCGTGGAAGACGCCGATGGTGTGATGGAGGCTTTCGACCAGGTGATCTTCGCTTGCAACGCCAACCAGACCCTGCCCGCAATCGACAGTCCCAGCCGGCTGGAGCGACACATCCTGTCGTCGGTGCGCTACGACAGGGAACTGCACCGGGAAGCGGTAGTCCACTGGGACGCATCCGTCCTCCCGGAGGACGACACGCAAACGCTGCGCACCAGGAGCAACCACATTCGCCAGTACGGGGCCAAGCCGGACAACTACGAAGTCACCTACATCATGCACAATCAGCAACCGTGGGCCGGCCGGTCGGACAAGCCCTGCCTGGTGACCTACAATCCGGTCAGCCCAATCGATAGCCGGAAGATCATTGCTCGTCACCAGTTCCAGCACGTCGTGCACGACATCCGGCACGTCGTGTGGCTTGTGCCTATGTTCAGGTTCATCCAGGGGAGGCGTCGGACCTGGCACTGCGGCGCACACACCCTGATCAACAGCCAGGAGACGTGCCTTGTCAGCGGGCTGGTCACGGCCAGGCAGCTCGGAGCGGACTACCCGTTCTCAGACGACGAGGCTCGAGAGTGGTTCAACTACTACGGAAGCGTGATGTACGGCTGGGGGTTCAGGAAGGCGACTGCGCAGAAGAACAGCGGCGACCGCGGGCCTTCTGAACACACCCTCTAGGCGGACAGGAGGCCGGCAGCGACTTCGCGCGCTTCGTCCCAAGTTTGCACTATGTGATCAGAAGGCACGCGCCTGAGCACGTTCAAGGCCTGAATGTTGTGGACGGACGCTCCGCCGAGTCCCATTACAATGCAATGGGTGTTGTACCCTGTTGCTGTCTCGATAAGCTGCTCCACCACGAGGGCAGCGCTATCGTCGACATAAACTGTGTCGGTGAAGTCCAGGATTACGATCTCGTGCTCCCGGATGTCCTCGCCGATGGTGTCCAGCAGCTTGCTGGAGGAAGCGACGGTGAAGGAGCCTCTCAGAGCTACCAGCCCAACCCTGGCGGAGAAGTCATCCGAGTCCTCCTGATTGTCGTCCGCGCCAAAGAAGCTGCTGTCCAGGATCGGCACCGAGATCACGCTGTCCAGCTCCAGCAGTTCGAATTGGCGCGCGTGAGTAACGGCCGCCGCTATCATTCCCACCGCAACCGCGGTAACCAGGTCCAGGAACACGGTGAGCCCAAGCGTCAGGAGCATCACTGCCATGTGTTCACGCTGGACTCGGTGCAGACGAGTCACGAACCTCCAGTCTATGGTGTCCAGTGCAACCTTGAACAAGATTCCGGCCAGGAGGGCGTTCGGAATCGCCGCCACGTAGTCTCCCAGAGCCAGGACCATCACCAGCATGATGGCCACGGCAATCACTCCTGCGACGAAGGTCCTGCCGCCGGCCCGGAAGTTTGCGACGGTACTCGGTGTTGCGCCTGCCCCGGGCAGGCCTTGAATGAACCCGGTAAACACCGCGCCCATTCCCTGTGCCAGCAGCTCCTTGCTGGGGTCGTGACGACTCCGCGTCATGGAGTCTGCTACAAGTCCGGTCAGCAGCGTATCCGCCGACCCGACAAGGGCTATGACCAGCGCAGGCTCAATTGAGCTCACCAGTACGTTGAACGAGAGTTCCGGCAACTTGAAGGCTGGGAGCCCGGTCGGCAGGGCACCGATGGTGGGGGCATTGGTCAGCCATATGAGGCTCACCACCGTCCCCGCCCCAAGCGCCACCAGCGACGATGGAAGGTACCTGTCTAGCTTCTTGGGCCACAGGATGGCTACTCCAAGCGTGATGCCGGCCACGCCCACGGCATTCACCTCAAAGTGCTCGATGATGCTCGGTAGGTTCCGAATCGCCCCGATTGGTCCACCGGTGGCAACAGGCGCTCCCAGGAAGGGCAGCGTCTGGACCATTATGACGATAACGCCTACACCCGTCATGAAGCCCGAAATCACGGAGTAGGGAGTGTAGGTCACGTACCGCCCGAGTCTCAGCAGGCCGAACACCATCTGAATCAGTCCGGCCATAATCACGATGGTAAAGGCCTCGCCGATGTTGTCGGCGTGGGCCGTCACTATGACGGCCATTGCCACGGTCATCGAGCCGGTGGGACCTGATATGAGAGACCGTGTGCCGCCGAACACGGCGGCGAAGAAGCCCACGGAGATCGCACCGTAGACTCCCGCAGCAGGCCCCAGGCCTGCCGCAATGCCGAATGCAAGTGCCACCGGTAGGCCCACCACGGCTGCCGTGATGCCACCGAGGATGTCCCCCAGAAGACTCCTCGCCTCGAACCGCGGGTAGAAGATCGAAAGACGGTTCAGCATCACCTTCCT
>DAOUKJ010000004.1:0-36130 GCA_034421435.1 Dehalococcoidia bacterium | reverse complement strand
CGACGACGACCCGGAGGGTTGGGCCTATCTGGACCAGGTCAAGGCCTCCGCCGGAGATGGACAGGACGTTCACATCCTGCCCAACATCCTGAACGGCATTGGCGACCAGGAGGTGAACGCATTTCAGACCGGTGCGCAGGTCGTGCTCCAAAAGTCCTTGCGCGAGGGCTTCGGCCTTGCGGTTTCGGAGGCGCTGTGGAAGGGCCGGCCGGTCGTGGGTGGAAGGGCAGGAGGCATCCCGCTGCAGGTGCTTCACGGCAAGACCGGCTACCTGGTCAGCTCACCTGAGGAGTGCGCCCAGTGGACGAGCCACCTGTTGCAGAACCCGGAGAAGGCTGACCGGCTTGGCATGCAGGGGCGAGAGCTGGTGCGGAAGCGGTTCCTGATAACGCGCTACATGAGGGACTACCTGAAGGTGTACCGCTCGCTGGACCGCCGCAAGAGCAGGCTGCACAGCGCGACATACTCGCCCAGTGTGGCGGGCGTCGCCGGAGGAGCGTAGGCAGAGCGTCGCGCCCGAGCGACGGCGCTGTTGGGACAATTCGGATTTTGTGGTATTATTGACCGGATTGCTAACGGAGCGCCCGGTTCCGGCATGAAGGGCGCAGGAAAGACAGAGCGACACAAGTATGTTCGAACCAGGCGGCCAGCGTCAGCGGCCCGAGGTACAGGTTGAAGAGGTCCTCCGGGGCATTGGCTCCGGATTCAGCAACATAATCAATCGCCTCGGCGGAGGCGGTGTCCGGCTCATCATCCTCGGCGTGCTGGTGCTTCTTTCCATCGCATGGCTTGCCAGCGGGCTCTACCAGGTAGGCCCTCGAGAGCGGGCGGCGCTCCAGTTCTTCGGCGACTTTCAGAGCACCGAAGGCCCCGGCCTTCACTGGTATTTCCCGTTTCCCATTGGCGCACGCACCATCGTTGACGTGGACGTCACGCGCAACATGGAGCTCGGCTTCCTGACCACCACTACCGGCACAGCGACCGACCAGGCCGTTGAAGCCCTCATGATCACCGGCGACCTGAACATCGTCAACGTCCAGATGGTGATTCAGTATCAGATCTCGAACCTCGAAAGCTACCTCTTCCGCGTCGACGACCCGGGCGAGGTGCTTCGCGGCATTGAGCAGGGCAACCCGGAGGGCCGCACGCTCAAGGACGCCACCGAGGCAGCGCTCCGCCAGGTGGTGGGACAGCGCAGCATCGACGACATCCTGGTGCTCAACAGGCCGGCAGTCGAGGCAGAGACCAGGGAGGAACTCCAGAAGATTCTGGACCTGTACGAGACCGGCATCCAGGTGAACACCGTAGCACTCCAGACCACCCGTCCGCCTGACCAGGTGCGCGCCGCGTTCGACGACGTGGTGAACGCACGCGTGGACAGGGAGAGCCGCATCAACGAGGCCAGGGCGTTCGAGCAGGACCGCATCCCGAGAGCAGAGGGTGACGCTGCGCAGGTGGTACAGGCCGCGGAGGCCTTCAAGACTGAGCGCATTGCCAGGGCCACTGGTGAAGTTAACCGCTTCCGCTCCGTGCTGAACGAGTACCTGAGCGCCCCGGACGTTACCCGCCAGCGACTCTACCTGGAGGCCATGGAGAGCATCCTGCCAGACCTCACCAAGTTCGTGCTGACTGAGGACACCAGCGGCAACCTTCTGCAATTCCTGCCGCTGACCGAGGATGGAACGCCGTAGCCATGTTGAGAATACTCGGCATACTGATTCTGATTGCAGCCCTGGTGGCCGTGCTAGCTCAGGCCGCGGGATATGGAGTCGCCTACACCGTCGATGAGCGCGAGTACGCGGTCATCACCCAATTCGGACAGGTGCAGCGAGAGGTACTCACCCCGGGTTTGAAGTTCAAGTCGCCGATAGAGACTGTGGTGCGCTTCGACAGGAGGCTGCTCCGCATCGACGTACCCGTGGCATCCATGCCCGACAGGGACAGCCAGTTCCTTGAGATCGACGCCTACGTACGCTACAAGATCACAGACCCCACGCTCTTCCTCGAGAGCCTGAGGGATGAGACCAACGCGAACCGTCGCATAGGCGACCTGGCCGTGTCTGCCATCCGAGACGAGGTCGGTGTGCGCGACAGGCGTGACATCATCGGCGGAGACCCAATCACCCAGGACGACGGCACCATCCTCGTGAGGCCCAGGCAGACCGATGCGGGCGTCCCCAGCCGCGAGGCCATGATGCAGTTGGCACTGAACAGCGTGAAGGAGGACACCCAGAACCAGCAGTGGGGCGTCCAGGTGGTGGACATTCGCATCAAGCGCGCCGACTTCCCCGCCGCGGCGGAGGCCAGCGTGTTCGACAGGATGCGCTCAGAGCGGTCGGTTCAGGCGCAGCGCCTCCGAGCCGAGGGTGAAGAGCAGTTCCTGACCATCACTGCCGACGTCAACCGCAGGGTGCGCGTCATCCGCGTTGAAGCTGAGCGGGACGCCAACATCCTCTCCGGTGAGGGTGAAGCACAGGCCGTCCAGATATTCGCACGGGTGCTTGGCACCTCCGCCCTCTCGCCCGCCGCGCTGGACGCACTGGACGCGCTTGAGTCGCTGGAGCCGTCCGTGCTTGACCAGCTCAACGAAGTGAACGACGACCTCCTGTCAGGCAGCACGGAAGCGCAGCTCAGGGCCGGAAACATCCTTGGAGCGGGAGCGCTCGCGGAAGTCATCGATGCCATGCAGAGCATGTCTGACGCGGACTTCGCAGCACTTGAGGAGGCTCTCGGCTTCGAGCGGGCCAATGCGCTCCGCGGCCTGAGAGCAGCGGGAGAAGGCGCACTGGAGCCTCTGGACATCGCAGCGCTGTCCGAGGCGCTGGAGTTCTTCGCATTCCGGCGCAGCCTGGAGGCCTACGCCAACTTCCTGAACGAGGAGACCACTCTGGTGCTCTCCTCCGATAGCGACCTGTTCCGCTACCTGGAAGGCTACGGCAGAGAAGACTCGGGAACCCAGCCCGACAGCCCCGAGTAGGCCGCTTCCGCTCTACCCTTCCTGCTCACGACGCGCTACAGCCCGTGTGTCGGGAAGATGAGCCTCTCGATCTCCCGCACAGTCCTCTCGGCGAAGCGCCGCCCGTTCTCCACCACTGCCGCGTCTACTGACGGCCCCTGCGCGTCACGCAGCGCCGTCAGGCCGTAGCGCTCGCGGTAGGACTCCGGTATCTCGTCCGGCCACTCCGTCTCCAGCATCACGCCGTAGTCCAACGTCCAGCCACGCGCCACTGCGGACACGTCGTAACCGCCGCCGCCGAAGGCCAGCCATCGCGGGCAGAGCTTCCCTAACGCCTCCACCATCCTTGCGTGGCCCTGTACGGTGAGACCTAGATGCGTGATGGGATCGCGGAAGTACGGGTCCATGCCAAGCTGAGTCGCCAGCACGTCCGGCTTGAACGCTTCCACAACCGGAACCACCGCCGCTTGCAGGGCCCAGAGGTACGTCTCATCGCCGGTATAGGGAAAGAGCGGAACATTGACGGAGAAGCCGCGGCCGCCGCCCTCCCCCACCTCCTCCACGAAGCCCGTGCCGGGGAAGAGATACGAGCCTGACTCGTGCATGGAGACGGTGAGCACGCGGTCTGAGTCGTAGAAGGCGCTCTGCACGCCGTCGCCGTGGTGCGCGTCGATGTCCACGTAGGCCACGCGCAGCCCTCGCTCCAGCAGGGAATTGATGGAGATGACCGGGTCGTTGAAGATGCAGAAGCCGGACGCGCGCCCTGGTATGGCGTGGTGGAGACCACCGGAGCAGTTGAACGCCACGTCCGCACTGCCGTCGGCAAGCATCTCAGCGGCCGTCAGCGACGCGCCTGTTGACCAGAGACCCGCATCGTACATGCCCGGATACACGGGGTTGTCTCCGTGTTCGCTGAAGCCGTAGGCGGCGGCGTTTGGCCAGTCCTCACCGTCGCTCAGACCTCGAACGGCGTCGACGTACTCGCGGGTGTGAAACGTGAGAAGCTCTTCGACGGCGGCCTGCCGCGGCTCCACAAGCACGGCGTTGGGCATCGCAAACGCCCCGTACGACTCCAGAAGCTCGTACGTGTACCGCAGGCGTGTGGGCACCATCACGTGATCATCGCGAAGCACGTGGCGGGACAGCCGATCGTGGTAGACGAAGGCTGCGGTCCTGCTCAACTCCGGTCTCCTCCTACCGTCGCTAGCTCCCTGACCATGTTTCGCCAGTGCGTGCCGCGCCAGTACAGCCGCGTGCAGGACGGACACTCCACGAATGTCTCCTGCGTCGCAAACACGTAGTCCGGCACCCTGCCCCACGCCGACTCCCGCTCCACGGCCAGCAGGGGCTCGTTGCACTCCACGCAGCGCGAGAATCCGCCCGAAGCGTCCAGCCCGTACGCCTCGACCACCTGCCTCAGCTGCTCGCCGAGCCGGTCGCCGCCAATGAGCAGCGCGCTCACCCGCCCTGAGGCGATAGCGCGGCGGCGCATCACGAGCCTGTCCCTCGTCAGGATCGCGCGGCCCTCCGCCAGGGCCAGCCTCACCAGGTCTGCGTCCTCAACGCCGGGTACGAACAGGGCGTCGTAGCCCATGATCCTCAGCCACCTTGCGAGACGCCCCACGTTGGCGTCAACGATGAACCTGCAGCGCTTCACGGCTCCTCCCGGCACAATGATAAGCGCACCACCTCCAAGGCGCAAATCACGCAGGTGCGACAGAAGCGAACCGTAGTACAATGCACGTGACGAACACCGACCGGCGCGGAGGCATCCAGCACCAGCTAGCCCGCGTCGGTAAGCGGAGGCCGACATCGACAAGCAGCAACTGGAGCACATCCTGCAGCAGGTGCAGCAGGGCAGCCTGAGCATCCCGGATGCGATGGGCAGGCTCCGCACTCTCCCCTTCGAGGACCTGGAGTTTGCGAAGGTTGACCACCACCGCGAGCTGCGCACCGGATTCCCGGAGGTGGTCTACGCGCCTGGCAAGACCAACGAGCAGCTCGCCGAGATCGCACGGCGGCTGGCCGGGGCGTCGTCACGCGTGCTGATCACTCGCGCATCACAGGAGGTGTTCGAGTCGGTCCGGCTGGCAGTGCCGGAATCCCGCTACAACGAGATGGCGCGAGTCATAGTCGCAGGGCCGGAACCGTCCGAGCCTCCGCGCCCCGGCGTGCTGGTGGTTGCGGCAGGCACGTCAGACCTGCCGGTGGCGGAGGAGGCGGCCGTCACCGCTGAGGTCATGGGCAACAGCGTCGAGCGGCTGTGGGACGTTGGCGTTGCCGGGGTCCATCGGCTGCTGGAACGCCTGCCGATGCTCCACGAGGCAAGAGTCATCGTGGCGGTGGCGGGCATGGAGGGCGCTCTGCCCAGCCTCGTTGGCGGGCTGGTATCGGCGCCGGTCATCGCCGTGCCCACCAGCGTCGGATACGGAGCCAACTTCCAGGGGCTGGCCGCCCTGCTGGCGATGCTGAACGCCTGCAGCCCGGGAATCGCGGTTGTCAACATAGACAATGGCTTTGGAGCCGGCTACATGGCGGGCGTAATAAACCTCGCCGCCCACGGGGTGAGCGGCGAGGTGTTTGATCCGAGCTAGCAGCCTTCAGGGCGCTTTCGTCCCGAAGGCAAGTTTGAGCCTACTGCAGCGACTTGATCAGAGCGATGATGTGCTGAACCTCCTGATCGGTGAGAGGAAGGACGGGCATGGTGTCAGGAGGGAAGCCGACTTCAATCCGCAGGTTTGGCTCCCGGATGGACTCCGTCACAAAGGCCTCGTCCACAATCGCGCTGCCTCCATCCTCGAACTGTCTGGTTGTGCCCCACAGTCCCTTCCAGGTGGGGCCGACTATCTCGGAGCCGTCCCAGCTATGGCAGGCGATGCATCCCTGATTGGTCGCGATCTCCTTGCCGACCTCCGGGTCGCCCTCGCCGACGGGGCCAGTATCACCGGATGACGCCGGCTCGGTGGCAGGCGCTGCGGTTGGCTCCGCAGCAGGCGGCGTGGTAGCAGTGGGAGCGCTGGTCGCCGTGGGTGCACTGGTGTTTGTGGGGTCTGCGCCGCCCCCGCCGCCGCACGCCAATGCTATGGCGGCAGTCAGCATTACTACAATGGTCAGAACCCAAGCCTGCCTCACATTCCCTCCTCTGGAACACGGACATGATATACAGGCCCCGACAGTGGAGGCCGCCGTCCCTGTCCAAGCGTGAACTCTATCACAGTATACCGGAATGTGCAATGCTTCACAATGGAATGAGAGGCCCCGGCGATTGCCCCTCCCCAAATGCCGTATCCCACGTCCCAATAGCTCCGTCCCACTGTAACGCAAATGTAACCGGCGCGTAACTCCGTTGGAACGCGCGGGTCTCAATATGCTTGCAGATTCTCGCATATGGAGGTACAGATGGATACGGGAAGCACTGCTTGGATTATCGTGGCATCGGCCATGGTGATGCTGATGACGCCGGGGCTGGCCTTCTTCTACGGCGGACTTGTCCGGGCGAAGAACGTCGTCAGCACGATCATGTACAGCTTCATCTCCGTGGCGGTGGTCAGTATCGTCTGGGTGCTCTGGGGCTACAGCCTGGCGTTCGGCGACGGCAACGAGTTCATCGGTGACCTGTCGTTCGTCGGACTCTCGGGCATAGACATCAACGACGGAGAGACCATTCCGGACCTTCTCTTCGTGGTGTTCCAGATGATGTTTGCCGTCATCACCCCGGCGCTTATCACAGGCGCGTTCGTGGAGCGGTTCAAGTTCACCACCTACCTCATCTTCCTGGTACTCTGGGTGACGCTGGTCTATGCGCCCATATGCCATTGGGTGTGGTCCGGCAACGGCTGGCTCTTCGACCTGGGCGCGCTGGACTTTGCGGGCGGTACCGTTGTCCACATCAACGCCGGCATCGCCGCAGTGGCCGCCGCTATGCTGGTGGGCCGCAGGCGCAACCCCGGCCTTGAGCCTCACAACGCACCCTACGTGGTGCTGGGCGCTGCGCTTCTCTGGTTCGGCTGGTTCGGCTTCAACGCCGGCTCCGGCCTGGGCGCCGACGGGCTGGCGGCCAACGCCTTCCTGGTAACCAACACCGCAGCCGCGACAGCCGCGCTGACGTGGGGTCTGCTCTCGCAGTTCCAGACAGGGCGCATGGGCGCAGTGGGCGTGGCAACGGGCGCGGTTGCAGGCTTGGTAGCAATCACCCCGGCGGCCGGTTTCGTGGGCGTCATGGGCGCACTGGGCATAGGCTTTGGCGCAGGCCTCATCTGCTACTTCGCAGTGGTGCTGCGCAACAAGACCATGCTTGACGACGCACTCGACGTGTTCGCCGTACACGGCGTAGGCGGCATATGGGGCGCAATCGCAACCGGCATCTTCGCAATCGCCGCGGTTGGCGGCACGGACGGCCTGCTGAACGGCAACGCCGAGCAGATGGGCACGCAGGTGATCGCGGTCGGCGCAACGCTGGTCTACAGCCTGGTAGTCTCGCTGGTCATCCTGAAGGTGCTCGACGTGATTCCCGGCCTGGGGCTTCGCATCTCCGAGCGGGACGAGGACGAGGGCCTTGACCTGGTTGCCCACGGCGAGCGGGCATACATCAGGGACGGCGCAGACTAGCCAAGAAGTCAACAACAGGGCCGCGCGAATGCGCGGCCCAAATCCAAGGAGGAGCTCATGCTGAAAGTCGAAGCCATTATCAGACCGGAGCGAATAGGACAGGTGACCCCGGCTCTGGACGCGGCGGGCTGCACCGGCTACCACTACACGAACATCACCGGCCAGGGCAGGCAGGGAGGCGTGGAGGTGTTTACCGGCAGAGGCGGCCAGATGGTCACTAGGTCTGCGGTACCCAAGACGATGATCACCACCGTCATCCCGGACAATCTTCTGGAGGCGGTCATCGAGGCCATCATCAACAACGCCAGGAGCCCCGGCGAGGGCGCCATCGGCGACGGCAAGATATTCGTCACCACCGTCAACGACGTGGTGCGCGTCAGGACCGGAGAGCGGGGCGACATCGCCATGTAGCCGGGCTGCGTCCCTCCGCCACCGGGGACAACGCCCATCACGAGCAAGGGTCCCTTCACTTCCGATCAGGTGAAGGGACCTTTTGCTTTTGGTGAAGCCTCGCGTTGGGGGAGTCTAAGGTGTGAAATTACCCACCGGACTCCTGCCCACTGCCGTGGGGGTGACCTGGGCGCGCCTACGCCCCGCCCTGCCTCTTCCCCCGCAGCTCGAAGCAGAGGCGCAGAAACAGCAGCGCCTCGCCCGCAGACGCCTTGGACCTGCCGTATCGCCTGTCCACGAACGTGATTGGCGTCTCCATGACCCTTGCCCCGCGGCTCTTGGCGATGATCTCCAGAAGCAGCTTGAAGCCCTTGGGGCTGAGCGTGGGCAGCAGCTGCTCCATGTGCTCGCGACGGAACGCGCCGAATCCCGAGGTGAGGTCGCGCACGCGCAGCCCTACTATCAGCCGTCCCATCGCCGATGCGCCGCGGCTGACCACCCTGCGCCATAGCGGCCAGTTGACCACGCCGCCGCCCGGTATGTACCTCGATCCCACCACAATGTCCGCGTCCGCAAGGAGAGCCAGCAGGCCTGGCAGGTCCTCCGGCCTGTGCGAAAGGTCTGCGTCCATCATAACCCAGTAGTCGCCGGTGGCCTGCGCGAACCCGTCGGAGACCGCGCTGCCCAGTCCCAGCTTGCCGGGCCGTCGAATCAGCCGCACGCGCGGGTCATCCTCCCCAAGGCGGAGCACCACGTCGTATGTGCCGTCCGGGCTGTTGTCGTCCACGAATATGATCTCATAGTCCCACGCCGGCTCCAGCGCTTCTCTGAGCCCGCGGCAGAGGGCCTCCACGTTGTCCCGCTCGTTGTAGGTGGGAACCACGATCGACACGTCCCGGCCGCCAGTCGTCATTCGCGCAGTCCCCCTTTCCGAACGAGACAGCCCGAAAGCCTGCACCGGTTGCGCGCCACCAGGCCGTAAGCCCAACCGCCCACGCTTGCCATGCCGGGCAGCCAGAGCGCCGGCGCAATTGCTGTGAGCGGCGGCAGCCTGAGGGCCAGCATGCGAAACGCATGGAAACCTGCGACCAGCCGGCCGCTGCCGGTGTCAAGCCACATCGCGCTCTCCAGATCCAACCACGAAAGGCCCCGCGGCGGCCGCTCCAGCGACTGGTACGCGGTCCAATCGAGGCCGCTTGATACGTCCAGCCTGGACAGCCAGCGTTTGGCGGTCTCGCACAGGGCGCACCCGCCGTCGTAGTAGACTACCCAGCGCGTCGCGCTGCTAGTCATCGCTACCCCCGCCGCAAATCTTGCGCCATCGAGCCACAGGCCAGCACGTCTCCGACCATAGGGTTTCCCGCACCAGAGTACCGTTCAGCATGAGTGTCCCCTCACCCAGCTCGACCGGTCGCCGGGCACGACTGTCGGATACATGCTTAAGCCGACGACCTCCACGCGGCGGAATACTACGAATGCCGCCTCCCTGTGCAATATTCGCAACACTGCCACTAGACTACCTCGCTCCGCCTCTACCGACCCTCAATGGCGAAGACGGCGTACACACTTACTTTGATCTCCAATTCGCCTCCGCTCAATGGCGTAGGGGAAGAGGCATCCTCCGCCATAGGGGCGTATGTGACAAATGACGAGTACACGGGAGGCATAGGCTCACTCTCATGGCTCTCGGAAATATGAATCAGGTTGCTCCTGATAACGCCGGCGTGGGAAGCAAGCTGGTCCGCCTTGTCGATCGCGTCCAAAACAGCCTTCTCCCTGGCCTCTCGCCGCGCACCTGCGTTGTCCTCCACTCTGAACCGCACGCTCTCCACGCGGACGTCATCGCCCCCAGCCTCCGCCACCTCGTCGACAATATCTCCAACTGCGTCCAGGTCCCGCACCTTTACCGCCACGCTGTTAGTCACTTCATAGCCAGTGAACACGCGATCGTGCACCCGGCGCCCCTCGCGGTATACCTCCTCATACTCGAACTCAGGAGATATCTCCAGCCGTGTAGTCCGGATGTCGCGCTCATCGATGCCCCTTGCGCGCAGAACCTCCATGACTGCGTTCATAGCCGTAGCCGCCTCTCCTCTTGCCTCGGAAACGCTATCCGCCAGAACCTCCACGCTCAACTGCAACAGGACTATGTCCGGCGCGAGCGCAACATTACCGCTGCCATGAACCTTAATTTCATGCCTTCTCTCTCCCGGCTGCGTCCCAATATTCATCGGGCATCACTCCTTAGATTCTCCGCCATCGCGCCACAGGCCAGCACACCAGCCACGCCCGCGCCTCTATCGCGCGCCTGGGCACTGGGCCGAATACGCGGCTGTCCGTGCTGACGGCCATTGCATCTCCGACCAGGAACCACTCATCTTCACCAAGCGCCCACGCGCCGCACTCCTCCGAGAAGGCGGACTCACGCGCCGTCATGCCGTTCACCAGTAGCGCCCCATCGTCGACCTCCACCTTGTCACCCGGCACTGCCACCACGCGCTTGACAACGGCCTTGTCCTCACCGACGAGGCCGCGGGCCAGCACTACGTCGCCCCGCCGTGGCGGACTGCTCCGGTAGGCGAATCGATCGCAGAGCACGTACTCGCCAGGCGCGAGTGTGGGATACATGCTCATGCCAACAATCTCCACCCTTCGCGCGGCTACGATTGCCGCCGCTCTTTGGAGGATGCCAAGCGCAACCAGCAAATCGACCTCGCTCCGCCTCTACCGGCCCTCAATCTCGAAGACGGCGTGAACGTTGACGGTGATCTCAAGCTCGCCCGCGCTGATTGGGGTCGTGGCCTGCTCCAACATGACCGCATCCGACGCTAAGGATAGATTGCGCGGCACCGGCACGCTCTGGAAGCTCTCGGATACCGAGACGAGGTTGCCCTTGGTCACGCCGGTGTGCGTGGCTAGCTGGTCAGCCTTCTCGATTGCGTCCATCACGGCCCGCTCCCGGGCCAGCCGCCGCGCCTCAGACGTATCTTCAGCGCTGAACCGGATGCTCTCCACGCGGGTTGCGTCGCCCCCGGCCTGCGCCACCTCGTCGACAATCTCCCCCACGGAGTCCAGGTCACGCAGCTTCACCACCACGTTGTTGTTCACTCGGTAGCCAACCAGGACCCGCTCGTTGATGCGTACGCCCTCCCGGAGCTTCTCCTGGTAGGTGTACTCCGGCGATATGTTGAGGAAGCTGGTCTGGATGTCGCTGTCATCAATCCCCCGTGCCTGCAGCGCGCCCATGATGGCTGTCATGGCGGCAGCAGCTTCACCTCTGGCCTCGGCGACACTTTCTGCCATCGTCTCGACGCCCAGGGCCAGCAGAGCGACGTCCGGCGCCAACGCGACCGTGCCGGTGCCGTTGACCTGGATGCCCTGCGATCCACCTCCGAGCTGCGCGAGCGCCGCAGCGGCGGCATCTTCGGCATCAGAGCCGTCGTCGCCAGTGTCGCAGGCGACCGCGAGCACCAGCAGCGCCGCGAGGGGCAGCATCAGCAGGATTCGACGCGCTGTTCGCATTTCCTTACCTCCATTTGGGGCAGCATCGGCGCCCGTGCCATTCTACACCCTGCACGCCGTTGAGAGTAGAGAGGCCCGCACCCCTTGGCAGCGCATGCCAATTGCTTTAGACTATAGCCGCGAATCACCACACTTGTCAGGAGGTACTTCCATGTCTGTTATCAGGCGAGCCGTGAGCGCAATGGTGAGGGTGTTGCCGTCCGAGAAGGCCTACGCCCACTGCGACATTCCCTGCGGCATCTACGATCCAATCGCGGCCAAGATAGCGGCTCAGACCGTCCAGAAGATGGTCCTGCGGATGCAGGCGCTCCAGCAGGGCGATGACCAGGCGGCATATGCCAACTCTATGGCTCGTTACATCAAGGTCAAGGACGAGCACGCCGAGCTCTGCAAGCACGAGCTCCGCATCCTCTGGGCCGACTACGGCTGGCCAAACCTGCCGGAAGGGTTCGACCTGCACGGCTCCTTCAACGCCGCCCTGAAGCTGGCCGGCCGCTGCCGCCAGACGGTGGACATGGCCGCATGCGAGGAGCTTGTGGCCGCGGTGGACAATATCGCCACCGCCTTCTGGGCCACCAAGGGCGTCGAGTACTCGGATCCTGTCGCAGCCGCGCGCTACGGCACCTAGACCCCTCTGACAACTGCGTCCGCCCTCCTCCCGAGACCAGAGGAGGGCGGTTCATCTCACTCTCCCACGCGCCCCCATCTTCTTGTGTGGTAACATATGGCCATGAGACTCGGTGCATTCGAGCTTGAAGGACCCCTACCGGAGCTGAGGGAGCCACACGCGCTCGCCACTCTCCGCCCCTGGGTTGACGTGGGAAGCGTGGGCCGTCTCACCTTCCGCAGCCTGGAGCGCCACTTCCAGGCCAGAGACCTGGCCAAGCTCTCAAGGCCCGGAGTCTTCTTCGACTTCACCCGATACCGCCCGACAATCCATACCGTCGACGGGCAGAGGCAGGTCACGGTGCCAACCGTCAACGTCCGCTACGCACGCGGTGACGGAGACCACGACTTCGTCTTCCTGCATCTTCTGGAGCCGCACCTCAACGGAGAGGCGTTTGTTAACTCAGTTGCCAACCTGCTCAAGCGGCTCGACGTTCGGCGGTACTGCCTGGTGGGCTCGATGTACGACCTGGTGCCGCACACCAAGCCCATCATGGTCACAGGAGCCGCTTCCGGCGAGGACACGCTGAGCCGCGTTCGAAGCCTCGGCGTGCACTCCAGCAGCTACGAAGGGCCAACCAGCATCGCCTCACTGGTGTCGCAGGAGGTCCTCAAGACCGGAGCGGAGACCATGGGCCTCATCGCTCACCTGCCCCAGTACGCGCAGATGGACGTCGACCACGTGGGCAGGCTGCGTATCCTGGAGCTGCTCTGCGAACTCTACGACCTTGACATGGACTTGGATCGGGTGAAGCTGCGGGCCGGTCAGCAGCAGGAGGAGCTCAAGACTGCCATGGAGCGCAACCCGGAGGTCCGCAGCCTGGTGCAGCAGCTTGAGCGCCAGTACGACGAGCGTGTCAGCCAGTTGCGCCAGGGCCGCACGGAGCAGACGTCGGAGTTGTCACCGGAGGTACTGGACTTCCTTGAGCAGCTCGGAGACCAGTTCAGCCAGAACTGACGCGTAGCCAGTCCATTAGCGACTTCCCGAGCCGGACTGCCCGCATCCCAACGAGCTACGATCACACCCCATCATCGGTTGACCAATGCCTGAAGCACCGGATCTTGAGGTCATCAAGGACGTGCTCAACCGTCGCGTCTGCGGCCTGGAGATCGCAGGCGCCCGCGTCCTCAAGCCCCTGGAGTTCCGCGTGCTGGCTACCGATGACTTCGTGAGCGACGTGACCGCGCGCTCCATCGAAGGCTTCGCGCGCAGGGGCAAATTCCTGATAGCCAACCTGTCAGGCGACCGGGCGCTGGTCATCAACCCCATGCTCACCGGCGCTCTGCAGCTTTGCCCGCCATCGACTCGCATCGCGAAGCGCACCTCATTCCTGCTCGACCTCGCGGACGGCGGCCAGCTGCGCTACCTGGACGATACGCAGATGGGAATGGCCTACTACGTGAAGGCGTCACGCATGGGGGATGTGCCACGCCTCGCCGAGCAAGGCCCGGACGTGCTGGACGAGTACCCGGACCTGCCCGACTTCCGCGACCGGCTGCGCCGCTTCCAGGGCGAGATCAAGGGTGTGCTCACGCGGGGCAGGTTCCTCGCTGGCATAGGCAACGCCTACGCCGACGAGACTCTGTTCGCCGCTGGCATCTTCCCGTTCAAGAAGCGCTCCGCCCTGTCGGACAGCGAGACCGCGCGCCTCCACGAGGCGATACCGGCCGTGCTGAACGACGCCATCGCAACGCTGCGGGAGCGCATGGGAGACGAGACGCACGTGAAGGTGCGGGACTTCCTGGCAGTGCACGGTCGGAGCGGCGGCGCCTGCCCGCGATGCCCAGGCACCATCAGCGCCATAGGCGCCAACCGCCGCCTCACCAACTTCTGCCGTCGCTGCCAGCCGGGGCTGCTGCTGCGCAACTGACGCGAGCGCGACCTAGCCGAGCAAGCCCCTCATGTTGCGGGGCACCCTGCCCGACGACACCTGCTTCATCACCTTCTGCATCTGCCGGAACTGGTTCAGAAGCTGGTTCACCTGCTGCGGCGAGGTACCGCTGCCCTTCGCAATCCGCCTGCGACGGCTGCCGTTGAGTATCTCAGGGTTACGCCGCTCTCTGGGCGTCATGGAGTAGACGATAGCCTCCAAGCTTTTCATGTGCTTGCCGTCCAGCTCTTCCGGCGCCATCCGCTTGGAAATGGACGAGAAGCCGGGAATCATCTCCAGCACCTGGCTGATGGGCCCCATGCGGTTCACCTGCTGGAGCTGCTCCAGGAAGTCGTCGAGGTTGAAGGTTGCGCGCCTCAGCTTGCGCTCCAGCTCCTTCGCGCGTTCGACGTCGATGGACTCCTGCGCTCGCTCGACCAGCGTGAGCACGTCCCCCATGCCGAGTATGCGCGACGCCATCCGGTCCGGGTGGAACGCCTCCAGCGCGCCGGACCTCTCGCCGGTGCCGATGAACTTGATCGGCAGCCCCGTCACCTGTGTGATGGACAGCGCCGCTCCGCCCCTTGCGTCGCCGTCCAGCTTGGTCATGATCAGCCCGGTGAGCGCAATTCGAGCGTGAAACGACTGCGCAGAGTTCACCGCGTCCTGCCCCGTCATGGCGTCCACGACCATCAGCGTTTCGCTGGGCGAAACTGCCGACTTGATCTCCTCCAGCTCCTCCATCATCTCGTCGTCGATGTGGAGGCGGCCGCCGGTGTCGAGGATGACCCATGTCGCGCCCGTGTCGGTCGCCTTCTGTAGGCCGCTGCGGCACGCCTCCAGAGCAGTGGCTCCGGCCACGCTGTGCACCGCAACGTCCAGCTGCCTGCCGAGCGTCTCCAGCTGCTCCACGGCGGCAGGCCGGCGCATGTCTGCGGCCACCAGCAGCAGCTTGTGGCCGCCGCGCTTGAGGTGGAGGGCCAGCTTGGCCGCGGTTGTAGTCTTGCCGGACCCCTGCAGGCCGACCAGCATCAGCACCGCCGGCGGCCGGTCGGAGCCGTTCAGGCGTGAGGACTCGCCGCCCAGGATGCCGACAAGCTCCTCGTTGACAATATTGACTATCTGCTGGCCCGGGCTCAGGTGCTCCAACACCTCGCTGCCCACGGCCCGCTCCCTCACCTTCTGCACGAAGTCGCGCGCCACTCGGAAGTTGACGTCGGCCTCGAGCATGGCGAGGCGCACCTCCCGGAGGCCCTCCTCCACGTCTCGCTCAGTCAGGCGTCCCTTGCCGGTCAGCCTGCCGAACACGGCATTCAACTTCTCTGAGAGCGCGTCAAACATCGCTCTTCTCCCTCCGTGCAGGTGGTGCGGCACCAGTGCCGTCCTGCGACCATGCCGCCTCGTGGTCTACGGCTGACCTTCGCAGGACGTTCTTGAGATAGTCGAGCGGCGGCACCGGCGACGGGTCCTCGCCGTTGAGCAGCGCAAGGTAGTAGCTCGTGAAGTCGCCGAACATGACCGAGCTGAGAATCTGCGACAGGTGGCTCTGGCCCACGCCATCGACGGTGCGGCACTCCACTCCCGCCGTGCCGAGCAGGTCCTGGATGACCCGATAGCGCAGCTTTATTCGAGGGTGGAGGCTGAGCGAGTTTAGCAGCACTCCGCACACCTTCCGCCCCATCGGGCGCGGCCACCAGAGGCCGGCGATGGCGTTGTGCCCCGCCTCCGGAAGCAGCTCCACAAACGCCCAGGCCTTGGCGTTCTCGTTGAACTGCGTCTTCCAGCGCCGGGCAACGCCGCAAAGCATACCGCCGCCAAAGACGACAATCATCTTGCCGTGGAGGGTCACGGCCAGCTCCTTGGCCGGGTTGTCGTGCGTGGGCGTCTCCGGACTCAGGCTTTGGCCCAGCGAGAACAGCTCCTCGGTCGCCTCCAGCACAGCCTCGTCGCTGCTGGGGCTGAGGCCCAGGTTCTGGAGCATTGCCAGCGGTACGAGGAAGCTGTAGCCGAGAGCAGTCCTTGGCTCGCCCTCGTAGTCCACGCGAAACACCGGCACGCCCGCTCGCTCCGCAAGCTGGAGCAGGCGTCCGCCGGTCGTCACCGCCACCACCTTCGCCCCTCTCTCGAGCGCTTCCTCAAACGCCGCCACGGTCTCTTCCGTGTTGCCGCTGTAGCTGGACGCAATGACCAGCGAGTCGTGGCTGAGATACGGAGGAAGGTGGTAGTCGCGGCACACGGTCACCAGGGGTGATCCCTCCTTGGAGATGAGGTCTGCCATAAGCTCACCGCCAATGGCCGAGCCGCCCACTCCGGCAACGATGACGTTCCGCGCCTCCCGATAGTCAGTAGGCAAGCTGAAACTGAGGCCCTTCTCCCAGGCCTGAAGGCACTGGCGCGGCAGCCCTCCGATCCGGTCTCTCAGGCGTGATGGGTCGAGCCTCTCGTAGAGGCCCGGCTCGTCTAGCGCCGCGTTGAGGTCGACACTCATCAGAGGCCCACCAAGCCGCGTGCCTCCGCCAGCAGCGCCTCCACGCGCTCCTCGCTTGGCCCCTCAGCGTAGATGCGCACGAGCGGCTCCGTGCCGGACAACCGGACCGTCACCCATGACCCGTCCTCCAGCACGAAGCGGCGTCCGTCCGTGGTGTCGCTTGACGCCACCTTCACGCCAGCCACGGAGTCCGGGCTGACGGTTCCGATCTGCGTAGCGACGACCTCGCGCTGCCCGGGCATGAGCGGTATGTCGCTGCGGTCGTAGAAGTGTGGCCCAACCAGGTCGTACAGGTGGTCCAGCAGCTCCGAGGGCCGTTTGCCGGTCCTGACCATCATGTCCAGAATGAAAAGCGCGCTCAGGATGCCGTCACGCTCGGGGATGTGGCCGCGGAAGCCGTATCCTCCACTCTCCTCGCCGCCGATGAGCGCGCCTTCACGCTCCATCAGTGGCCCTACGTACTTGAACCCGACCGGCGTCTCGTGCACGGGCACCTCGAACATCTCTCCGAGGCGATATAGCATGCGGCTGGTGGTGGCCGACTTGACCACCGGGCCGCGGTCACCCCTCGTTTCCAGCATGTAGAGGGCCAGCAGAGCGAATACCTGCAGCGGGTTGATGATTCGACCCTTCTCGTCCACCAGCCCAAACCTGTCGGCGTCACCGTCAAGGGCCAGACCGGCGTCCGCGTCCGTCTGCGTGACCATCTCGCACAGCGGCGACAGGTTGTCGGCCACCGGCTCCGGCTGACGCAGGCCGGGGAACAGCGGGTTGCGGTCGCCGTGCATCTCCTGCAGGGTCGTTGTACCGCCGCTTAGTATTGACGGAAGGTAGCCCGCGCCCGCGCCGAACATCGGGTCAACCACCAGCTTGAGACCCGCGCTGCGCAGCCTCTCCAGGTCCACCAGGCTGCCGACGTGCTTCACGTACGCAGGCGAAGGGTCGATGTCCACGCCCGCACCGCTCGCGCGAGCCTGCTCCCACGGGACGGCGTCTGCGCTCCCCTCCCGCGCGGCGTCCTCGATCAGCCCCTCGATGGCGTCCGTGATCTCGGGCGAGGCGCTGCCGGCGTACTCCGGCTTGAACTTGAAGCCGTTCCAGCGCGCCGGGTTGTGGCTGGCCGTGATGATGACGGCGCCGCCCGCGCTTCGGTCAATGACGTTGTAGGTGACGACAGGCGTAGGTGCGGCGCGGTCGCTGAGGAACGTCTTCACGCCACTGCCCGCCGCCGTCTCCGCGACCGCAAGCGCGAAGTCCTCCGAGGCAAAGCGCGTGTCGTACCCGACCACCAGACCCCGCTCGGCGAGTCCCTGCTGCCGCAGGTACCTCACGACGCCCTGAGTGCAGAGCCTCACGTTCTCGAACGTAAAGTCCTCGGCGATGATGGCTCGCCAACCGTCAGTTCCGAACCTTATGGCCATATGCTGATCTTCTCCACCGGATCGCTCATTCAGCGAAAGGACACGGCCTCAGGCTGGATTGAGACACCGGGCCACAGCACCATGCCGCGTTCCATGCGATTGCCGCTGCCTATGCTGGCGCCGTCACCGATAATGCAATCAGCACCCACCGTCACTCCGTCACCCACGCTCACGCCGTCGCCCAGGATACATGCGTCAAGCTTTGAACCGCGCCCCACTTCCACATCTCGCCACAGGATGGCGTCGCGAATCACCGCCCCCTCGCCCACGCGGCAACCGGCGCCCATCACGACAGGCCCCTGCACCATCGCGTCGGGGCCTATGGAGCATCCACGGCCCAGCAGCACGGGGCCGCTTAGCCTTGCGGATGAGTGGACGCCTGTGGCGTCATGCGCTGCGGCCGCGCCGGTAGTGGGCAGCATATCGCGGTGCACTCTGGCGTAGCTTGCCGGGGTTCCCAGGTCCGCCCAGTACGAGGCCGAACGATAGCCATAGACGGGCGCGCCCATCTCCAGCAGCTTGGGAAACAGGCCGCGCTCGAACATGTAGTGCTCGCCAAAAGGCGCGTGGGCCAGTACCTCTCGCTCAATAAGGTAGGTGCCGGCGTTGATCCAGTTGCTTGGAGCTTCGCCGGGCGGTGGCTTCTCAACAAATCGCGAGACCCGGCCACTCTCATCCAAGTCCACCACGCCGAACGCCGACGGGTCTTCGACCTGCGTCAGAGCGATGGTGACCATTGCGCCGGATTGGCGATGGAACCTTGCCATCGCACTCAGGTCAAGATCGGTGAAGATGTCGCCGTTCAGAACGAGAAACGCGCCGTCCAGCTCGTCTTCCACGTTCTTGACGGCGCCCGCGGTGCCCAGCGGCGTCTCCTCCAGGGTATAGCTGAGCCTCAGTCCCAAACCCTCTCCGTTCCCGAAGTGGGAGCGAATGACGTCCGGCAGGTACCACATGGTCAGGATGGCGTGATCCACGCCGTGGCCGCTCAGATGACTGAGCATGTGCTCAAGGAAGGGTCGGTTGAGAATAGGCACCATTGGCTTGGGGACGTTGCACGTCAGGGGACGCAGACGCGTCCCCTCTCCCCCGGCCAGGATAACCGCCTTCATTCAGAGGTCCTCGCCTTCAGGCTGTCGCTTCACCCTGACCCATTATCGTGCGCAGGCCGGCATCTACACGCAGCAGGTCCGCCTTGTCTGTGCGCTCCCACGGGAGCTCCAGGTCGTCCCGCCCAAAGTGGCCGTAGCTTGCGGTCGCCTTGTAGATGGGACGCCGCAGGTCGAGGTTTCGGATGATGGGAGCGGGTCGAAAGTCGAAGTGCTTGTCAACAAGCTGCTGGATGGTCTCGTCGTCCACGTGGCCGGTGCCGAACGTCTCGACCGAGACGGACAGGGGCTTGGCAACGCCGATGGCGTACGAGATCTGAATCTCGGCGCGGTCCGCGAGACCGGCCGCCACGATGTTCTTGGCCGCGTAGCGGGCGTAGTAGGCGCCGGACCGGTCGACCTTCGTGGGGTCCTTGCCGGAGAATGCGCCGCCGCCGTGCCGGGCCACTCCGCCGTACGTGTCCACCAGAATCTTGCGCCCTGTGAGGCCCGTGTCCGCCACGGGGCCGCCTATCACGAACCTGCCCGTGGGGTTGACGAATATCTTGGTGTTGGCGTCCCGCAGGCTGGACGGCACGACCTCGTTTATGACCATCTCAGTGATGTCGCGCGTGATGACGTCCTTTGATACCTCCGGGTTGTGCTGCGCGCTGACCACCACAGTGTCCACGCGCTTGGGCACGCCGTAGGAGTACTCCACCGTCACCTGCGACTTTCCGTCCGGCCTCAGGTACGGCAACAGCCCCTGCTTGCGAACCTCGGCGAGACGCTGCACCAGTCTGTGCGACAGTGCCACGGTGAGAGGCATCAGCTCAGGCGTCTCGTTGCAGGCGAAGCCCACCATCATGCCCTGGTCGCCGGCGCCGGTCTCGTCCGGGTCTTCCTCGACGGCGCCTCCGCGCTCCTTGGCCTCCTGCGAGGCATCCACGCCCAGCGCGATATCCTTGGACTGCTCCTGCAGTGAAAGAACGACGCCGCAGCTCTTGTAGTCGAAGCCAAGATCCGGGTTGTTGTAGCCGACGCCGCTGATGGTATCCCGAATGATGCGCGATACGTCCACGTACGTATCGGTGGTTATCTCGCCCATCACAGCCACAAGTCCGTTGGTCGCGCAGGTCTCGCATGCGACCCTTGCCCCGGGATCCCTGGCAAGGATGGCGTCCAGAATGGCGTCCGATATCTGGTCGCACAGCTTGTCGGGATGGCCCTCGGTCACCGACTCGGATGTGTACAGGTATGATGGCGAATCTGTGAAGGTAAAGCTCACTCTATCTCTCCTTTGCAGTTATGGAGGGTTCGACCTTCCCTGCTCACGTCCCCTCTTCCCAGCTCTCCAGGTACAGCTTCTGCTCGTCGGTGAGCATGTCAATGCGTATGCCCAGTGAGGCTAGCTTCAGTTCTGCGATTCTCCGGTCGATCTCCTCCGGCACAGGGTGTACGTCCCGCGCAGGGGCCTCCTCGAGGCCGGCCAGGTACTCGATGCACAATGCCTGGTTTGCGAAGCTCATGTCCATGACGCTCGACGGGTGCCCTTCCGCGGCGGCCAGGTTGATCAGCCTTCCCTCGCCCAGCAGGTAGAGCCTCCGCCCGTCCTTGAGCTGGTACTCCTCCACCGACGAGCGCACGTGCCGCTTCCCTTCGGACAAGGCCTCCAGCGCCGGTATGTCGATCTCAACGTTGAAGTGGCCGCTGTTGGCGAGGATCGCTCCATCCTTCATCCGCTCCAGCGCCTCGCCGTCGATCACCTTCATGTCGCCGGTTGCCGTAATGAACACGTCACCTTCCGCCGCGGCATCCAGCACGGGCGCCACGCGGTAGCCGTCCATCACCGCCTCCAGCGCTCGAACGGGGTCGACCTCAGTGACGATGACGTGGCCCCCAAGGCCGCGCACCCGCATGGCGATTCCGCGGCCGCACCAGCCATAGCCGCAGACCACTACCTGCTTGCCGGCCCACAGCACGTTGGTGGCGCGCGTCACGCCGTCGATGGTGCTCTGGCCTGTGCCGTATCGATTGTCGAAGAGGTGCTTGGTGTCCGCCTCATTGACAGCGACGATTGGGTACTCCAGCATGCCCTCGCGAGCCTGGCTGCGCAGGCGAACGACGCCGGTGGTGGTCTCCTCCGTGCCGCCGACCACGCCGTCAAGCAACTCGCGGCGCTCCTTGTGCAGGACGGTTACCAGGTCCGCGCCGTCGTCCATCGTGTAGTGTGGCCCATGATCGAGCGCAGAGTGGATGTGCTTGTAGTAGGTGTCGTGGTCCTCGCCGTGAATGGCGTACGTGGGGATGCCGTACTCCGAGACCAGCGCGGCCGCCACGTCGTCCTGCGTGCTCAGCGGGTTGCTGGCGCAGAGTGCCACGCTTGCGCCTCCGTCACGTAGGGCCAGCGCGAGGTTGGCAGTCTCGGTGGTCACGTGCAGGCAGGCTGATAGCTTCAGTCCTTCGAGTGGCCGCTCGCGTGCGAACCTCTCGCGGACCTGCCGCAACACCTGCATCTCCCGCGCTGCCCACTCGATGCGGAGCACTCCCTGCCCCGCCAATCCGATATCCTTGACGTCTCCCTTAGTCTGCGCAACCATGACTACCGGCCCTCGCTGGGCCCAGCAGATTGGCAGGCGTAGAGTCTCTCTAATGTCATCTGGTGCGATCCTCCCGTGGTGAAGGGCGGTTGGGTTCATCGCCCCTGAGGTGGTTCATGGCACAAAGCTACCATGGCCCAGGTTCGGGCGCCAGTATGATAACGGATTTCGCAGGGAGTGTCTACCGCACCCCCTACACCCCACGCGCCACCAGCTCGCTTAGCCGCGCTTCCGGCCGCGCGCCCAGGTGGCCGATCACCTCCGCCGCCGCCAGCGCGCCGATTCGCCCGCACGTCGGCAGGTCGTGGCCATGCGTGAGCCCGTACAGGAACCCAGCGGCGAACAGGTCGCCGGCGCCCGTCGTGTCCACCACGCGCTCGACAGGCGCGGCGGCCACCTCGTGCGTCTCGTCGCCGGACACCACAATCGAGCCCTTCTCGCTGCGAGTGACCACGGCTAGTGTGCAGTCGCCCCGCGCTCGTTCCACGGCGTCCCACATGTCGGTCTCCAGGTACAACGACACCACCTCATCCTGGTTGGCAAACATCACGTCCACGTGTTCCAGGATGAAGTTCCGGAACTCGTCGCGGTGGCGGTCCACGCAGAACGGATCGGAGAGGGTCAGCGCCACCCTGTTGCCGGCGTCGTGGGCAAGCCGCGCGGCGAGCGCCAATGCCTCCGGCGCACGCGGCGCGTCCCACAGGTAGCCCTCCAGGTATGTCACGGCGTGGCCGTTTACCGCTTCCGCGTCCACGTCCTCCGGCCCAAGCTCCGTGGAGGCGCCCAGGTACGTTGCCATCGTCCGCTGTCCGTCCGGCGTGACGATGACCAGGCACCGCGCCGTGGTTGCGCCGTCCGTCGCTGCCGGAGTTGAGTAGTTTATGCCTAACGAGCGCATGTCGCGGCTGAAGACTGCGCCGAGCCGGTCGTCGTGGACCCTGCCGATATACGAGCCGGTGCCGCCCAGCGAGGCGATCCCGGCCATCGTGTTCGCCACGGAGCCGCCCGAGACCTCCACCGTCGATCCCATAGCCTGCAGGATGGATGCGCCCTGCTCCGCATCGATCAGGGTCATTGCGCCGCGCGCCAGGCCGTGCGCGACCAGAAATGCATCATCGGCGTGGGCCAGCACGTCCACAATCGCGTTGCCGATGCCCAGCACGTCCCTTATTGGGCTGCTCACGCCGCCAACTCCCGAGAAGAGCAGGTCACAGGCTCAGGCACTCGCCATCCTGATCCGCCCTTCCTATCCCACTTCGTAGGGCATCCCCTTCTCGATCCAGGCGGGGGTGCCCTCCTCGATGTTGTACAGGCGGCTGGAGTCCACCTCCATCGCCGCGGCCATCTCGCATGCCAGGCCGCTGCGCACGCCCGCCGCGCAGATGAACAGTAGGTCTCCCTCCGCCGGCAGCTCGTCGATGCGGGCAGCGACGTCGTCGACCGGGATGTGTATGGCGCCCTCGACGCGGCCGGTGACCCACTCGTCGGGGCGGCGCACATCGATCACCACGGCGTTGCCGCCGTCAACCATCGCCTTGGCCTCCTCGACGCTTACGCGGAAGTAGGGTTCGCCAGGATCTTGTCTTGCCATTTCTGAATACCTCCGGATGTGCAGTCTCAATCAATGTACTTGCCGATGAGAAGGGACAGCTTCTCCCTGACCTCGGCCGGGATGACGCTCCTGTCCGTAACTATGGCGTTCTCCAGCGCTGAGCTGCAATCGCAGCACGCGTCCGCTAGGTCTGCGGAGATGACGTCGGCCAGGATGGCCTTGGAGACGGCCGTGTTCCTCATCAGGTTCGCCACCACCATCTCGACCGTCACCGGCTCTTCGCTCTCATGCCAGCAATCGTAGTCGGTGGAGCAGGCCAAAACAGCGTAGCACAACTCGGCCTCCATGGCGAGCCGGGCCTCAGGCAGCGTGGTCATACCGATGATGTCGGCGCCCCAGGAGCGGTACATGTGCGACTCGGCCTTCGTCGAGAACTGAGGCCCCTCAATGACGACGAGCGTGCCACCGTCGTGCACCGTGGCTCCTGCGCGGCCGCCGCTCAGTCGCAGGGCCTCTCGCAACCCGGCGCAAAACGGCTCGGCCATGCCCACATGGGCCGCCACACCCTCGCCGAAGAAGGTGCGGGGCCTGCCCACAGTCCGGTCGATGAGCTGGTCAGGCACAACCATGTCCAGCGGGCGAATCTCCTCCCGCAGGCTGCCGACTGCGCTTACGGATATGACGCTCTTGACGCCCAGCGATTTCAGGGCGTAGATGTTGGCCCTTGCCGGAAGCTCCGAGGGCAGGATTCGGTGACCCCTGCCGTGCCTGGGCAGAAACGCAACTCCCACTCCGTTGAGAGTGCCGGTCACGATGACGTCGCTGGGCGAGCCGAAGGGCGTTTCGACAGCGACCTCCTCCGCGCCCTCCAGCCCGTCCATGCGGTAGAGACCCGTCCCGCCGATGATGCCGATGAGCGCCTCAACCACGGCCCGACACCTCAGCGAGCGTTCGATCGTAGGGCGGCCGTGCGACGCCGCCGTCCGTGATAATGGCCGCGATCAGCCCGCCAGGCGTCACGTCGAAGGCCGGATTCCAGGCAGCCGTACCCTCCGGCGCGGTGGGCGCGCCGCCCGCCTGTGTCACCTCTGCGGAAGGCCGCTCCTCGATGGGAATGTCGTCGCCGGACGCCGTGCTCAAGTCTACCGTGGATACCGGCGCGGCGACGTAGAATGGCACGCCGTAGTGGCTCGCGAGCACCGCAAGCGACAGGGTGCCGATCTTGTTGGCGGTATCGCCGTTGGCGGCGATGCGGTCGGCGCCGGTTATCACGCACTGCACGCGGCCGCTTGCCATGAGCGCCGCGGCCGCCGAGTCGACAATCAGTGTGGCAGGAATGCCAAGCCGCGCAAGCTCCCACGTGGTGAGCCGCGCCCCCTGCAGCCATGGACGAGTCTCCGTGGCCAGCACGTGCTGCACCCTGCCCTGCTCCCACGCCCAGCGAATCACGCCGAGCGCCGTGCCGTAGCCGCCGGTGGCCAGCGCGCCCGTGTTGCAGTGCGTGAGCACTGACGAGCCCGGCTCGATTAGGGCTGCGCCCAGCGCACTCAGGCGCCGGTCGGACTCCAGGGTCTCGCGGTGAAGCTCTGCGGCCTCCGCAAGCAGGCAGGCGGCCAGGTCATCATCACGCGGCGCCTGCTCCGCCACGCACATCATCCGCTCGATAGCCCATCGCAGGTTCACGGCCGTTGGCCGCGACGCTGCGAGCAGCTGCGCTGTATCACGGAGGGAGTCAACCGTCCGGCTGTGGGCGGCGGCCAGGGCCATGCCATAGGCCGCGGTCACGCCGATGGCCGGCGCGCCCCTGACGCGCATCTCGCGTATGGCGAGCGCCACCTCCTTGGCGGTCGAGAGGTGCACGTGCGTCACCTCGTGCGGCAGGCGGCTCTGGTCGAGCAGGCATAGTCGCCCGTCCTGCCATTCGATGGGCGTCACGTCACGGAGGGCGGACGCGGTCTCGGTCTGCACTGGATTGGTCAAAGCGGCCTCATTATACTAGAAGCGCGGGCGGTGAATGGCCAATTGACGCAGCATGGGCGACTTGTGCACACGTCTAATTGAACCAGTGATTGATGTATTCGACCATATCACCCCCGAACAACTCTATTGTTGCCGGCCCCGTCCTGATGTAGAAGACTTCCTTATCCCCCTCCTTGACGTAGACGGGCTTGTGTGAACGCTCGCAGTGCACTCTCAAGACACGAGCGTCAGCGTAATCGTCGAATTGCTGGTGTAGCTTGGACAACGCCAGAGTCCCCATCCTATCCTTGACAATGTTGACTAGATGAAGGCTCATCTGATCCTCGTTCATGAATTGATCGGCTTCTATCCCAATCGGTGTGCCGTCGTCAGATACACCGACGACCAGAGTCCCACCAGCCTTGTTCAGGAAGCCAGCCAAAGTCTTCAACACCACATTCTCCATCTTGATGTCTTTCAGACCAGTGTGGAGGTTGACTCTTAGGGTTGACTTGAACTCCACGGATTCACTCTCGCCTCCGCCTATCAATTCTGCCAACTCTAGGGTTGAAACCGGGGCCTCGGGCCGCGTTCCCTCAGTCAGCTTTCGATAGCCGTCGTGTATGATCTCCGCCATCAGTTCGCGGCGGCGTGCCAGAAAGTCTTGGTATTCCATAGCTTCCCAGTCTTTAGGCAGCGCGTTGTAACGGTACATCTTCTCCAAGTCGAGAGTCTTGAGTCCGAGCTTCAGGACCGGAACGTAATCGGCTGGAGAATAGTCAGATGCGGTGCTGTTGTCTCCCCACTCGAGAAAGGCAAGATTGGCAATTTGATTGGTGTCACGGGTTTCAGTCAATCCGAGCTTAGCCAGATAGGCCCTCGGAAAGAGATGGTGGCGTTCAATCGCCGTCCGGAAGCCCTGTACTGCTGGGTCGAGCATGTCGCTGACCTTGGAGTTTGAGAATAAGACAGGGGCGTCGAGAAGGGTTAGGGAGGCTTCAAACACTGAGAGCGCCGGGCTGGCTACCGAGGAAGTCACCAATTCGTTCGTGAGTGTGATTCTCCAAAAGTCATCCGTTAGCTGTATGCTGCAAGCCTGCTGCAACCGGCCAACAAATTCCTCCGGTAGCGTTACGCCCCTCAGCATTGCCAAATCGGACTCAAACGTGGACTCAGGCGAGCTTGTGTATCGGCGCGTCACTGATGACATGAAGAACCATTGGGCAATAGCTCTCCTTAGCGTCGCCTCCTCGACCTTGAGCTCTGTCCGTCCAATCAGGTAAAGTGCATAGCAGAAGAGGAAGTTGTTATTTGAACGGATCATTCCCCGGCTTCTGAAGCCAGCTCCGCGGATACAGTTGATGAAGTCATGCCAATAGGTCAGATTGAGAACCCGGCTCTGAGCCTTCTTGAGCGTATCGAATTGGGCTATCCGGTTCTCTTCACTGAACTGCTCAGTGACAAGGTCTTTGCCACGCAGTATCGAGTACACGTACCGAAGCCTGGCGCGCTTGAAGGCCAGAGCGATACTGACGCGCAGAAGCTGATCAGGGGAAGGCTCTATTAGATGGTTGTATGACGCAGTTGCTCCCTTTGCAGGAGGTGACAGGGACTCCCGGTAGAACCTCTCCAAGTCTGCTCGGCCTTCATCCCAGAAGACAGACATCAGGGTGAGAATGAAATCCGCTTGATTCAGTGGTTCGCCTTTGCTGTTCACTCTGACAAACACCTCTGCGGCATCCTCCTCCGATATGTCAGCAGACAGCTGAAGAGCGGTAAGCGGGAAGTTCGTGAGGCCGTTTAGCTTGACTACTGAATTCTTGATTTTCCGTTCGTCATCGGCGGATACGGTACGAACGTCTCTGAGTCCAGCCAAATAGCCGTCCACCAAGCCGAAGATATCGGCATCATCACTCCACACTCTGGAAATATCCGGAATGTACACCTTGTCCCGCTCAATCGCGGCACTGGTGACTTCGAATTTTTCATCCAAGGGGTTAAACGCGATGCGAATGCGCCGATGTCGGTAGTCCTTGCCAATCACCTGCTCTCCTTGAATCACCGCGTAGAGTGAAGTCAATCTTTGCTGGCCGTCAACGACCATGAACTGAGGTTTCAACTGTTTCCTCTCAGCGCCTATGGTCTGAGGGTTGGCACTGCCGATATTGTCCGGACCGGTATCCCAAAATAGAAGGTGGCCTATCGGGTAGCCGCGATACATGGAATCGAAGAGGTCGCGCACCTTTGCATTGTCCCAAACAAAGGGCCTTTGAATGTCGGGGAGCCCCACCTGACCGAGAGCAATGGCGCCCATCAGTCCCTTCAGATTGAATTGCACGTTTCTGAAGATCGTTTCACTCATGTTGTCGTATCACCAGTAGTTGATTTGCATGCCTACAGAATAAACCAGCTACCGCACCTTCTACAGGCCGTAACGCTCTCGGTCTGCACTGGATTGGTCAAAGCGGCCTCATTATACTAGAAGCGCTGGCCGTGACAAAGCGGTGCAATTCCCGACCGGCCCCGGTTGAGCATTGATTTGAGGACGTTCTTTCACATCCTGATGGGCGCGGCAATGGTAGCGTGGGCGCCCTTCAAGGGCCTGTTCATCGTACGGCTGCTGGTGCGCACCGTACAGGAGATGTCGGACGACGACGCCACCCACATGGCGGCCGGGGTGGCCTACTACGCCGCGTTCTCGCTGTTCCCGCTGATGATCGGGCTAATCGCGATCTTCAACCTGCTGCCTACGTCCGAAGACCGCGAGGCGCAGTTCATTGGGTTTGTCGCAGGATACCTGCCGGGCTCAGACGGGCTTCTGGCCAGCGACGTCAGGGTGAGCGGGACGCTGGGTCTGATCTCGATCGTCGCGCTGCTCTGGTCCGGCAGCGCGATGTTCGGGGCCGTGGCTCGCGTCGTCAACCGGGCTTGGGACGTGCAGAAAGACCCGCCTCTGTTCGTCGGCAAGCCGCGGCAGATTGTCATGGCGCTGGTGGTTGGACTGATGTTCATGACTTCGATGGCAGCCGCAGCGTTCGTCCGAACCGCCGGCGAATATGCGCGCGCCGACCTGCCGGCCTCCGATTTCCTGGTGAGCCAGGCGTCGCAGTGGTTCCTGCAGGGGACTTCGTTCGCGCTGACCCTGGCCACGTTTCTGATGATATACAAGCTGATGCCGAATACCCGCACTCGATGGCGATATGTGTGGCCGGGCGCAGTGCTGGCCGCCCTGCTGTTCGAGGCGGCGAAAGGCGCATTCCTCACGTACGTGGACCGCTTCGCGAACTTCCGGGACGTGTACGGGTCGATGGCGGACGTCCTGGTGCTGCTGCTGTGGCTCTACGTGAGCAGCCTGATACTGATTCTGGGCGCGGAGCTCAGCTCCGAGTACGGCCGCCTGCGCGAAGGGCGGGAGCGGGGCCGCGTAATGGGCGCGCGGCATGGGTGAGGAGAATTGCAACTCGAAGGTGACGCAACGCCTTGGTCAACCGGGTGTGGTATATTATAGGTGTGTCCCAAGGGACAATTATTCATGTCCCTTCAGTTCTCCCAGGAGGTATCAGCATGCCGCTTGAGAGGGAAAACGAGCGCTACGCAGAAATCAAGGAATATCTCCTGGAGCACCACGAGGGGAAGGTTGCGCTGATCTACGAATCGGAGTTGATCGGCATCTGGGACACCCGCGAGGCAGCCTATGCCGTGGGCATTGAGCGGTTTGGCAACGTCCCATTCCTGATCAAGCAAATCCTCAAGCAAGACCCTGTGGAGTCTATCCCCGCTCTCGTCTTGGGCGTGCTTTAGATGCCGGTCTTTCATCGCGACTTCGTTGAGGCCGGCAGCGGGGAAGGCCGTGGAGTCTCAAGACCAGACCACCTAGCCAACGTAGGGCCTCGCCTACCTGTTCAGATTGGCATTACCGAAAAGTTGGCCTCCGCACTCGCTGCAAGAGGGCAACCTATTCCGGCTCCGGTAGAGGGATACGCTCTTTTCGACACAGGCGCTTCCAGAACGTGCGCAGATGAATCCGTCTTGAAGAGCCTCGGCATCTCGCCTGTGGAGACGATAGCCCTATCAACCCCGTCAGGTTCCAGCGAGGCGAGCATCTACACTTGTGCTTTGTACTTCCCGGCTCATCCCTTACCAGACGTGGACCCGACGTTTGTCGCAGGCGTGCAGTTGCAAGATCAGGACTGCATCGCGCTCATCGGTAGAGACATCATGCGCAGCATGATTCTGATCTACGACGGCCCAGGCGCACGCGTGACCTTTGCCTTCTGAGACCGTTATGAACCCGAGCGGAGCCTTCGCGCCTTGGGAGGCAATCGCCACGCCAACCGTCCAGTCATCCTGAGATAGCTTAGGTGACGCCCCCCCTCACCCATCCCGCAGCCACGCGTCCAGCGTCGACGGCCACTCCGCAAGCGTCTGCACGTGCACGTGCGGCGACGCAATTCGCTCCTGCCCGTCCGCATCGCCGAGCAGCGCCGTCCACATCCCGGCCCGGTTGCCTCCCTCGATGTCGTTCGCGATGTGGTCGCCCAGGTGCAGCGCCCGATCCGGCGACGTCCCCAACTCCTCCAGCGTCATGTGGAACATCTCCGGCGACGGCTTGCACAGCAGCACCTCGTCCGAGAAGGTCAGCGCGTGGAAGTAGTCGAGCAGTTCGTGCTGCGCAAGGAACCGGCGGAACACGCTTCCGGGCGTCATGCCCGTGTTCGAAATCATGCCCAGGCGGTACCCCCGATTCGACATCTCCTCCAGCACGCCGCGAGAGGCAGGGTCCACGCGGGGCGGGTAGTCGAAGAACGCCTCCGCGTACCAGTAGGTGATGCGCTCGACGGTCTCAGGGGACAGACGGCTCAACAGGCCCTCGTCGATAAGGTCGATGAACATCCGCACCTGCTCGTCGAACGAAACGTCGCGCTCGTCCTTGTGAATCGCGCGGCACGCCCTGAAGCAGCTGCGGTACGCCTCGCGCAGCTCATCTATCGAGAAGTTATGGCCCTCCTCTGCGAGCGCCTCCCAGGCCTCGTCCAGGCGGCGCTGCGTCCTCGCTCGGCCGCGCTCGCGGTCGTCGATGATGAGCGTCTGCCACAGGTCGAACGTGATGGTGTCCAGCGCAGGCACGGCTGGCTACTTCCTCTCCAACAGCCTGCCGGCCATAACGTCCACGAGGCCCATGTCCGTGAGCTTCAGCTCCGGTATCACAGGCAACGCCAGGAAGGACAGCACCGAGAACGGCGAGTTGACTGAGCAGCCAAGCTCACTGGCCAGGCGCTCCAGCTCCTCCAGCTTGCCGGCCACAGCCTCCAGCGGCTCCGTCGAGAGCAGCCCGGCGATGGGCAGCGGCAGCGACGCGAGCACCTCGCCGCCGGCCACCACGCACAGCCCGCCCTGGTTCCGCTCCACCTCCCTGACCGCCGCGTAGATGTCGGCATCGTCCACGCCCACGACGACGATGTTGTGCGAGTCGTGCGCGACGGACGTTGCCAGCGCTCCGCGCTTCAGCCCGAAGCCGCCGACGAGTCCCACGCCGATGTTGCCCGTGGCCTTGTGCCGCTCGACAACCACCAGCTTGAGCAGGTCGCGCTCAGTGTCGGCCACGATGCTGCCGTTGCTGCGACTCGGCTGCTCGTCCCGGCGTCGCGTGACAATCTGGCCCGGGATGATCTCGATGACCGGGAACGTTTCGGAAGCGCCGGCCGCCAGTGATAGCCGGCCTACGTCGAACGGCCTCACGTTCACCGTGCGCTTGATCCACTCGTTGGACGGCAGCGGCGCGGAGAAGTTGGCCTTGCCGTCCTGCGCAACCAGCTCACCCCCGTAGTACACCTCCGCTATGTCAATGGTCTCCAGGTCGCGCAGCACGAGCATGTTGGCGTAGTACCCCGGCGCGATGCCTCCGAGTCCCTCCAGCCGGAAGTACTCGGCGACGTTGAGCGTGGCCATCTGGATGGCGCGCACGGGATCGAGGCCCAGCCGGATCGCCTTGCGCACCACGGCGTCCACGTCGCCCTCGCGGAGCACATCGAGCGCGTTGCGGTCGTCCACAACCAGCATGCACCTGTGGTAGTTGCCGTGATTGACCAGCGGCAGCAGCGCCTCCAGGTTCTTCTCGCTGGAGCCTTCCCGTATCATCAGCCTCATGCCGCGGCGCAGCTTCTCTAGTCCCTCCTCGTACTCCGTGGACTCGTGCTCGGAGCCGATGATGGGCGCAAGATACGCGTTGAGCGCCTTGCCGCGCACGTGCGGCGCGTGGCCGTCGCGGGGCCTGCCGTGAGCGGCGCGCAGCTTGTCCAGCACGGCTTCGTCGCCGCGTATCACGCCGGGAAAGTCCATCACCTCGCCGAGGCCAAGGACTCCCTTCCATCGCAGCGCCTTGCGTATGTCGTCCGGGCCCAGCTTGGCGCCGGAGGTCTCCATGTCGGTGGCGGGCACGCAGGGAGGCGCCATGAAGTACAGGTCCATCGGAACCCGCCGACCGCACTCCATGATGTACCTCATTCCGTCCAGCCCGGCCACGTTGGTGACCTCATGCAGGTCGGTGACCGCGGCCAGCGTTCCACGGGGCACCACAGCCCGAGCGAACTGGTCGACGTGCAGGTACGTGCTCTCCAGGTGGAAGTGGCCGTCGATCAGACCGGGCGCAAGATACCTGCCGCCTACGTCGACCGTCCTGGCTGCCTCGGTATAGTCGCCGACGCCGGCCACACGGCCCTCGGCCACAGCCACATTGCCGTCCTCTATTTCGCCGGTGAAGGTGTTGACGATCCGGGCGTTGGTGAACACCACGTCCGCCTCGGCGTCTCCCCTTGCCACCCGTATGAGTCTGCTAAGGTCCATCGGGTCCTCCTGATAGCTCGTAGATGCCGGGCAGGGAGCGGAACCGCCCGTCGTAGTCCAGGCCGTAGCCCACGAGAAACTTGTCCGGCACGCTGAAGCCCACGTAGTCCGGCGACACGGCGACCTTCCTCCGCGACGGCTTGTCCAGCAGTGTGCAGACCTTCACCGACGCTGCACCTCTCCGACGCAGATAGCGCGCCGCGTAGGCGGTGGTCAGGCCCGTGTCCACAATGTCTTCGACGATGAGCGCATGCCGTCCGCGCACCCGGCCGGAGACGCCCAAGCGCAGCTTCGCTTCTCCCGAGGATACCACGCCGCTGCCGTAGCTGGAGACGCGCATGAACTCGATCTCAACCTCACGCTGCAGCTCCCGGACCAGGTCGGCCATGAACACGAAGGCGCCGTTCAGTATGCCCACCAGGAGTGGGAGCTCATCGGGATAGTCCGCCTCGATCTGCCCTGCAAGCCGCCTGACCGCGCTGGCTATGCGGCGCCTGGAAACGTGCAGTTCCAGCTTCTCGCCAAAGCTCATATCGACTCCCCGCGAATATATCAAGGCGCCGCAGGGCTGTCAAATGAGGGGGCGTTGAGTTCTCGCACTCCTACTCCGCGCGCCTGGTTCCGGCGAACACGCGCCTTCCCCACGGACACGTCAGCGCGTTGACGTCGAACCCCGCATCACGGAGGGCGCTGACCCACGTCGGTTCCGGGAATATGCCCAGCACGTGCCGGTCGTGCTCAACGCTGACCGTGCCATCGGTGTGGCGCAGCAGGTAGGCGAAGTCCGCCACGTAGGTTGTGTCCGAGGGATCCGGGTCCGTGGCCCACATGAGGTAGCGCAGCCCACTCCCGTCCGGCCCATCGTGGCCGCCGTGCTCAGTGTAGGGCGGATCGAACAGCTCGCGCACGTGGTCTGGCAGCACGAGGACTGCCCCGCCCGGCCGGCAGTGGTAGGCGACGGTCGCCGCCATGGCTCGCACGTCGTCCTCAGTGGTCAGATAGCCGACCGCGTCGTGCACGAACACAGCGTCAAACTTCGGACCGTCGATTCTCAGGAAGCGCATGTCGCCCCGAACGTGTGGGAGCTCCGGGTTGATGCCCCGGCTGACCTCAAGCATCTCAGCCGAGAGGTCCGAGAGCGTCATTTCGAACCGCCGCTTCATGTGAACAGCATTGTTGCCACCGCCAGAGCCCAGCTCAAGCACGGTGCGCACGGGGCCGGATGCGGCCTCCAGGATGCGCTCAATGCTGTACTCCGCCTCCTCGCGGTACTCATGTGGAGCGGTGAGCAGGTGGAACCAGCCCGCCAGGTCCGAGTACAGCCGCGGGCTGTCATTCGTCGCTTCCTCAGATGCCAACTCCGGCTCCTCCTAGCTCACACTGAACGTCGATCCCTGAAGCGTCTTTGTCACCTCAATGCGCACCGGGAACCTGTCCTTCAGCTCCTCGATGTGCGTGATGACCAGTATCTTCTGGAAGTCGTCCTGGATGGCCTGTATCGCCTCCACCAGCCGCTCAAGTCCCGCGGCGTCCTGGCTGCCGAACCCCTCGTCGATGAACAGCGTGGGCAGCGGCGCGCCCGACCGGTGCGCCAGCAGCCGCGACAGCGCGATCCGCAGCGCAAAGTCGATGCGAAACGCCTCACCGCCGCTGTACGTCTCGTAGCTGCGAGTGCCAAGCTCATCCGAAATCCTGATGTCCAACGTCTCCCGCGGGTCGCCGCCGCCGCGCCTCTCCCTCTGCGTCTCCAGCTTCAGGCTCATTCGGTGCTCGGTCACGCGGCCCAGGATTTCGTTGGCGTAGGTCTCAAGCTCCGGTATCGCCTGATCGATGAGCAGCGCCTGAATGCCGCCCTTGCCGAACGCCGCGGCCAGTTGGTCGTACACGCCCTGCCGGTTGGAAGCCTCGTTTCGAGCGGCGAGCAGCCCCTCTCGCTCCTCCTCTAGATCGCGGCATCGCCTCAGCCACGCCTGCTCCTCCGCTCGATGCGTGCGAAGCTCGTCACGCCGGCTGATGGTCTCGGCCAGTCCTAAGCGCGCCGCCTCGTGCTGCTCGATGGCGGCTGACAGCCCCGCGGATGCCTCCCGGAGTGGAGGCATGGCGTCCAGCTGCTCCTTCAGTCGCGAGCGTGCATCCTCCAGGAGCGCGACCGCGTCCTTGTGCCACTCAGTCAGCCGGTCGAGCATTCCCGCTGCGGCCGTAGCGTCCGCCAGCTCCTGCGTGACCTCGTCGCGCCGCCGCTGTGCGGCTGCCAGCTCCTCGCGGCGCTCCTGCGCCATGGCGTCCAGGTCATGCTCCAGCCGCGCCCTCTCAGCCTCCGATTCACGAATCGCAGCCTCGCTCTGCTCGTGCCGGGCGCGTGCGCCGTCCAGGGCGGCCAGATCCTGCCGTAGGCGCGGCATCGCAGCCTGCGTCTCAGCCAGCCGCAGCCGGTTCGCCTCAAGCCCGGCGTCTTCTGCATCGCGTGCGGAGGCCAGCCGGTCGGCTTCATCGGCCGCGCTCCTTGCATCCGCCGCGCTCCGCGTCAGGCTTTCGAGGCTCGCCTGCGAGCTGCGCAGGTCGGTTTGGCGCTGCCGCTCAAGGGAGTCTAGCTCCTGCTCCAAGGCGGCCCTCTTCTGTTCAGCGTCGTGAGCCTCTGCTTCGTTCTCGCGAAACTTGCCTGCCAGTGCTTTCCCCTCCGCCTCATAGCTGGCAGCCAGGCGGAGGCAGCCATCCTCGGCGAGGGGTGTGCCGCAGAGAGGGCAGGTTACGCTCTCACTCTCGGGCGTTGCGGAAGCCTCCAGCATGTCCTTCTTGGCCTTGAGGTCCTCCATCTCGCGCCTCAGCCGGCCGTTCTCCTCCCTGAGGAAGTGCACGCGGGCCTGCAGCGCCTGAGACTGCGCCCTGAGGCCGTCTATCTCCGCGGATGGCGCGGTTAGCTGCTCCACGCGTGTCCTCTCCACTGAGGCCTCGGACTCCAACTCCGGCAGACGGTCGGCCTTGGCGCGCAGCTCCACCACGCGGCGCTCGCGCTCCGCGGCCTGCTGCTCCTGCCTGTCGATCTCAGCCTGGATGCGACTCTCCTCACGCTCGCGGAGCTCAAGCTCCCGCTGCGAGGCCTCAAGCGTGACAATCTCCTTCATCATTGATGCGGCTGTGTCGCGCATCTCCTGCTCATCGGCTCGAATGTCCCGGATGCGCTCAGCGTGCTCGTCCATTGCGGGCGATGGTTGGGACAGCTGCTCTACCGCGGCCGCAGCGTCCTCGGCGTCAGCCTGCAGAACGACCAGCCTCGCGGCCTTGTCTTGCGCCTCCTCAAGCTGCCGCTCTACCTCTTCCACTCGCTGCTCGCGCGTCGTGACCTCGCTTTTGATGCGTTCAGCCTCCGTCTCAAGCCTCTCAAGCTCGGCGCGCGCGTCCTCCAGCTTCCGCAGCCGGTCCTGCAGCGAGTCCACCAGAGCTTGCCGTTCCGCCTCCTCTCGACCCACGACCTCCAACTGCGCCTCGATACCGGACAGGCGCTGTGTGTGCTCGTCCTTCTGCGAGACTTCCCGGTCGATCTGTTCAACTTGTGCATCCAGCCTCAGCGACTCCCCGCTCTGCTCCCTGGCTTCCCGACGTGCATGCTCGGCGAGCTGGTCGTACCTTGACAGGTCCAGCACCTCACCGAGGACTTCCTTTCGCTCGTTCGGCCTTTTTGAGGTGAACAAGTTGGAGTGGCCCTGCAGGATAAATGCGCTGTTCACAAAGGTGTCGTAGGACATGCGCAGCAGCGAGGCAATGCGCTGCTCAGTCTCACGCACGCCGCTCCCGGAGATGGGCTGCACCGTGTCTCCATTGAGGAGGTACAGCTCCAGGAGCGTCGAACCCTGGCGCCCGCGTCCTGAGCGCCCGTGCCGCCTGGACACGCGGTACAGGCCGTCGCCGACCAGAAACTCAAGCTCCACCTGCATCTCGCTTTCGCCCTGGTAGATCAGGTCTTCCTGCGCGCCGGCGCGTGATTTGCCCCAGAGCGCCCAGGTGATGGCGTCCAGAAGCGCCGACTTGCCGTGGCCGTTGTCGCCGCACAGGCAGGCCACGTGGACGCCCTCCAGGTCCAGCGTGGGGGCGCCGTCACGATACGACAGGAAGTTTCTTACGGAGAGACGTACGGGTATCACTTCGTCACCGAGTCCTCTGCCGATTGA
>DAOUKJ010000003.1:0-34756 GCA_034421435.1 Dehalococcoidia bacterium | reverse complement strand
CCATCCCTGACTCGGGCGCGGCGGTCGGCGCCGGAGTCAGGGATGGCGATGGAGTGGGCGTAGCATCCGGCGATGGGGCAGCCGCAGCGGTCGGCGTTGGGGAGGGAGTGGGCGCCGGCGTCGGCGTGAACGCCGGGAGGGCAGTGGCTGTCGGAGCCTGCGCGGAGGTTGGAGTCGGGGGTTCCGGGGGCGCGGTCGTGGGCGCGGACGCGCAACCGGCTGCCAGGAGCGCCATCGACGCTGCGATTCCGAGGAGGCCCGCCGCCAGCGCTCCGTGTCCTATATGCCCCGCCATTCGCTCTCCGTGTCCCTGTCCGACCAGCGGCGCGCGCCCGGAAGCGCGCGCCGCCTCCGGCTCCTAGTCGTCGGCGCGGTCGACCCTGCGACCGAGGATCTCCTCGGCGTGCGACACGTAGTAGCGCCAGCTCGCCATCATGCCCTCGTAACCGCCCACCGAGCCGCGCGTACGACCGCTCTCCGGCCTCTCGCCGGGCTGGCGGAACTCGCTGTCGGGGATGTGGCGGGGCGTGCCGATGAGGTAGGCCTTGTACAGTGTCCGGCAGAGCGTCTCCAGCGCGAGCGCGTTCATCGAACTGCGCTCGATGCAGTCGCCGGCGGCGGCGATGCCGTGCCCAGCCATCAGCGCGGCGTCCTTGTTGCCCATGCACTCCGCGAACGCCATCCCCTGCTCCGCCGTGCCGATGGTCTTGTTGTCCGGGTAGACGGGGACTCCCGCCCGGGCGAGTTCGGCGCCGCCTGAGCGGTAGGGGCCGTACACCGGGTAGATCTCCTTGCCCGTGATGCCGAGCAGCACGGAGTACTCCGGGTGCATGTGGACGACGCTCTTCACATCCGGGCGCAGCTTGTAGATCCAGATGTGCAGGAAGCTCTCGCTCGGCGGCTGCAGGCCGTCGGGCCCGTCCACCATGTCGGCGTTGAAATCGACGGTCACGATGTCGCGCGGCTGCGTGTATCGCAGGCCGACTTGCCCGGCGCCCTTCCCCTTGATCATCATCGTGTCCGTGCCCTCGATGCGGTAGCTGACGTGGCCGGTCGCGCCTTCCGTCATGTCATAGGCGCCCATCACCCGGCACGCCTGCGCGAGGTCCTCCGCAATCTCCAACTCTCTGTGGAAAGCCATGTCCTCCTCCTTTTTTCCGTAATCCTAGCCCTCCTCCCCCCCGTGGGGATGCCCGAAGGGCAGAGAGGGTGGAACGCGTTGCGCGCAACGGCGACCTTCTCTGCCGACCTCCTCCACCCTCTCCCCAGCCCTCCCCCTCGGGGAGGGGGCCGGAATTCTCCCCCCGTGGGGGAGATGCCCGAAGGGCAGAGAGGGTGGAGCGCGTTGCGCGCAACGGCGACCTTCTCTCCCGACCTCCTCCACCCTCTCCCCAGCCCTCCCCCTCGGGGGGAGGGGGCCGGAATTCTCCCCCCGTGGGGGAGATGCCCGAAGGGCAGAGGCCTAGGCCGAACCACAACGCAACTCTACCAGCGCCCCGCCGTCCACGGCGACAGGCTATGCTAGGCGGGAGGCGCCGGGGAGGGCGTCTCCGAAGGGGACGCATGGCGAGTCGGTTCGACGCGTTGCGGCATCGGGACTTCCGGCTCTACTGGGTCGGTTTCGTCGTCTCGGTGTCCGGCCAGCAGATGCAGTGGATGATCGAGGGATGGCTCATCTACAAGCTGTCAGGCTCCGCGTGGCTCCTGGGCGCCAACGCCGCCGCGCAACTGGTCCCCTCCACCGCGCTCACCCTGTTCGGCGGCGCGCTCGCCGACAAGTTCGACCAGCGCAAGCTGCTCATCACCGTTCAACTGCTGTTCATCGTCGTGCTTGGCGCGCTCGCCGCGATGGGCGTGCTCGGGCTGCTCACCGCGTGGCACGTCATAGCGGGTGGGTTCGTGCTCTCCGCCATCGGCGCCTTCGAGGGCCCGGCGCGGCAGGCGATGTTCCCCCTTCTCGTTCCGCGCGACGTCATGCCCAGCGCCGTCGCGCTCAACGCCACGATCCACCCCGGCACGCGCGTCCTCGCACCCGTCCTGGGCGGAGCGGTGAGCGCGCTCGTATACGAGTCGTTCGACTCCGCGAGCGTGGCTGGCGGCGTCGTCTTCGCGCTCGCAGCCGCTGCGGTGATGGTCTACGCGGCGATGCTCGTGCGGGTGCGCCTGCCCGCCGTCGCGCGGGCGCGCGGACGCAACGTGCTCGGCGACATGGCCGACGGCGTGAAGTACCTGTGGCGCGAGCGCATCTTCTCGTTCCTCATCGGCATCGCCTACTTCAACATGGCGTTCGGCTACTCGATGTCGGTGCTCTTTCCCGTGTTCGCGGAGGACGTGCTGCGGGTGGGGCCGGAGGGCCTCGGCTTGATGTGGGGCGCGATGGGCGTGGGCAGCGTAACCGGCGTGCTCGTCGCCTCGAGTTTCACGCGACCGTCGCAGCAGCGGGCGCTGCTCGTGGGCGGCACGGCGGTCATGGGAGTGTTCATGATCGTGTTCGCGCTCTCCACGTCGTACGCGTTCTCTCTCGTCCTGCTGTTCGTGCTGGGGACGGGCGCGTCGGTCTACAACGTCGCCGTGCAGACCAACATGCAGATGCTGGTCGCCAATCAATTGCGCGGGCGCGTGATGGGGATCTGGAGCATGGTGCACACCAGCATCCGCCCGTCGGGCGAGATGCAGTTCAGCGCGCTCGCCGCGCTGCTCACCGCGCCGTTCGCCTTCATGCTCAACGGAGCGCTCATCATCGCGTTCGCGCTCCTCTTCATGACGCCGCACCGCCAGATGCGCCGCCTGCGCGACCTGCGCGAGGAGGCGGCGCAGGCGTCCACGGACGGCTGACGCGCGGGAAAGGGCGCCGGATGCGGGTCCGGGGCGGCGGCTGGCGCTCCGCTCTGGTAGAGTAGGGGACACAACGCCGATGGAGGAAGACCGCATGACTACCGTCGACCTGCGGGAAGCCGAGCTTCCCGACAAGATGGACCTCTGGGAGGCCAACGACCCGTACTTCGACTGGATCGCGCAAGAGGGCCTCAAGCGCATCGTCGACTACAAGTTCGAAGACCTGAACGACGTCGAGCTCGGCGACTGGGAGCGCAAGGGCGGCAAGGGCGCCGTGATCAACATTCCCAACGGCTTCCTGCCCAACGACGCCCACCTCGTCGAGATCAAGCCCGGCGGCAAGTCCGAGCCCGAGCGCCACATGTACGAGGAGGTGATGTACGTCGTCTCCGGCAGGGGCGCCACGAGCGTCTGGCTCGAGGAGGGGCAGAAGTCGACCTTCGAGTGGGCCGCCGGAAGCCTGCTCGTCATTCCCCTCAACGCCTCCTACCAGCACTTCAACGGCAGTGGCGCCGAGCCTGCCCGCTACGTCTCCATGACCAACGCGCCTCCCGTCATGCGCATGTTCCGAAGCCACGAGTTCGTCTTCTCCAACCCCTTCACCTTCAACGACCGCTTCTCCGGGGAGGACGAGGACTTCTTCAACGGCCAGGGCACGCTCTACCGGCGCAAGGGCACGAAGTTCGGCACCATGTGGAAGACCAATTTCGTCCCCAACGCCGACATCATGAAGCTGTGGCAGTACCGCGACCGCGGCGCCGGCGGCATCAACACCCACTTCGACCTCGCCGGCAACGTAACCGGCGCCCACATCTCCGAGTTCCCCGTCGGCACCTACAAGAAGGGCCACAGGCACGGCCCCGGCGCGCACCTCGTCATCCTCGGCGGCGTCGGCTTCTCGATGCTCTGGTGGGACAACGACAAGAAGAACTACGAAGTGGCGCCGTGGAAGAAGGGCGGCATGGTCATCGTCCCCGCCGACGCCACCTTCCACCAGCACTTCAACACCGGCGCCGAGCCCGCCCGCTACCTCGCCCTCCGCAGCGGCGACGGCCAGCCCGGCCAGTGGGGCGAGTCCAACGTCAGCATCAAGGAAGGCGGGATGCAGATCGAGTACGAGGACGAAGACCCGGAGGTCCATCGCATCTTCGAATCCGAGCTCGCCAAGCACGACGCCCCCTGCCGCATGAAGGCGTTCATTCCTTACTGCACCGGCGAGGTCGGCCCCACCAACGAGCGCGACACGTAGCGGCGAAAACGCTGCCGGAGCGCAACAGGCGCAGCCAAAAACGCGCCCCCTCCCGCACGGAGGGGGCGCGTTTTGCGCGCTGGAGCGGCAGGCGTACAGCTACAACCCGACCTCGCGCCACTCCGGGAGCTTGGCGCCCGCGCCGGAGAGCATCGTCTCCACGTCCGGCTTGCGCGGCACGGAGTCCTTGAACGGGCCGCCCGTGCCCTCGTAGCCGGGGTAGCTGAACTCCTCGATGGGGAGCACGATGATCTCGTTTTCCGCCGCGTCGCGGTGCACGTTCATCGGCTCGCCGCCGTCTTCCACAATACGCGCCTGCTGGTCGAGCAGCCGGCGGTACATGATGATGCCTACGTCCGACACGCCGAGGTGCTCGGTCGTGCGGTCGCTCACGGCGCCCTGCATCACCCAGGCGGAGATATCCTGTCCCATCACGTAGTCGCGCTTGATGGTGCCGTCGGGGAAGTAGAGCGGCATATCCTCGTAGCGCACGGAGTCCGGCTCAACCTCGCCGTCCTGCAATTGGCGGAACTCGTAGCGGAAGTGCAACGTGTGAGTGTCGTCGATGGGCACACGGAACTGCAGGTTGCTCTGCACGCGCAGGATGTTGGAGAAGAGCACCGGATGCCCGATGCGCCAGTGGTCGTCCTGTTCGGTCTCGTCGCCCACCATGCGGCGCTTGATGACGCCGTAGTCGGTGAGTTCGAACCCGATCTTCTTGTGGTCGGCCCCCCGGTGCGACGCTCGGCGGTTCCACGCGTCGCGCTCTTCGGCGGGCTTCAGGCGGTTCATCTGCCAGCCGCCCCAGTAGCGGTGCAGCCACTGGAAGTGCAGCGGGTCGAGCGAGTTCTCCTGGCATTGCAACCAGTTGCACGGCAGAACGGTCGAGTACGCGTTCCTCACGCCTGGCCACACCATGATGTCCCACCGGGGCAGCAGCGGCGCCGGTTCCGGCCCCATGTAGGCGAAGATGAGCCCGCCGAGCTCCTGGACCTTGTACGCCTTGATGCGCACCTTCTCCTTGAACTTGGAGCCCTCCGGCTCCGACGGCTGGTCGACGCACTGGCCGGTCTCGTTGAATATCCAGCCGTGGTAGGCGCAGCGGATGCCGTTCTCCTCCGGGATGCCGTAGGAGAGGTTGGCTTTTCGGTGCGCGCAGCTCGGTTCGATGAGCCCAACCGTTCCGCTGGCGTCACGGTAGAGCACCAGGTCCTCGCCGAGCAGGCGCACTTCCCTTGTGGGATTGTCGACGTCGAGTTGCTCGCTCGCTGCGATGGGGTGCCAGTACCGGCGCATGAGTTCGCCCATCGGCGTGCCCGGGCCCACCTGCGTCAAGCGGTCGTTCATCTCTTTCGAGAGCATGGCCATCCTCCTGGGAGGGGATTCCGTGGCGCAATGATACCAGCGCGGCGCAATAGCGCCATCACGCAAGCGCCCCGATTAACCACTCCCGCAGCAGCGCCCTGACCTCCTCCGCGCACTCGCGCAGACCATGACCCGCGCCGGGGTACGTCACGAGCTGCTTCGGGCCCGGCGCCCAGCCGAGCACCGTCTCAGCGTTCGACAGCGGCAGCACTGCGTCCGCCTCTCCGTGAACGAGCAGCAGCGGCCTGCCGTTCAGCAGCACGGCGTCCTCTGCTCCCATCGTCTGCGTCGACAGCGCGGCGATGGCCCGTGCGTGCGACGTGTAGCGCGAGGTCGACAGCACCACGCCTCCGCCGAACGAGTGCCCCACGAGCGCAACTCTCGGGTAGCCGATGCCAGCCATATGCCAAACCCCCACCAGCACGTCGAGCACCGATTCGTCGAGATTCGCCGGATGCCGGTAGTTCACGCGAAGTCCGGCGATTCCCTGCTCCGCGAGTTCGACCGCGAGGTCGCGGTACAGTCCGTTCGCCGGTCCCGCGAAGCCTCCGCGCGCTCCCGCCGCCCACACCACGCCGACGCCGACGCCGACGCGGGTCGCGGGTTCGTGCAGGATGCACGCGACGTCGCCGCGCGTCGTGCGCAGCGTCAGCCCGGCGCCAGGCTCCCCCTCCGGAGCGGGCGTGGGCTCCGCGCCAAGCAACTCGATTGACATCCGTTCGTACAGCGGAGGCTTGGGGGAATCGTCCTGGCCGAACATGGCGTGATGGTACGAGGGCAGGGAAGGGGAGTCCATCCGGATTTCTATCTTACTGTGGGCTTGACGGCATCTATACTGTAGTTACAATAATGTAATGACAGAGGCTAAACCGCTGCGATGGGAATGGGACCCGAACAAGAACGAAGCGAACCAGCGAAAGCACGGCCTCAGCTTTCAGACCGCGGTGTTAGCCTTCGAGGATCCACTCGCCGTAACGGATGATGACCCGTATCCGCATGAACAGCGATGGAGGACAACCGGCATGGTGAATGACCTACTGGTCGTGGTTGTTCACACCTTGCCCGAAGCCGACGCAAGGACAGGCCACGAGATTGGACGCATCATCAGCGCGCGAAAGGCGACCAAGCGTGAAAGAGATGACCACGAACAGGGCGACTACTAAGCTGACGAACGAACAACTAGCCGAGATTGAGGCCCTAAAGGCCTTGCCCGACGACCAAATCGACACCTCGGACATTCCTGAGATCCTCGACCGGCCCAATGGACGAAGAGGCGTCTTCTACCGGCCCGTGAAGCAGCAGATTACGCTGCGGCTGGACGCCGATGTCGTGGGCTGGTTCAAGGCGCACGCCCAGAGCGGGCGCGGCTACCAGACGGCCATCAACCGCGCTCTGCGCGAGCACGTTGAGCGCTACCGGGCCTAGAGGATGTTCCACGCCGCCCAAAGTTGACCCCGCCGTCCGGCGGGCCGACAATCCCCCCGAGCCCGCTTGGGGAGGCGTTCCATGGCTACCGCTGTAGACAACCACGCGTTCGTGCAGCTGCTCATCGATGAGGTGGTCCAGCCGGCGTCGGACCGGCTGATGGAGAGCCGCTACTTCTCCGACCTCCGCGCCGGAACGCTCACCGTCCGCCGCCTGCAGGGCTACGCGCTCCAGCACACCTGGTTCAACCGCGCGCTGCTCAAGGCAGGCGCCGTGCGAATGATCCGGGCAACCGACCCCTCCGCGTTCGCCGCGGCCCTCGAGGGCGTCGTCGCCGAGCACGACCATCCCGACATGTGCCAGCAGTTCGGACGCAACATCGGCCTCACGGACGAGGACTTCGCCGATACGACCCCCATCTTCGAGGTGCTCTGCCACACCAGCGTCATCGTCGCCTCGTCGCTGCTCAGCGCGTCGCCGCTCGCGGGGCGCACGTCCGGCCTCACCAACGAGACGATGGTGCAGCGCTACTCAACCGAGCTTTTCAACTACCTTCAGCAGCCCCCGTACAACATCGAGCCCGGGAAGCTCGAGTTCTTCCGAATCCACGGCATCGTCGACGTCGACCACGCCGCGAGCGCGGGCGAGGCCATCGCCGCGCGCATCGCTTCCGACCATGACCGCGAGCTGGTGTGGGACGCCGCGGAAACCCAGGTCAGGCTGAAGCTCGCCAAGTTCGAAGGCATCTACGACGCCTACGCGTAGGCGGGCAGGAGAGGAGCGGCAACGTGGCGGACACTCTCAGGGCGGGCATCGCCGGGCTCGGCTTCGGCGCAACCGAGTTCATCCCGACGCTCGAACGCCTCGACGAAATCGAAATCGTCGCCGGCGCCGACCTGCGCTCCCAGGCGCGCGACGAATTTGTCCGCCGCTACGGCGGACGCGCCTACGACAACGCCGACGACCTCTGCGCCGACCCGGACGTCGAAGCGGTCTGGATCGCCACGCCCAACCACCTGCACGCGGCCAACGCCATCGCCGCCGCTCGCAACGGCAAGCACATCCTCGCCCGCAAACCGCTCGGCATCACCATGGAGGAGTGCCAGGCGGTGCTCGACGCCGTCGACGCCGCCGGCGTCAAGCTGCTGGCCGGAGGCCAGACGCAGGGCACGAGCCCGCTCATCCGCGAGGCGCGCCGCATCATCCGCTCCGGCGAACTCGGCCCGCTCCGCGCGATGTCCGTCCTCGCCTACACCGGCTGGATGCTCCGCCCCCGGATGCCCCAGGAGGTCGACGAGTCTCTCGGCGGCGCCGTCGTCTGGCGGCAGGCGCCCCACCAGGTCGAGACCACTCGCTACCTTGCGGGCGGCCTCGTCAAGAGCGTCCGCGCCATCACCGGCGCCTGGCGCCCGGAGCGCCCCAACGGGACCGGCTACTACGCCGCCCTGCTCGAAATGGAGGGCGGCGTCCCCATAACGATGACCTACAACGCCTACGGCTACTTCGACTCCCTGGGGCTCACGACCTGGGCGGAGGACAAGGGAGTCGACGGACGCGCGAAGGCCCGCAGGGCGCTCCTCGCCGGCGAGATGGACGAGGAGGCCGGCAAGGAGCGCACCCGGTTCGGCGCCGCCGGCGAGGGCAGCGTGGTCGGCGGTGACGCTGGCAGGCCGTGGACGCCCGGCAACCTCGGCGTCTTCCTCATCTCGTGCCAGGAGGGCGACATCCGCATGTCCGAGAAGGGCCTGATGGTGTACGACAACGACGGCCAGCGAGAGGTCGAGGTCTTCCAGCCCGGGGGCGCCGGGATGGCGCTCGACTCCGAAGTCCTCGAACTCTACAACGCCGTGAAGCGCGACGCGCCCCTCTTCCACGATGGCCGCTGGGGCATGGCCAGCGCGGAGGTGCAGTGGGCCATCATTGAATCGTCCCGCCTCGGGCGCGAAATCCAACTCAATCACCAGGTCCCCGTGCCGGAAGGCGAGTAGGGGAGGAGGAGAAGCGACGCAATGCAAGTGCGCAAGATCAGCGAGACGCCCAAGGAACCGGCGGCAAGCCCGCTGTTCACCAGCGACGACGTACACCGCCAGCCGCTCGCGCCCGACAGCAACGACTTCAACGTGAGCGTCGTCAGCTTCGGCGACGGTGTCCGCAACAAGTTCCACTACCACGAGAGCGACCAGTTGCTCATCGTCACCGAGGGCAAGGGCGTCGTCGTCACGGAAAGCGGCGAACGGGCGGAGGTCGAGCCGGGCGACGTCGTATTCGCCCCCGCGGGCGAGAACCACTGGCACGGAGCGCTCCCCGGCGGCTCATTCGCTCACATCACCGTAACCCGCAAGGGCGGCCAGACCACCCAGACCGAACAGTAGGCGGCCTATCCCACCGGGTGGTCGGCGAAGTCGACGCCGTAGCTCTCCGTCGAGGGATGGTTGCCGAGCAGCGGTTGGAGTTGTTCGAGCTGGCGGGCGTAGAAGCCGCCCGCGTCGGCGGCGCGCATCGGATCGTCGGCCTCCCACAGCGAGATGAGCAGCCCCTTGCCGCGCTGAGTCCGCATCAGGTAGCAGCCGGCGTATCCGGCCTGCTTCCGCAGTTCCGGCGCGACGAGGCGCTCGAACGCGCGTTGCGCCTCCCCGAACGCCTCCTCCCCGAGCACTACGTCAAAATGCGTCACTCGCGCATACACAGCTCTCCTCCGCCGTAGAATCTACCACTGTCCGGGCCGCGCGGCGCGCTTTCGCGCCCCGGCCCGCTGCAAGGACCGCAGGAGGCGGCATGCGGGAAAACGGCGAGGAGGCCTTCGCCCGCCTGGTAAAGGCCGTCGAGGAATCGCAGGAAGTCATTCGTGGTCATAGCCTCGCCGTCGATTCGAGCGAGGCGCGCACGCGCATGGCCCTGATCGACCCGGTGCTCAGCGCCCTGGGCTGGCGAACGTCCAACCCGGCGGAAGTGCTGGCGGAGTACGCGGTCGATGCCGGCAGGGCCGACTACGCGCTGTTGCGGTCGGGGACGCGGAAGACCGAAGTCCTCGCGTTCGTCGAGGCCAAGAAACTGGGCGAGCCCCTCGCTTCCCACCGCGAGCAAGCGCTCCGGTACGCGACGACTGCCGGAGTGCAGTTCGCTGCGCTCACCAACGGGGATTCCTGGGAGCTCTACGGACTCGGCGGAGGCGCCCCGCGCCGGATGCTAAACATCTCCCTGCGCGCTCGCTCTGCGCGGAGCTGCGCCACGCAACTGCTGGCCCTGAGGAGGGAACGCCCTCGAAAGCAGCCTCCGTCCAGCTCCCGCACGCGGCGTTCGCACCCTCAAATACGTCGCTGCTGCGGCGTTCGGGCTCGCAGCCTTCCTGCTGCTGGACCAGTTGATCTGGGAGGGCGCCCTCCTGCGTTTCCTGCTCACGCTCCTGGCGGCGCTCGCCGTCATGAGCGTCATCTTCTTCCTTATACTCAGGCCCGCGCCGTGGAGAAGAAAAAGAGGCAGGAGGCGCAGGGCGGCAACCGGCTCCCGAAGGAGACCCAGGTAACGTCCGCAGCCGCGGTCTGTTCCCGTCGAATGCGGCGAATGAGGAGAAGCACATGGACATCGGACTGATGGTCGAAGGCCAGCACGACCTCGATTGGGAGCGCTGGCTCCACATCCTGCAACTCGCGGAGCGCCTGGGCTTCCCCTCGCTGTTCCGCTCCGACCACTACTTCATCAACGAGCAGCGGGCCTCGCTCGAAACCTGGACGTCGCTGGCGGTCGCCGCGCGCGAGACGTCGACCATCCGGTTCGGGCCGCTCGTCGCGCCGGTGACGTTCCGCCACCCGGTGGACGTTGGCCGGATGGCCGCGCAGATCGACCTGCTCAGCGGAGGCCGTTTCGTGCTCGGCCTCGGCAATGGCTGGCACGAGCCCGAGCACGTCGCCTACGGCCTGCCGTTCCCGGAGCGTGGCGAGCGCTCCTCCCGCCTCGGCGAGGCCATCAGGCTGATGAAGGCGATGTGGGGTCCGGGGCCCGCTTCGTTCGACGGCAAGCACTACCAACTGCGCGACGTGGACGTGCTGCCCAAGCCCGCTCCAGGACGCCCGTGGCTCCTCATCGGCGGCAGCGGCCCGCAGCGCACGCTGCGCTACGTCGCCGAACACGCCGACGAGTGGAACGCGGTCAACGCGCCGCTCGATGCCCTCCGTGAGCGCATCGCCATTCTCGACTCCCACTGCGCCGCCATAGGCCGCGACCCCGCGACGGTGAAGAAGTCGATGATGACCTTCGCCCTCGTCGGCCCGGACCAGGCGGCGGTCGAGCGCGGCATGGCGCACTTGCCGCGCCTCGCCGAGCTGCCGACCTACGCGGAGAAGCGGGCCGCGGCCATCGAGCGCGGCCAGATTGTCGGCGGCCCCGACGAAGTAATCGACCAACTGGGCCAACTCGCCGAGCTCGGCATCAGCGAAGTCCAGTTCCAGCACCTGGACTTCCACGACGACGCCATCCCTGAGTTTCTCGCCTCAGAGATTGCCCCGAAAGTGCACAGTTTATGACGATGCACTACTTGATAGACTGATATATCCCGTCCGCCAGTGTATATTGACGTACACTGGCGTTTGCCGTAGTATTGGGTTACTTTGTGGTAACTAGGTGGTAACCATGCGGAGGCCGAAGAGACTAAACGGCGAGTTTGTGAGACGAGTAGGGGAGCCCGGACGCTACGGAGATGGGCGAGGCTCATTCGGGCTGAGCCTGCTGGTTAAAGAGACGCGCGGCGGGCTGTCGAAGAATTGGACGCAGCGGCTCTGGCAGCGCAACGGCCGTATGACTAGCGTCGGGCTCGGCGCCTACCCCGCCGTTACCCTGGACAGGGCGCGAGAGGCGGCGGCCCGCAACGCCCTCGCCGTCAAGGCGGGGGAAGACGTGCTCACGGACAGGATGCGGATTGCGCGGCTGTCCGTGCCCACATTCCGTCAGGCAGCCGAGCGGGTTGCTGAGACGTACGAACCGAGCTGGAGAGGCAGCCGGACGGCGATTGCGTGGCGGGCCCGGCTCAACGAATACGTCTATCCGTCCCTTGGCGATATACGGGTGGACGCGATCACGAGCGCTGACATCTACGGGTTACTCGCGCCGATTTGGATAGACAGGCGAGCGACGGCGTCGAAAGTGCGCTCGGCCATCAACGCGGTCATGACGTGGGCTCTCGCGCAAGGATTCATCTCCGCCAGCCCGACCGCGGCCGTTGGAGCGGCGCTCCCGCGTGGCGGCGCCAAAGTCCAGCATCGCCCCGCGATCTCTTGGGCGGAACTTCCGGCGGCGCTTATCAAGGTGGACGCATCTGGTGCGGCGCCGGTAACGAAACTGGTCGTCCGCTTCCTCGCTCTGTCGGCGGCGCGGTCGGGTGAAGTCCGCCGCATGAAGTGGGAAGAGGTGGACAGGTCTACGGCGTGCTGGACCATCCCCGGCGAGCGAATGAAGCAGGGCAAACCGCATCGCGTACCGCTGTCGGGAGCGGCGCTCGGCGTACTGAGTCGGGCCGCCGAGCTCTCCGGCGACGTGGGGCTAGTGTTCCCGTCGCGGGGCGACAAGCCGATCTCGGAAGGCGCGTTGTCGAAGCTCTTCGGCGAGCTCGAGCTTGGCTTCGTACCGCACGGGCTTAGGGCTACGTTCCGTGTTTGGGCGGCTGAGGCGGGCGTCCCTCGCGAGCTTGCAGAACATGCTCTGGCGCATGTCGTGGGCTCCGAAGCGGAGCGGGCGTACGCCCGAACCGACCTGTTTGAGCTCCGACGGGGCGTCATGGCTAGGTGGGCGGACGCCATCGCCGCGAACGCATAGGCCTGGTGTCGGCAAAAGGGGAGCCGCCGGAGACCCCCTCCCCCGCTCGTGCACGGAGTGTTGGAGACCCTGTTGTCATGGCACTGTCGGCGACAGGCCCCATGGCGGCAGGGTTTACTCAGACTGCCCAGGGTGGGAAAACCTAAGGAGGGATTCGTAGGCTTTCTTCGGCGCTCGCTCCCCTCATAGGGAATCAAATTGCCTCGCAGGGGCTATGGGGGAAGTCGAATCATTGAGGGCAGCACCACAATCCCCAGATTCCGCCAAGGTGTTCGGCGTCAGAGCAGGCCCACCCCGGCACCACCCTTTCGGCAGGGTAGCCGAGGGCACGAGCGGGGGACGCCATTTGCTGCCCCGCCGGCCCCGCTTCCTCGAAGGGCAAACTAATCGGCATTGAGGGGTGCGCGGGCCGCCCCTCACATCTCTTCCTGGGACTCGGACGCCTCGATCCAGCGTTCAATGTCCGAGAGACGCCAGCGGAGGGCTCGCCCGATGTGAACGGGACGCGGGAAGCCGGAGTGCTTCCGAACCAGCGAGTAGACCGTGGAGCGGGAGACTCCGAGCCGGTCTTGCACTTCTTCGATTCTGATAAGTCGCGCTTCACTTGTCGCCATCGATTTCACCCCATTACATCTCTGTAAGCGATTGTAACCCTCCGCTCGCAAGCATGCGCAATTGCATACAGGATACCCCAACCAGCGCAATCGTCGCACGGCTCAGACTGAAGCTCTGTCCTGTACGCCACCTTGTTATAACTTGTCAAGAACTTCGCCCACTCTTAGGAGAACCTATCCGGTGCCATTTATTACCACCTTTTACCACCTCTTACCACCTCTGTGACGGATTCCTATGCGTTCGCAAGCGAGGCAATTGACGGTTGTGTTCATAGACAGCTTAGAGAGTCGTCGGCTAGTCTGGGTTCGACAATTGAGGTGTTCGGCGCCGATATGAGGAGTGGAAGGGTGCAAATTGCAACCGGAAGGAGGGTTTGCACGGAGCGGCCCCAATTGCAGCGGCGCGCGAGGGCGTCACATACACCCATCTCAAAGAGATGGATGATTCTGAACTATTTTCGCCCCTGAAACGGCGCCAAAACCGCAAGGTTCAGAATCGTCTGGTGCGCGAAAAAGAATTGGAGGTGGAGAGTGGGTCAGAGGGAACGACTATTCGACAAGATCCGGAGGCGGACGGGCGTCGCGTCGCTTCGGCAGCTCGCCCTGCTAGCAGGGCTTCCGGCACGCACCATTCAAGACGCGGCGCGTTCAGGCGGCCATCTCAACCCGCGAACGGTCTTCCGGATCCTCATGGCGCTCGGCGTCGATGAGGCGGGCGCGCGCCTGCAGACGGACGGCGGACGTGAAATGGCGTTCGCCAATCTCACGTGGATGGTGCTCGGCGAGGCGCCGGAGCGTCGTGCTGCCGCGCCTTTGTGGAGCTCGGCCACTCCGACGACGAATGACGCCCGCGGCGGGCTCGGCCGGGTGCACGCGCCCAGCTTGGCTCGCACGCCCCGCGCACGCTAGGAGGCGGCAGCATGGGCTACCCCGTCATCAACGAAGCGCCCCGGCCGTGGTTCCGCCAAGACGATCTGGGGCGGTGGGTGCCGACGGCCGCGTTTATCGAGCACACGCTGGCAATCGTTGGGCATGACATTGGTTTGGAGTCGCCGTCAGCCTTCTCCCTCCACCTGTCGGGGAGCAAGTCGCTCTTCAGCCAACTGCTAGCCAACGGGGGCACCCCCGACCCCGTAACGACGGCGAAACTCTGCGGCATCGTCGATGGCTGGTACACGGGCTACGAGCGGCCCGTAGAACCTCCGTTAGACCCCAAGGACATGATGCACTTGGCGTGGGTGCGCTACCAGGAGAGCAGGGGCATCACCGAGCGCACCTCTCGGCGCCGCCCCAAGCCTGCGTGGCACGACGGGATGAAGCGATGGCCGCCGCTCCTGCCGAGCGCGCCCGACGGCGCGCCCCGCCGCGCGATGACGCGCGAGCTCTCTCGGTATGTGCTGGACGCGACCGCTATTGTGTTGTTCCCCGGCGAGGAGTGGGCCAAGCAGCGAGGCCCGCTCGCGCAGCTCCTCGGCGTCAGGCGCCGGACGCTTGAAATGTGGCGGTATGGCCACAAGATGCACCGGGGACTGGTCTTCAAGGGCCTCGCGCTCCGCATCCTCGTGGCCGGCGGGAACCTCCGCGTCTACGCCGACCAGTACGGCGAGCCGATGTGGAGCACCTTCGATTGGGGCAAGGTCGGGACGTGGCCGGGCGACCGCCTCTTCGAGCTCCCGCGCAAGGGGAAGCCGGGGCGCCCACGGAAGGCGCGCCAGAGACGCCAGAGGGGCGACTTGCCGCCCTCTGTCGTGGTGGAGCCGGGGATGGTCAAGTTGCGGCGCGCGAGGCGGTACTCTCCGCGAAAGGCGCCGCCGAAGCCGTAGGGCAGTAAGCGTCGGCATGGGGTCGAGCCAGCGATGGCACATCAGCCGCTTGCCTGCCGCTGACACCCCACTTGGTAGAATGCCCCCATCGGCAGCTGCAAGATGCGCTCTGGCGCAGGAGGAGTAATCGGCCATGCCCACGTTCGACACCCTTCCAATCGGCGAAGCACGCGCAAGAAGCGCAACCGGCAAGCGGGCCGCGCTGCTGCGGGAATACGCAGGCTACATCGAGCGTGTCGGGGCCGGTGAAGCGGGAAAGCTCGAGCTTGGGGATGGCGAGACCACGCAGGCGGTCCGGCGCAGGCTGAACCTGGCGGCTGAGGCGCTCGGGAAGCGATTGGAGGTACGGCGCACCTCCAGCGCCGTCTACTTCTGGAACGCCTGAAGGCCGGCCTCGCAGTCGAATCGCCGCCCAACTTAGTCACGCCAATCGAGAAGTGGCGGGCGGCGAGGGCGCGGCGCTGGGGGCTGCTTGGGTCGAGTCGTCCGACTTCCCAGAGTTTCCCGCCGAGAAACGCTGGAGGGTTCCCGCCCCTGGGTCCCCGGTCAGGCTGCGATGGATCGAGCCCCCAGCACATTGAGATGGTGCGGCACGGAGTCCACAAGACCCCGCTCGGTCCAACCTTTTCAGCCGGTCTCTGACCGTGAAGGGTCGGGATGCGCACGAAGCGGGACAGCTCCTCCCCAGCGGCTAAGGGCGTGGCGCAGAGCAGCAGGAGCGCAAGCAACGAGGCCCAGGCAAGAAATATAATCAGCAGGCAATTTCAACAGGAAGATGGAATGGCAGACCTTGAAGCCCTGACAGCAGGCGCCCTTGTCCGTGGAGTGTCATCGGACGGGCCGACGGAGGTGGTGAGCGTCAAGTGGTTCGGCGACTCCGCCCTTGAGCTAACTTACAAGACGCCGGGGACCGGGCACGTCGGCGTCCGCCTCCTCTTCCGGGACGACGAACCTAGCCTGGAGGTGCTTGAGCGAGGGCTGCCGTGGTCTTTCGACGGGGATGGCCATCTCTTCCGTCTCGTCTCCGAAGCCCAGCGAATCCGGTTGGCCCACCTCTTCGACCCAGTCCTTGCCGTTCATACGTCTATAGTCGACCCTTTGCCCCATCAGATCACGGCGGTGTACGACTCCATGCTGCCCCGCCAGCCTCTGAGATTTCTCCTGGCCGATGACCCTGGAGCCGGCAAGACGATCATGGCCGGCCTGCTGATCAAAGAGCTTGTGGCCCGTGGCGACCTCGAACGTTGCTTGGTGGTGTGCCCCGGCAGCCTGGCCGAGCAGTGGCAAGACGAGCTCTACCGCCGATTTCACTTGCCGTTCGAGATTATGACCAACGACAAGCTGGAAACTGCCCGCTCCGGGAATTGGTTCTCCGAGACGCCATTGGCTATAGCGCGTCTTGACAAGCTGGCTCGCGACGAGGATGTCCAGGCATTGCTCCGGGCACGCGATGGCGGGTGGGATCTGGTGATCTGCGACGAGGCCCACAAGATGTCGGCCTCCTTCTTCGGCGGCGAGGTCAGGTATACCAAGCGCCACCGCCTAGGCCAGATGCTCTCGACCCGCACCCGTCACTTCTTGCTGCTGACAGCGACACCGCACAACGGCAAGGAAGAGGACTTCCAGTTGTTCATGTCCCTACTGGACGGAGATCGCTTTGAGGGCCGCTTCAGGGATGGTGTGCATACTGCTGACGTCTCAGACCTGATGCGGCGCATGGTCAAGGAGCGATTGTTCAAGTTCGATGCCACGCCATTGTTCCCAGAGCGGCGCGCATACGCAGTTCCCTACAAGCTATCTGACGGCGAAGCTCGTCTGTATCGAGAGGTGACCGACTACGTTCGGGACGAGTTCAATCGGGCTGAGGCCCTCCAGAACGACAGGCGAGCAGGGACGGTGGGGTTTGCCCTGACCATCCTCCAACGCCGGTTGGCGTCTTCTCCGGAGGCCATCTACCAATCCCTACGTCGGCGCAGGGAGCGGCTGGAGAGCCGGCTCCGCGAGCTTCAGTTGTTGCAGCGCGGCTCTGATGTCGCCTCGTCACTATCGGCAAGCGCCCCTCAGTGGGATGACGAGGACATCGCGGACCTCGAAGATGCGCCCGATGAGGAGGCTGCCGCCGCCGAGGAAGAGATCGTCGACCGCGCTACGGCGGCACGGACAGTGGACGAGCTTGTGGCTGAGATCCAGAGTCTCCGAAGGCTGGAATCGCTGGCAGGGAAAGTGCGGACTAGCGGCGACGACAAGAAGTGGCAGGAGTTGGCTGGTCTCCTCAACCGGTTCTTCACAAACGCGCCGCCAGGGGACGAGGAACCGTTCATGCCCTCCCCCCACCAGAAGCTCGTTGTCTTTACGGAGCATAGAGACACCCTCAACTACCTGCGCCACCGGATCGCCACCCTCCTAGGCCGTCAGGAGGCGGTAGTGATGATTCACGGCGGCATCGGGCGGGAGGACCGGCGGGCCATCCAAGAGTCCTTCCTGCACGACCCTGGCGTGAAGATACTCCTAGCCAACGACGCGGCTTCCGAAGGAATAAATCTCCAACGCGCACACTTGATGGTGAACTACGATCTTCCGTGGAACCCGAATCGCATCGAGCAGAGGTTCGGGCGCATCCACCGCATCGGCCAGACCGAAGTCTGCCACTTGTGGAACCTGATCGCGCAGGAAACCCGTGAAGGCGACGTCTATCACACGCTGCTGGAAAAGCTGGAAGAGGCCCGCAAGGCGCTGGGCGGGCAAGTGTTCGATGTTCTGGGCAAGGTGCAGTTCGACGGGAAGCCGCTGCGTGAATTGCTCCTGGAGGCCATCCGCTACGGGGAGCGTCCTGAAGTCCAGGTCCGGCTGACTCAGGCGGTCAGTGACGCGTTTGACAGAGGGCAGGTCCAAGACCTCCTTGAGGAGTCTGCCCTCGTGAAGGACTCGATGGACACCAGCCAAGTGCTCAGGATTCGGGAGGAGATGGAGCGAGCCGAGGTCAGGAGGCTCCAGCCCCACTACATCGAGTCCTTCTTCCTCGAAGCCTTTCGCCGCCTTGGAGGTAGAGTCGCAGAGCGTGAGCACCGTCGCTACCAGGTGACCCATGTCCCGGCCCTGGTGCGCGACCGCGACCGGCTGATTGGCTTGGGCGAGCCCGTTCTGCCACGCTACGAGCGCATCACTTTCGAGAAGTCGCTTGTGGCTCCCTCTGGCCAGCCCTTGGCGGCGTTCGTCTGTCCTGGCCATCCGTTGCTGGACGCCACCATAGACCTGACGCTGGAGCGTCACCGCGATTTGCTCCGGCAGAGTTCAGTGCTGGTGGACGATAACGACGACGGCGATCAGCCCCGCGTCCTTATGTACCTGGAGCACAGAGTCCAAGACGGGAGCCGCACCCGCGCCGGGGAGCAGCGGACCATCTCCAAGAGGATGCTCCACATCGAAGTGAACTCGGAGCTTGAGACGGTGGGGCAGGACTATGCGCCATACCTCGACTACCGGCCGTTGCGAGCAGGGGAGCCGGGCGTGCCGGAGATAGTGAGCCGGCCTGAGTGCGGCTGGATTGGCGGCGACTTGGAAGCTAAGGCCGTCGAGTATGCGGTGTCGCGCTTGGCACCGGCTCACCTCGGAGAGGTACGGTCGCGGAAGCTGGAGCTCCTCTCGAAGACGGAGGCCGCAGTCAAGGAGCGTCTTACCAAGGAGATTGCCTACTGGGACCATCGGGCCGCCGACCTACATTTGCAGGAGCAGGCGGGAAAGCCCAACGCACGCCTGAATTCCTCTGAAGCTCGGCGCAGGGCCGACGACCTTCAAGCTCGCTTGCAGAAGCGTATGGACGAGATTCACCGCGAGCGCCAGCTCTCGCCGTTGCCCCCTGTTGTGCTCGGCGGCGTGCTCGTGGTTCCTGCGGGACTCATTGCAAAGATGACCGGCACGGCCAGCGCTCCTCCGGCGAGTCGAGATACGCAAGCAGCAGCAGCCCGAGCTAGGGCTGCGGTGATGGAGGCCGAGCGCGGCCTCGGGTTCGAGCCGGTGGATCGGGAATCGGATAAGCTGGGCTACGACATCGAGAGCCGTGTGCCTGGCGCCGGCAAGCTACGCTTCATCGAAGTGAAGGGGCGAGTCCAGGGCGCTCCAACTGTAACGGTCACCAAGAATGAGGTCCTCACGTCCTTGAACAAGCCTGACGACTATATCCTGGCAATCGTGGAGTTTCAGGACGATGGACTGGATAAGATTCACTACATCCGAAGGCCGTTCCAACGCGAGCCGGACTTTGGCGTGACCAGCGTGAATTACGATCTGCCGGAGTTACTGGCCCGGGCGGGAGTGCCGTCGTGAGCGACGAAATGCGATACTTCAGTGAGCGAGAAGCAGGCGAACTGCTTCGCGACAGCGGGGAGATTAGCGCCAACGTCTGGAGAGGTTTGCTTGCCGCAATTCGCAATCGTGATGCAGATGGGTCATTCGGTGCACGATTCCCAGACATCTGCCCGGATGGACCATACGTGTGCGGAGCCGATATGGGGATGTTCGACGATGCATTGCGAGCCGAGATACCGAGAATTGCTAACCTTATTGACCAAACCTACCCACATTTCACGAGAACAACGCTTGCCGCATTGGACATGCCAGATGTACAGCCCTTTACTCTAGACATACTAGATCTAATCGAGTTCTGCTGGAAAAGCGTTGGCAAGCCAAGTCGAACAAGTAGCCACTCGTACTTCAGTCACTATCATTTGGCGTTTGACGAGGAAGCAGGCAGGAATCAATTCCGAAATGAGGTCGAGACAATCTTTCGACGTAATGGCATTGCCTATGTGCTCTCGGAAGACGGTCACATAGAACGATTGACGCCGCTTGTTTTTCAACATACGTTGGTTCAGTCTGAGTCTCACACTGGTGACGCGGAATTGGACCGGCTCTTGAGCACAGCTCGACGGAAGTTCCTTGACCCCCGTCCCGAGACACGCCGGGAGGCACTGGAGTCACTTTGGGACGCATGGGAGAGACTCAAGACTCTAGACGGCCAAGGCGACAAGAAGGCGCAGGCGCAGGCAATGCTGGACAACGCTGCGGGTGCATCCTCTCCCAAGTTCCGGGACGCCCTGGATAAGGAAGCAGTTGAACTCACCAATATAGGAAACAGCCTGCGAATTCGTCACTCGGAGACGAATCAAGAGATGCTGACAACTAGCGAGCATATGGACTATCTGTTCTACAGGCTATACAGCTTGGTACAGCTAGTCCTGAAGTCAAGATAGTCACAAGAGGTTGACATTGATCATCCGCAAGAAACTCATAGAGGTTGCTCTCCCGCTCGACGCCATCAACGAGGCATCGGCGTATGACAAGATGCCCGGCATCGGACCACACCCTCGTGGCATCCACCTTTGGTGGGCACGGCAACCGTTGGCGGCGGCAAGGGCCGTGCTCTTCTCCCAAATGGTCGATGACCCATCGGCCTACCCGGAGTTGTTTCCAACGAAGGAGGCCCAGTCCCAGGAGCGCAGGCGCCTATTCGGCATCCTCGAGAAACTGGTCAAGTGGGAGAACACCACTAACGAGACGGTGTTGGAGGCCGCGCGGGAGGAGATACGGAAGAGTTGGCGGCGCACCTGCGAGGACAACCGGGACCATCCCAGGGCTGCCGAGCTCTTCGATCCGAATAAACTGCCCGCCTTCTACGACCCGTTCGCAGGCGGTGGCGCCATACCGCTGGAGGCGCAGCGGCTGGGACTGGAAGCCCATGCCAGCGACCTGAATCCGGTGGCAGTGCTCATCAACAAGGCCATGATTGAGATACCACCCCGGTTAGCCGGGAGGTCTCCCGTGAGCCCCGAATCCCGAAAAGGCAAGGGCTCCACCGGTGCCGTGTGGAAGGGAACGACAGGACTGGCCGAAGACGTGCGTCACTACGGCAAGTGGATGCGTGACGAGGCAGAGAGGCGGATTGGCCACCTATACCCCAAGGTAGAGGTCACTGCTGAGATGGCGCAAGACCGGCCCGACTTGAAGCGATATGTGGGCCGGAAGCTCACCATCATCGCCTGGCTCTGGGCGCGCACAGTTAAGAGTCCCAACCCCGCCTTCGCTAACGTGGACGTGCCGCTGGCCTCCACTTTCGTACTCTCGACCAAGAAGGGCAGGGAAGTATATGTTCATCCGGTAATTGAGAACGGTAGCTACCGCTTCACCGTCAAGACAGGCAAGCCTTCCCCAACAGCTGATAGAGGCACCAAGTCTGGTGGCAGTCGTAGCAGCTTCCTGTGTCTAATGTCGGGCTACCCGATGCCGTTCGAATACCTACGATCCGAGGCGAAGGCAGGGCGAATGAGCGCACGCCTGATGGCGATTGTCGCCCAAGGTGATCGAAGCCGGGTGTATCTGGCACCTACGGAAGATCAAGAAAAGATCGCGCTGAGTGCGACGCCCACGGATACACCGGAAGCGGACTTGCCTAAGCGAGCACTCAGCTTCCGAGTCCAGGAGTACGGCATGACTAAATGGCGGGATCTCTTCACTTCTCGCCAACTTGCCGCTCTCACCACGTTCTCCGAACTGGTGACGGAAGCACGACAGCGCGTCCAACGCGACGCCGTGGCAGCTGGTATGCCAGCGGACGGCGTACCGCTGCGGGACGGCGGGAAAGGTGCTATGGCGTACGCCGAGGCGATAGCGGTGTATTTGGCCTTTGCTGTAGATCGCTGTTGTGACTTCTCCAATTCATGCACACGTTGGATTCCCGGCAATCAAAAAGTGATGAGTCTCTTCGGGAAGCAGGCCATCGCGATGACTTGGGACTTCCCAGAAGCAGCTATCCTCCAGGAAACTGTCGGAGGCCTTATTCCTGCTAGCGCCTACATCTCGAAGTGTCTCCAACAGCTTGCGCCCAATGGCAGCGGAATCGCAGTGCAACGAAATGCAATGATCGATAAGGCTGGCGACAATATGCTGGTATCAACAGATCCACCATACTATGATAATGTAGGCTACGCAGATTTATCAGATTTTTTCTATGTGTGGTTGCGTCAGTCACTCCGCTCAATGTTCCCCGATTTGTTCGCTACCCTTGGGGTCCCTAAAGCAGAAGAGTTAATCGCCTCACCATACCGACATGGCGGTGCAAAACAAGCCGAAGCTTTCTTCCTCAATGGAATGACGGAAGCCATGAACAAACTTGCACAACAATGCCATCCTAGCTTCCCAGTAACCATCTACTATGCCTTCAAGCAGTCAGAGCAGAGGGGCCACATAGGAGTATCCAGTACTGGATGGGAAACTTTCTTGGATGCCGTGGTCCGTGCTGGCTTCTCTATCAGAGGGACTTGGCCTATGAGGAGTGCGCAAAAATACCGGATGGTGGGGCTGGGCACTAATGCGCTCGCGTCCGCTATTATCCTTGTGTGCAGACTGCGCCCTGATGACCCACCTATCGCAACCCGTCGAGAGTTCGTTGATGCGCTACACGCCGAGTTGCCCAGCGCCCTGTACCAGATGCAAAGTGGAAACATCGCACCAGTAGATTTGGCGCAGGCCGCGATCGGCCCTGGCATGGCGGTCTTTACCCGCTACGCCAAGGTGCTTGATGCTAATGGCGAGGCGGTTTCCGTGCGCGAGGCTCTCGCCCTTATCAACCAGACCCTGGACGAGGTGCTGGCGGAGCAGGAGGGCGACTTCGACGCCGATACCCGTTGGGCGCTTGCCTGGTTCGAGCAATCGGGTTTTGCAGAGGGGGACTTCGGAGAAGCCGAGACGCTCTCCAAGGCCAAGAACACCAGCGTGTCAGGACTTGTCGAGGCGGGCGTACTGGAGTCGGGGATGGGCAGGGTGCGCCTGCTCCGGCCCGGCGAGTTGCCCGAGGACTGGGACCCGGAGAGAGAGCGGCGGTTCACCATATGGGAGGCGACGCATCACCTGGTGCGGGTTCTCGACCGGGGTGAGTTCGTCGCAGCCGAGCTGATGGCCAAGCTCGGCGCCAATGCCGACGCCGCCCGGGAGTTGGCTTACCGCCTCTACCGCATCTGCGATCAAAGGAACCGCTCCCAAGAGGCCCAGGGCTACAATGCGCTCGTCCAGAGCTGGCCGGAGATAGCTCGCTTGGCGAGGGAGAGACCACTGGAGCGCCAGGGGGCACTCCCAGGAGAGGATGGTGCTTTGCCATGACCACGGAAGCGATAATCTCGACTATGGTGGACCGCATTGTCGGACGGTTCGATCCATCTCGCGTCGTGCTCTTTGGTTCCCATGCCCGTGGCACTGCCATAGAGTCAAGCGATGTGGATCTGCTTGTGGTGATGGGGAATGGGACGGACAAGCGCCAAACCGCGGTGGAGATACGGCGATCGCTAGGAGACCTACCCGTCAGCAAGGACATCGTCGTTGCCACGCCTGACGAGATTATCGGCAGGGGGCGCGTCGTGGGAACCGTACTCCACGCGGCGCTGCGGGAAGGGAGGGTCGTCTATGAACGACCCTGACCCCGTAGTGGAGGAAGCGCTGCGCTGGCTGCGGTTCTCAGAGGAGGACCTGAGTGTGGCGGTCCGGCTCCTGTCGGATACTCCCACCGCGCCCCGGCACGCCTGCTGGCTCTCACAGCAGGCAGCCGAGAAGGCGCTGAAGGCAGCCCTGGTGCTGGAAGGGGTCGAATTCCCGTTCAGCCACGACCTGGACGCCCTTCGCAACCTCCTGCCCGACAGTTGGCTTGTGCGCGCCGCACACCCCGACCTGGCGGAATTGACCGAGTGGGCGGTGGAAACGAGGTATCCCGGCGATTGGCCGGAACCCAACGATGACGACGCGAATCGGGCGCTATCTCAGGCCAGCGCCCTCTACGACTCCGTAGGGGCGGAGTTCAGGAGGCGCGGCCTACTCGGCGAATAGAGCCGGAGGAAGGGACGCATGGCAATAACGAATAGAGATCGGGTGGGCAGCTCGATGGACGCGCTCAAGGCCGGGCTTGGGCCCTTCGTCTCGCGGGAGTTCATCAATCACCACAAAGGGCGCTCCTCAGCAGTATTGCAGCAAGTGCTTGGGGAGTCTGTTGTGGACGCCAAAGGGCACCTTGCCGGGTTGGACGTCGCCGGGCTGCTGCGGGTTATGTGGGACTCCTGGAACGAGGTCTACCGCGACACCCTCGGGCCGGCCGAACGGAGCCTCGTGAGTGAGTTACGAGACATCCGCAATCGCTGGGCGCACCAAGAGGCATTTTCCAGCGACGATGCCTACCGTGCTCTCGATTCGACCCACCGGCTCCTGATGGCCGTCTCCGCGCCGGAGGCCGGCGAGATTGAGGCCATAAAGATGGAGCTCCTGCGGGTGCGCTTCGACGAGCATGCGCGAACGCAGCGGCGCAGGACCGCCAGCACCGCCGTTGAAAGTCCAGCGATGGGCGGGCTTACTCCGTGGCGTGAAGTGGTCAGTCCGCATCAGGACGTAGCTAGCGGTCGGTATCAGCAGGCTGAGTTCGCGGCGGACCTCTGGCAGGTGCGCCTTGGGGAGGGGGCGCCCGAGTACCTCAACCCATCGGAGTTCTTCCGCCGCACCTACCTGACAGACAGCCTGAAGCAGTTGTTGGGCAGCGCCATCCGACGGCTGACAGGCATGGGCGGCGACCCGGTGGTGCAACTCCAGACGAACTTCGGCGGCGGCAAGACCCATTCAATGCTGGCCCTCTATCACCTGTTCTCCGGCGCGCCGGTCAGCGACCTGCCCGGCATGGATGCCGTGATGCAGGACATCGGTGTAGCGACGTTGCCTTCGGTAAAGCGAGTGGTGCTGGTCGGGAACCGCATATCGCCCGGCAATCCCGTCATCAAGGCGGACGGCACAGAGGTGCGCACATTGTGGGGAGAGCTTGCCTGGCAGCTAGGGCAGGCGGCAGGCGGCGAGGCAGAAGCCCGACGGGCCTATGAGCGGGTGCGGGCAGACGACGAGCGCGCCACGAACCCCGGAGACGTGCTGCGCCATCTGCTCAATACGTACGGGCCTTCACTCATCCTGATAGACGAATGGGTGGCTTACGCCCGGCAACTCCATGATGAGGGCGACCTACCTGCAGGGAGTTTCGAGACCCAGTTCACCTTCGCTCAGGCGCTGTCGGAGTCGGCGAAGCTTGCGAAAGACTGTCTGCTAGTCATCAGCCTACCGGCCTCGGCCTCTGACACGACCGGATCGCCCCATGCACAAGCTGACGACGCCGAGGTAGGAGGACTGAGAGGACGGGCCGCCCTCAGCAGTCTGCGCAACGTCATCGGGCGGGTCGAGTCGTCGTGGCGTCCAGCCAGCGCAGAGGAGAGCTTCGAGATCGTGAGGCGACGGTTGTTCCAGCCCATCGCAGACCAGGCTCACTTCGCCACTCGTGACAATGTGGCACGCGCCTTCTGCGACCTCTACCGGACGAATCACCAGGAGTTTCCCACAGAATGCGCCGAAGCCGACTATGAGGGGCGCATGAAGGCGGCGTATCCAATCCATCCGGAGGTCTTCGAGCGGCTCTACACTGATTGGTCAACGTTGCAGACCTTCCAGCGCACACGCGGCGTCTTGCGACTCATGGCGGCAGTGATACACAGCCTTTGGGAGAAGGGGGATCGCAATCCTCTGATACTGCCGGCGAACGTCCCCGTAGATGACCAGCATGTGCTGTCCGAACTGACAAGATACCTCCCCGACAACTGGACCCCCGTCATAGACCGCGATGTAGACGGCCCCAACTCACTTCCCCTCCGGCTCGATGGCGAGGTGCCAAACTTGGGAAGGTACAGCGCCTGCCGCAGGGTGGCTCGCTCTATCTATTTGGGCTCGGCTCCTATCCCGGCGGCGGCCAATCAGGGAATTGAAGACCGGCGAATCAAGCTCGGGTGCGCCATTCCGGGAGAGTCTCCCGCAGTGTTCGGCGATGCTATGCGGCGACTCAGCAGCGCCGCCACTTACCTGTACCAGGATGGAGTGCGCTACTGGTACTCGACTCAGCCGACTGTAGCCACTCTCGCCGAGAGCAGGGCCGAGGAGTACCGGCGAAACCGTGACGAGGTGGACAGGGAGATCGAACGACGCCTCCGGGCGGACCTCAGTAATCGAGGCGATTTCAACAGAGTCCACATCTTCCCATCATCTGGGCACGATGTGCAGGATGACCAAGATGCGAGCCTTGTAGTGATCGCCCCGGCATACTCGCACACGCGTGAAGGAGGTTCGGATAGCCGCGCCATTGCGGCTGCTAAGTCCATACTGGAGTCGCGAGGGAACACGCCTCGCCTGTTCAGGAATACTCTGGCGTTTCTAGCGGCGGACGATACGCGTCTTCAAGACCTGGAGGATGGCGTGAGGCGACTCCTGGCTTGGCAGTCGATTCTCACCGACAAGGATCCTCTTGACCTCCCGCCACACCAGGTGCGGCAGGCCGAGTCCCAAAAGAATTCGGCCAATGACGCAGTGGCTGCTCGTATCGGGGAGACCTACCAGTGGCTGCTGGTTCCCGTGCAGAGCACTCCCCAATCTGACGTGGGATGGCAAGCTATCAGACTGGCTGGTCAGGGACCTCTTGCCGAGCGGGCCAGCAGGAGGATGCGCAATGACGAACTGCTGGTGACTAGTTTCGCCGGTACGCGCCTCCGTATGGAATTGGATCGGATCCCGCTGTGGCGGGGAGAACACGTTGCGGCACGGCAGCTGGTGGATGACTTTGCCCGCTATTCCTATCTGCCTAGACTCAAGGACCCGTCGGTCCTGCTTGAAGCAATACGTAACGGCCTGGCATTGATGACGTGGGAGCAAGACTCCTTCGCATACGCGGATGGCTATGACGAAAGCGCCGGAAGGTACCGGGGTCTCCAGGCAGGACCACGAGGCCCACTCGTCGACAACGACCCGGGCCTGGTGGTCCATCCCAACGTCGCCCGAAGGCAGATGGATTCGGAAACAGCCCCTCCTGCTAGTCCTACTGAAGGGGGTGAGACTACTTACGTCCAAGAGCCGTCAGGGCACGGAGAGGTGCAAGAGACCCCTGCCACGGACTCGCCCACGCCTACTCCGCAGCCTTCGGCCAGACGCTACCATGGGTCGGTGAAATTGGATCCCACCCGCGTCGGGAGAGACGCTAGTCAGGTCGCTGACGAAGTGATTGCTCATCTTGTGGGATTACTTGGGGCGGACGTGAGACTGACCCTGGAAATCGAAGCCAACATGCCAGACGGCACGCCGGAACAGGTCGTGCGGATAGTCATTGAGAACAGCCGTACCCTGAATTTCGAAGACAGCGGCTTTGAGAGGGAGTAGGACGGCTTCCGTACGCCAGCGCCTGTACACTGAGCAACATCAAGCCGGGTCACGTACTAGAGCGTCACCTTCCACTCGAATGTTCGCAAAGCGGTATCCATCGGCCCACCACTTACGGGCCTCGGCGTACTGTACTGCGAACAGTTCCTGCGGCTCTGCTGCTTGCCAGTCTCCGCAGTAAGGACGCGGAGGGGATCGAGTGACCGGATACCGCAGCGCTATGGCTGGCTACGTACGCGAATCACACCGGATGATCGGGAGTGCGTTAGAACCAGCGGACTTCGACGAGGCGTTCCCATACATTTTCAGAGGGCCTAGCGAAGAGGACCCAGCAGTGTTTCCCGCAGCGAGTCCGGCCTGCTGCTTCGCAAGGCGCAACTCCATGCGACGGCGTGCCTGCTGGCGAACGAGAACAAACAACCTGCACTCGCTTGGAGTCCACATGCGCGTCGTCATGGAGTGCGCTGCGGAGGTGGTTGCAACGGTGCAGGCGATTCATAAGGGGACGCCGAAGGCTCTGGCACATACCATCAATCGGCTGGAACGCGCCTTCCAGGCTGTGTAACGCACACCACAGACCCGAATGTGGCTCAGGATGTGAATCTCGCGGTCTCTGACGACTCTGAACCTGGCCTTGTCATTGTGGCCCCTTGGAATCATCAGCCTCTCCAAAGGCGGGGAGTGAGCTGCTTCTGTGTTGACCGTTACCCTTATGATGTCCTTGAGCGTGATTCCTCTGGTGTCGAAGATAGCGACCTGTTGCCCGAGCCATTGGTCGCAGTCGAGCCCCTGATCGACTGGGACTCGAACAATCCCTCCTCGCTGATCACCCACGGAGATTCGGGCGTCGGCTGTGTCAGCCAGTCCGTCATCTGGGCCCCGCCGGCCCTTGTCGAGATCAGGGGGCCGGAGCACGAGCATTCCCTGCACTCGGGCGGCGGGGGGGGGACGGGTGAGAGAGCGGCGCAACGCTGGGTGGGGAGGGCGGTTCACCAGGCTGACCAACGCCGAGGTGGTTCGAGTCTCCCTTGGGTGGGCTTGGCTTGACGGTAGGCAGAACCGAGCCGTTCAGCACCATTTCCTCGGCGCTTCTCCCGGGGATGGGGCTGTCGCCCGGCATGGGCACGGTGTAGCGGACAACAGCCCTGCCGGGCGTCACGACGATCTCCTTGACGAAGGTCTCGATGAAGGCCCTGCGTTCGGTGAGTTCACTATCTTTGAGAAACTCGCTCATGTCCTGGGCGTAGGCCGCTATCGTCTCCACGTCGTCCAAAACCTCCCTGCGCTGAGCGAGGATCGCCCTCGCCTCTGCAGCCGAAGCCTCAAGCCGCCGCTGCCGCTCGCGGTGCTCCGTGATCCGGTCCGAGGCGTCGGCCATGTCGATGCCCGTTGATTCTATGAAGTGCCAGATGCGGCCCAACTTCCGCTTCACCTCTTCAAGCTCATCATCGATGGTCTCCAGTCGCTTGTGTTGCTCACTCGCCACGCTGTCCATCCGCTCGTCCACCACTTTCACCAGTGCGCGGATGTTGCCGTCGGTGAGGATGTTTGTGCGTATCTTGTCGATGACCATCTCCTCGAAGCGCCTGGCGTTGATCCTCGGCGAATCACAGGCGTCCTTGCCGCGCTTCATAATTGACTGGCAGACGTAGTAGGCGAACCGGCCGCTCTTGGCGTCGTGCCCGCTGAACGCCCGGTCGCACGCCTTGCATTTGACCAGTCCGCTGAGCAGGTAGGTGCTTCCGACGCGGCGGGGGTGAGTCATCTTGGGTGAACGGGAGCGCATCAGCCGGTTCACGCGACCGAACTGGGCCTTGGATACGAGGCTGGGGAACGCCTTCTCCACGCGCACCGGGCCAGCCTTGTCCTTCGCGTTCGTGCCCCAGACCAGAGTCCCCGTATACGCTTCGTTCCTGAGCATGTTGTGGACCACCGTCTTCGACCAGAGCTTTCCGGCGGGGCTGGCAATACCCTCGTCGTTGAGGGCGCGGACGATGTGCATCATCCCAGTCCCGGCCTCGGCCATGGCGAAGATGCGCTTGACCACGCGGGCTGCGTCCTCGTCGGGTTCCAGCGTAGGACGCTTCTTCGCCCCGTCCTGGACGTAGACCTTGCGGTAGCCGTAGGGCGCCATCGAGGGCATCCAGAAGCCGCGCGAGGCGGACTCGCGCATCCCCCGAGTCACCTCCTGGGCCAAGTTCTCCGAGTAGAACTCGTCCACGCTCTCGATGATCGCCTCCATAAGCTTGCCCGTCGGCGTGTCGTCGGCGTGCTCGGTGATGGAGACGACCCTGATGCCCTTCTTGCGCAGCATCGACTTGAAGGCGACCGCATGCTCGCGCTTGCGCGTGAAGCGGGAGAACTTCCAGACCAGTATCTCCCGGAAGGGAGCATTGGGCTTGGCGGCCTCGTCGATCATCTTGCGGAACTCGGGCCGGTCGGCGATGCGCCCGCTCTCGGCTTCATCCACATACTCGCGGGCGACGAGGTAGCCGTTCTTCCCGGCATAGTCCCTGAGCGCCCGCAGCTGGGCGGACACGGACAGGTCCACGTCCTGCCGGTCGCTGGAAACCCTGGCGTAGAGGGCTGCGGGTGTGTAGTCGGTGTTCTGGTTCATGGGTGTGTCCTCCTTGCTCGTTGCTAGCCGTTCCGGCGGGCCTCAGACCGCCGTCGACGCTCCTGCCGCAGCCATTCCTGCTCGTTCATGTAGAGGCGGATCGCCTCACGCAGGAACTCGCTCATGGTGCGGTCCTCCTCCTGTATGAACTGCCTGACCTGCTCGTCCATCTCCGGGGGCAGTGAGAAGGTGATGGCCTTTCTGTTCCTGGGCATGCTGTCCTGCCTCCGGTCGTATTGGGTCATACCCGTATCGTGGGGAATCTGGAGTGCCGTTGTCAAGGCAGAGATGGCCGGGGCTCCCCTATCGGTCCCTGCCGACGGCGCGTCCTGCGATGCCTACCGGACCCCGTTTCCCTGGGACCACCTCGACGGGTGTGGGGATCAGCCATTCGGCGCCGGCCTTTGTCGCTCCCCGCACGCGGCCGTCCCGGACCAGTTTGCGCATCCTGCGCTCGGACACTCCCAACCGGATAGCCGCCTCTCGCGCCGTGACGTTGGCGACGTCATCGGCTGCGGCCTCGGACGCCAGCTCGAACTCGACGGGGCTCGGCTCCGTTAGCGTGCTCACCTCGTGGATGAGGAAGCCGACCACCTCGCCGGCGTCGTCCAGGCGCTTGAGGATGCGCTCGTCGTCCGTGGGAGTGAAGTAGCCCTCCCCGAAGGCCCACTGCACCTCAAGCATGTCCCCGTCGTGGTCGTACGAGACCAGTACCTTTCTGCTCGCCATGGTCACCCTCCTCTGATGCCTCGACTCAGGTAGGCGGTGAGAACGAAGGAGTCGTCCGTGCCTCTCTTCACCACCAGGCAGAGATAGCGGTTCCTGCCCTGCTGGTCCGGGTAGAGGCGGTAGTAGAGATGGACCGCCGGGCTGGACCTGGAGGGTCTCACCGCGTCGGGGCTGGCCAGGGTCTCCGCGAACCGGTGCAACTCGAAGGCCATCTCCGGATGCCTTCGCAGGATGTGCCCTCGACGCTCGTCGGTGAGCCTGACCTGGTTTCCGCGGTCATCGGTGAAACGCCATGCGCCGGTCTCCATCATCTGTTACCGTACCGGAAAGTATACCGTTTCGCGGCGCAGCAGGACAATACGCGGTCGTTGCACAGCGCGGGATGCGTATCCATCATTCCTCCCTCTCGTCGTCGCATACCGGCACGTCGCGGGTCCCCGGCGCCTGCCGTCGGACGTGGGCGCGGACGGCCACATCCGCCAGGATACGGAGCCCCTTCAGGAGGGCCTCTCGCTGCTTGGGGGTGTAGCCCGCCATCAGCTCGGCCAGGGTTTCGTCCCCGCCGGGCCTCTTGCGTCTGTCGTGTTCGTTCTGTCCGGTCGTGTCTTTCATATTGCGCGGTCGCCGCGTGGTCTCCCATGGACCCCGCTCTCTCTACGGTGTGGCGATGGGGCCGGCCCGGCGCGGACGGACTGGGCGTCGCCGGGCGGCGTCCGTGGACTGGGTCTAGCTGTCCTCTTGCTCCTCCCAGTGGTTCATCTGGAAGTCCTCGCCCATGAGGATCTCCAGACCGCCGGGCATCCTGGCCGCGAAGCGGAAGAGGGATAGCATCGGTCCTCCTGAGGGCTCGACGCCTTTCTTGCGCCACCGCCGGACCTGCTGGCGGTCAACGCCGACGGCGAGGGCGAAGCCGTTCCAGGTGAGGCCGCTGGCCTCCTTCAGCCGTTCGATGCGGAAGGCGAAGTCATCCGGCAGCACGCCGCTCTGGTAAGGCAGAGGGCGTCCGCCGATGGTGATTCCGGAGTACACCTGGAAACGGGGTTCAACGTAGCGATTCATCTGTCACCTCCAATCTGAAGAGCTGGTGAAAGTCATTCAGGCCGAGAGCCTTGAGCATCCGTTCGCGGATGCGCCCCGAGGGCGCCCGCCCGCCGTTTACCAGCATCGAGATGTGGCCGGGACTGACCCCGATCTCCCGGGCGAGCCAGTTCTGGGAGCGGTCCAGCTGAGCCAGCCGCTCCCAGAGGGCCGCCCTGTTCAGCCGGATCACGTTCCGTCCTCTACGCCTCCGGGGGCCTCTCTCTCCGTTCATGCCTTGTGAACGCATGGCTTCCGTCCTCTCTATCGGATGGGAGGAGCACAGGTGGCTGCGCCGCTCCCGTTGGCTGTCGTCATTCACTGCGGCGGCAGGTCACTGGGAGACTCCCAGTGGCCGGGTCGGCGCCAGGCGCGTCCCAGCGGCCCCATATCGCCTATGGCGGCGCCGTGGGAGACCCACAGGGGGACCGTCACTCCTCTGGCCTGCATCTCCTCCCGCGCCACGCGCAGGAAGTGGGTGGCCGCAGTCTCGTCCTCGAAGACGACCAGGACGTCGGGCCGGACGCCGTGGTCGTCGATGGGCCTGTGGGATGCGTAGTAGCGCAGATAGGGCGCGAGGCGTTCGGACATCGTCTTCGGCCGCACGGCGCGGCGCTCCCACTCCAGGAAGAATGGCCAGGTCGTCCCGGCCCTGCGCAGCACGCCGAAGGCGTCGGGGTGAACCGAGCGGCGGCTGTCGCCATACCGGAAGTACCGGGAGGCCCTGCGGGGCGGGTCGAGCTGAGTGACCTCCCAGCCGAGGAGGGCCGCCTGTCTCGAGAGGGCTCCCACAAAGGCATGGACGCCGGCGGTATGCTCGACGTTCCTGAGCAGCTGGCGGCTCCTGCCGCCCGACACGCTGCGCCAGTCGAAAGTCGTCCCTCTGACGCGGGGCGCCACGCTCCACCGCTTCTTCGCAATGCCCACTGACGTGCGGTCCCTGCGGGCCAGCATCGCAAGCCCCCGGTCGGTGAGGGCAAGGCGTCCGCTCCCTGCGACGGGCCGGGTGACGAGGCCGAAGCCATCCAGGGGGTTGACCAGTTCTGAGGCCCTCTGAGGCGATACGCCCAGCAGCGCCGCCAGGTCCCTGAGGACGATCCATGGCCAGTCGGAGAGCAGGTCGGCGGCGCGCTTCTCGCCAGGCTTGAGGTAGGTGGGAAGCATGTGGTCGAGGATGTTCCAGCCCGGACCCGCGACGGCGAGATCGGCGGGCGCCGAGGCGCGGGCCAGGTCGGGTTCCGGGGAAAGCTCTCCGCGCGCCTCCGCCCGGTCGATGGCCGTGCGCAGGTCGATGGCTGCGTGGACGGCCGGCGGCACCCATACCGGGTCGGCGGGAGTGGCGGCGACCGCCTCCCGCTCCAGGGCAAGGAAGAATGGGACGGGATAGCCCGTCAGCATCCTGCGGGCTTGCCGCAGGCCGATCTCATCCGGCATGAGCACGAGGACGGCGCCGGGGAGCGGGCCGTTGCCCAGTTTCCGCATCCGCCGGGAGAAGCCGGTCCTGTCGGCGGTGAGACCGCGGCGGACGATGCCGACGGTGCGCCCGTCGGGAAGGTCTACAGCGGCGTCCAGGGGCCTCGCCCGGTACCAGTGGAAACGCAGGGGATAGGTGACGTGGGCGATGGCCGCGGTCAGCCGGTAGATGGCGGCGAGGGCGTCGAGCCGCTCCATGAGGATGCGCCGCCACATGCCGGAGACGGGGTGGCGGTGAACGAGCTCGTCCAAGCCTGCACCTGCCTCGCCGGCCAGGCGGCCAAGCCCTTCGGCGGTGAGGTGGAACCTCCGGCTCGAGGGAACGAGGTCGGTGGCGTGGGGGACCCAGGCGACGAACCCGCCGTCCTCCAGCCTCTCCACGGCCTCGTAGACCGCGCCCCTGGACCAGCCGGTGACGGCGACCATCTCCTGGCGGTCGAGGAAGGGCATCGCAGCAAGCGTGCGGAGCAGGTCAGCCTCGCATCCTCCGGCTCTCATCCCTCCACCTCCTCTCCCGCGTCCCGGCGGCCGTCACCACCGGTTGGACCGTCCTGCTGGCCGGGCTGCTCTTCCGCTTCAGGGTCCCGCGGCGGCGCGGCCTGCCCCTCGCCCCCGTGCTCCAGGTCGTCGGCCTTCTCACGGAAGTCCTGCACCTTCCTGTGGGCGTCGGCGTCGGCGTCCACGAGGTCATCAGCCGTGAGGGTGTAAGCGGCGGCCTCTGCGCGAATGCGGGCGGCTATGGCGGGGTCTCCCGGCTCGGGCCTGCGGACCATCATCGAGAAGGCGGGCATCCGCTCCCTTCCCACCGTGGCCCTGACGTAGCAGTGGTGGACGGGCAGCGACGTGATGTCGTCCTCGGTCACCCGGTCCCTGCCCAGCTCCCAGACCAGATGGCGGGCGTCGCTCCCGGCCACCTGGAACACGGCAAGGCAGCCCACGTTGGCGAGGAGGGTGTCCCGCATCGTCCGGGAGAGGTCGTCCAGTTTGCCGATGCTCTGGGTGGCGAGGACGAAGGACGCGCCGAACTTGCCGAGCTCGGAGAGCATCGACTCATAGTCCACGCCGGGGATGGACTGCATCTCGTCGACGACGACCAGCGCTCCCCTGCGTTCCTCCAACGGCAGGTCGCCCTGCTGCCGTATCACCGAATCGACGAGGTTGAGCAGGGACGCACCCACCAGTGCGGCCACGTCCCTGCCAACGGCGCCCTGGGCGGTGGAGACGATCAGTATCCCGCCGCCGAGGATGGTCTCGCGCATGTCGATGGTGGAGCGGGACTGGCCCAGGATGGCGCGCGCCCGCTTGGAGGAGGCGTAGTAGGAGAGGCGCGTCTGGACCGGGGCGAGCGCCTCGGCGCGGTACTGGGGGTGCCAGCCCCCGAAGTCCCTCGCCCACCACTCCAGCAGGTAGGGGTCCGCGACCTTCCTGAGGACGCTGTTGCGGAACGGCTCGTCGGAGAGCAGCTTCAGCGCGTGGAGGA
>DAOUKJ010000002.1:0-15717 GCA_034421435.1 Dehalococcoidia bacterium | reverse complement strand
TGGTGTGGCGGCTGATGCTAAGGCTCGGTCTTTGAAGGACCTTGATTCTTACTGCCTGCCACACCATCACTCCCACACTTTATCACCTCTCCGTCACACAAGATTCTTCGACTTCGCTGCGCTTCGCTCAGAATGACGGAAGGGGCGCGGGCAACTGCGCCTTCAACCTGCCCGCTCAAATGGTTCGACACGCTCACCATGAGCGGGCCCAATCTCCCCCGCTCACCCTGAGCTTGTCGAAGGGCGTGAGCGGGGCCGCCAACGCCTACAGCCAGCCCGCTCAAATGGTTCGACAGGCTCACCATGAGCGGGCCTAGTCTCGTCCGCTCACCCCCGCATCAAGTGCGGGGCAGGCTCTGAGCTTGTCGAAGGGCGTGAGCGGGGCCTCCAACGTAGTGGCAACCCTCGTGGTTGCCCTCCCTCTCCGGCCGGTCCCTGTGACTTGCAAGTTTCAGGTCACGGGATATAATGGGCGCGGGTGGTGGTGGAGTTGGCGAAACCGCCATAGCGTGTTGGCCGGATCGCGCAAAATTATCTCCGCGGGCGTTAAACCACTCAAACATTCGTAGCCCTCACGGCATTACGGCCGCCGCCTGTCGGTCACACTTTCAGCCACATGATGCGATGGCTTAGGGCAGACTTCTTCAGGTTGGTCACAGGAAGCGTCGGAGGCCAGATCAGACTGCTCCTGATGCTGTCTGCGGCCCTGCTGGGCTTCTTCTGGCTGCTCGACTATCTGGCGTCCCTGGTCGCGACTTCCCCCCAGGACATTCTGGCAAGCAGCCCAAGCGCCGAGGAGTTCAAGAGCGTTCCCACAGGCGTGGCGCTGCTGGAGCTATCGGCGTTCGCGCTTGCCGTGGTTCTCGCTGCGGTGGTGCTCATCACCACGCTGGGCTGGCCCGTAGCACGCTCATCGTTCCGGCTTTCGCCGTCACTCGCTCTGGGAGTCCTGTCCTCCGCCGCTATCCTGGCGGGCGGGGCATACGTGGCGTTTTCCGGTGTGCTCGAAAGGAGGCTATCCTACGACCGGCACCTGGTCGAAGGCTCACTTCTGGAGTCCGGCGCACTGGTGGCTCTCACCGCCGTCTTCTTCTCTCTTGCCATTGCCGGGGTGGTCAACCGAAAGTCGCTGGTGGCTGTCCTGATTGCATGGCTGGTGATCGGACTCGCCTCCGGCTTTCTGAATCCCCAGTCGCTCGACGGCCTGGACCTGTTCGAAAGGACGATCAGGCAGGGGGAATCGGCTGCCTACGCCTCCGTCGTGGAGAAGTACATGAGGACGTTCGAGTTGCCGGAGAGCGTGGCCCTGCCCGCAGCGACTCCTGAGCCCGGCACAGACGCTCTGGACGACGCAGCGCCCAAGGATGAGACTTCGAGTTCGCCCGGGAAGGTACCGCTGGCGCCGGGAGACGACGCAGCCGGCCGGCCCGTGTTCCGGGTTGCGGGCGCGGCGCACACCGGGTACTTGCGTGTGGCCACCGGCGACGTGTACGAGAGCGGCGAGTGGCGGCAGCTCGAATCGCAGAGCCTTGCGGTTGGCCCCGGCATAGCAATCGAGGATGCGGTGGACGCCATGATTCAGCGTCTCGACGCGCAGAATCCTGACCTGGCCGCAACCGGCAGACTCAATCCGGCGCTTCTCGGCAGACCTCTCGCCACACCGTCCAGCGTGGAGACCAACACCATACGGGTGTTCCCGCCGGACGACTCCGGAGCGATCGAGGCCGGCGTCGTGCCCGTGTCCCGGTATCCTGCCCGCATTGATGCCGCGGGCACGTACGACCCGTTCAGCGCCACTCTGACCGTGCCTGGACGCATATCGGACTACGAATGGTCGTCTTCCGTGCCGCAGTTCACGCTGGAGGCCCTTGTGTCTGCAGACACCGCCACCGATGAGGCGTACCTGCAGCTGCCGGATGACCTCCCCGAGCGCGTCCGGCAGGTGGCTGAGCAGTTCAGGGTCAGTCGGTCCCCCTTCCTGAACGCCAATCAGATTGTGCTGTTCATGGAGGAGGAGTTGACCTACCTGCCCGGCGATGCTGATCCTGAGCAGCCTCCCGACGGCAGCGACCCCGTCGATTGGCTCCTCTTCGATGGGCGTGCCGGAGACGACGTCAGCTACAGCACCGCCTTCGTGGTACTGGCGCGCGCGGCCGGGATACCGGCAAGGGTGGTGTCCGGCTGGGTCATCGAGGAGCTTGAGGGAGTGCAGGTAGTCCACGCGCATCAGTTCCATCATTGGGCCGAAATCGCGCTGGAGGACGTGGGCTGGATCACGTTCGATCCTGCTTCCCGTGTGTCCAGGATCGAGTACATCCAGGAGATCGAACTGGATCAGGCTGTGGAGATGCTGACGGGGAACGAAGAGCCGGCGGTTCGCCTTGAGGCGGTCGAGGCGCTGGGTGAGATTGGCAGCGAGGAGGTGCTACCGTGGCTGCTCGAGGCCTTGGAGCACGACCCGGCTGAGGAAGTTCGCCGGGCTGCGGCGGTCGCACTGCAGAAGCTGGACTTCGACATGCTGGTCTGGATCCTGCTCAATCACCAGGACCCGGAGATGAGGGCCTCGGCGGCTGGCGCGCTCAACGTACTGCGAGACGCAAGAGCAGCGCAGCCCTTCCTGCAGGCCCTGTCCAGGGACGAGCATGCACCGGTCAGGGTGGAGGTCGCAGATGACCTGGCGCACATAGGCAAGAACAGAGCGGAGAGCGGGCTGCTGCTGGCGGCGACTACTGACGTGGACGCCTCCGTGCGGGAGGCTGCCGTGCGTTCGCTCGGCGTGCTCGGGACCGGCTGGACCGCCAGGCAGCTGGTGTCGATACTCGGTTCAGATACGGAAGCCGCGGTGCGACGCGCAGCCGCGACGGCGCTGGGCCAGATTGGGGCAGCCGTGGCCCTGGTGCCATTGATCGAGGCCAGATCCGCGGACGAGGATGCGACCGTCAGAGAGGCCGCAGGCGGCGCGCTGATGCGGTGGAGCAGCCGGCAACTGATGTCCGTTCTGGAAGAGTCGTGGCAGCCTGATGAGAGAGCCGCAGCAGCCCAGCTTCTGGGAGAGCGCGAGTTCACCAAAGCCATTCCCGCGCTGAGCGTCGCGCTGTACGACCCCAGCGAGGATGTGCGCAGCGCGGCGCTGACCGCGTTGGGCGGCATGGGGGAGCTCACCTGGCTTGAGAACGGCCTTGGCCTCCTGACGCGGCCCGGTGGGTACTTCGCGTTGATTCCGGGGACAACCGCCGAGGTCGCGAGCGAAACCCTCCGCAAGCCCGTATTCGAGTTGAGCGGAGGCAGCGACACAAACCTCCTCAGGAATGCCGTGGGTGACTGCTACGTCGACAGAACCTGGCTGCCCATTGAGCAACTCAGGTTTTCCCGCGACGAACCGGGCGCAGAGTTGTCGGCGGCCGAGGTTCCGAGGACATTGAACCCCGGCTACGTGTACAGGAACGAGGTATCCGTTTACCCGGTTCAGGGTTTCGGGGCCATCCTTCCCGGGTCGGCGCCAACTTCCTATCGCCTGGAGTCCATCTCCGACGTTGGGACCTACTGGCCCAACAGCGCGACATACGTCATTGCGCAAGAGAGCCCATTCTATGAGTGGGTCTCCGAAATCCACGAGTTCTCTCCCAGTGACCTGGACTCAGCGGAGCGGTGGCCCACGTCCGAATACTCCTACACAGAGCTGCAGGAGCGGCCGTGGCTGGGTCGCGCTCGTGACCTGGCGGTCTACATAACCGGCGGGGAATCCACAGCCTACGGCAAGGCCAAGGCCATCGAGCAGTACCTGCAGTCCGAATACACGTACCGGTTTGCCGAACCGGGCGATTCGTCGCTTCCGCCGCCGGATCGAGACCCCGTTGACTGGTTCCTGTTCGAGAGCAGGGAAGGCACGAGCGGCAGCTTCAGCAGCGCATTCGTGATACTGGCCAGGCTGGTGGGTGTTCCGGCACGGGTGGTTTCCGGCTGGGCAATCACCGCCGGTTCCGAGAGTCAGCATATCTGCACCGACCAGGCGCATCAGTGGGCGGAAGTGGCGTTCGATGGGCCGGGCTGGGTCACATTCGACCCAACACCGGGGGGAGCGCCTTCCAGGGCGAGCCTGAGCTGCGATCCAGAGGAAATCTCTCAGTTTCCCGGTGGAAACTTGACTCGTCTTGAGAACGGCTCCGTTGTCTCCGGACTCGACGATGAAATCATCTTCTCTCCTGGAGCAACTACGCTGCAAGCGCAAGAGCCTCCCCACATACCCGTCTTCAACGTGAGGGGGGCTGGCAATACCAGGTACCTGCGCACCGGCGTAGGCGACGTCTACCAGACCACGCATTGGGCACAGCTGGACCCGGTGTCCATCCCATACGCAGCCGGGTACGGCGTTCCTGCAACCGTGCGGAGCCTCTACGATGCGCGGTCAGGCCGCTTTGCGTGGGTGCCCGACCACAGGCTGGAAGCGGAAGCACTCTTTGGCTTCCTTGACGACTCCGACGGCGCCAGTTATGACCGGATTCACGTATACCCGGCCGAGGAACGTGCCAGCTTGCCCGCCGGATTGCTGCCAACTTCCCTCCACCTGCAATCGGCGGACCAGGACGGGGCTATACTGCCCTTCAGTGCCACATTCTCGGCCAACGCGCCCCCGGAGACTTACCAGTGGACATCCGAGATTCCCTCGTATTCGGAACAGCAGTTATCTGGTGCCGTCGCCGCATCTGACCCGACCTATACCCGGCTGCCGGAACGCATGCCGGCTAGAGTGGGGGAGCTGGCGCAGACTATCACCGCCGGCTACGCTACCACCTACGATAAGGCCAAGGCACTGGAGCGATACCTGTCCACCAACTACACCTATGCGTTTGCGGACAGCTCTCGGAGTGGAGACCCTCCGCCCGGCCGTGATCCGACGGACTGGTTCCTGTTCCACTCTCAAGAGGGAACGTGCGGTCAGTTCAGCAGCGCCTTTGTCGTGCTGGCACGCTCGGTAGGCATACCGGCGAGGGTTGTTTCGGGGTGGGCGATTTCAGCCACAGACTATACCCAGACCGTGTATCTTGACCAGGCACATCAGTGGGCGGAGGTTGCCTTTGAGGGGCTTGGATGGGTGACGTTCGAGCCGACGGCTTCTGGTAGTGCAGTCACGCGGGCGGCGGAGGTTGAGCCGACCGAAGAGACCGTCGAACAGGACGGAAATGACTCGGGAGAGAGTGACGCGGGCACAGTGAGTGATGCGGGCGCGGATAGCGACGCGGGCACGGAAAGCGGCGCCGGCGAGGATGGTGACGCGGGCACGGAGAACGCCCAGGACGGCCTGTGGGGTGCACTGGTCAGCGGCGATGTCGCTGAGCGGGAGGAGGCGCTGAGGTTGCTGGAGGAGCAGGGAGCAGAAGTCATCCGCCTGGAGGACGGCTCGGCTCTCATACGCCAGGACGATGAACTGCGCTTTTTCCCCGGTGGAACTACGATGCAGGCTCAACTGCCACCTCACGTGCCTATATTCAATGTTGTAGGGGCTGGTAATACCAACTACCTGCGTACAGCGGTCGGCGAGGTTTATGCAGGAGGAAACTGGGCTCAACTGGATCCCGTTACCGTTCCATACGCTTCCGGGGACAGCGTTCCCGGTTCGTTTCAGAGCGCCTACTCAAGCCGTTCAGGCCAGTTCGCGTCGCTGCCGGAGCACAGACTGGAGACTGAATCGCTATTCGGGTTCCGGGAGGGGGCTGACACCACCTACGAAGATCGGATTCGCATCTATCCGCTCAGCAGCTCCGCTGGGCTACCTGCCGGGCTGGTGCCAACATCCTTGCACACGCAATCGGCCAACCGGAACGGGGAAATACATGCATTCAGCTCCACGTTTTCTACCAGTGAATGGGGTGCGACCTTTACGTGGGAATCCGAGATTCCTTCCTATTCCACCGGTCGACATGCCGCGGCCGTCGCTGCGTCTGACCCTACCTACACCCAGCTGCCGGCGGACCTGCCCGGACGGATACGTGAGCTGGCCCTGAGTATCACCGCAGGCCATGGCACCACATACGCCAAAGCCAAGGCGCTGGAGCAATACCTGTCTACCAACTACACGTACGCGTTTGCGGATAGCTCACGGAGCGGAGACCCTCCGCCTGGCCGTGATCCGTCGGACTGGTTCCTGTTCGACCATCGAGAGGGCACGTGCGGCCAGTTCAGCAGCGCATTTGTCGTGCTGGCGCGATCCGTGGGAATACCGGCAAGGGTGGTCTCCGGCTGGCTCATTGACTCTACGGACGCCCCGCAGGTCGTGTACGCCATTCAGTCCCATCAGTGGGCGGAGGTCCCGTTTGAGGGGCTTGGGTGGGTGACATTCGAGCCGACGGCAGAGGGTGAGTTACCTGAAAGAGAGTATTTGACGCCTCTGCCTCCCATACAGGAAACCGTTACTACCATCACTCGGTGGCCTGCCGAAGTGCGGAGAGAGGTGCCGTTCATTATAGGCGGCAATGTCACGACTGAAGACGGGAGAAGCGTAAGCGGACTGGAGGTTGAGATCTACGTCAACGAGACGAAGGAGCTCGGCGGCACCCTGCTCGGGACAGCCACGACAACCTCCAACGGCTATCAGGCTGAGGTGATGCTGCCCGAGAACATGGATCTGGGCTCCTACCAGCTGCTGGCTCGAACAATTGGCACCGATCGCTACTATGAGTCAAGGAGTGACCCGGACATTTCGGTCTACTCCGGCAGCGGACTGGAGCTCACCGGACCCGCCGAGGTGAGAATAGACGTTGAAGCCACCTTTCGCGGGAGACTGTCGGATGACAACGACCAGGGAGTGGCCGGTGGCAGGCTCATCGTGAACGTGGACGGCGCCTCCGCGCCCGCGGTTGTGACCGACTCTTCAGGCCGGTACTCCTTCTCCAGGACATTCTCGTCGCCGGGGGCCCACTGGGTGGAAGTAGCGGTTGAGGATGCAGAGTTTCTGCTGGAGAGCACGGCAAGGCTCAACTTTCAGGTGACGCTTCCTACGGAGACCGTCCTTCATGCTCCGGCATTCGTCGAAGTGGGTGAGGAGTTCGTCCTTACGGGGGAACTGCGCGACATCCGCGGGATGCCCCTGGCGCAACAGGATGTGTATTTCCGAATCGGCGAAGGCCCGGAGCGCTCCGTGGTCACTGACGACTCAGGCCACTTCCAGTTCGCCGACACCGTCCATGAGGCCGGCGAGTTCACCGCTACCGCCACCTTCCGCAGGAGCGGCGCGATCCTCTCCTCCAGCGCGACGGCGCGCCTGTCGTCCAAGCACGGCGTTGTGCTGACAATCGACGGGCCGGGCTTCGTGGAGCAGGGCCAGAGCGCGACCTTTGTGGGACGGCTGGAGTCCGATACGGCGACTCCGGCCGGTGAGCTGGAAATGACCATGGAGAACAACCTGGAACGTGAGACCTTCTACGTCACAACAGAGGAGGACGGCACCTTTGAATACCACCATCCGTCCTTCCAGCAGATTGGCCCTCATTCACTCATAGGGCTGTTTGCCGGGGACAGCAGGGATGGCGAGTTCTTGCTGGGCAGCACGGCCAGACTTGATTTTCAGGTGACGCTTTCAACCGAAACGGTCCTGAACGCCCCGAACCTGGTTGACGTCGGCAAGGAGTTCACCGTCACGGGCGTGCTGCGCGACGTGAGCAGAGCGCCGGTGGTTGGAGCGGACGTGAGCGTTCAAGTAGGGGACGGCCAGGAGCGTACTGTGGTCACCAACCACCTGGGTCACTTCAAGTTTAGCGCCACCGTCTACGCTGCCGGCGAGTTCACCGCAAGCGCAACCTTCAAGGGGGACGGCTCAGTGCTGTCGTCCACTGCGACCGCAAGCCTGTCTTCGCAGCACGGCGTCGTCTTGACCATCGAAGGGCCGGGTCTCATCGAGCAAGGTGAGGGCGCGACATTCGTGGGCACGCTGGAATCCGAAACGACCACTCCAACCGGTGAGCTGGAGCTGACCATCGAAAACAGCCTGGAACGAGATTCCTTCTCCGTGACAACGGACGAGGATGGCAGGTTTGAGTACAACCATCCTTCCTTCCAGCAGACCGGCATTCACACTCTCACGGGCAGCTTTGCCGGAGGTGACAGCCTGGGGCCAAGCACGGCAGGCATATCGTTCCGCGTTGCGGCGCCCACTCTGATGACTCTCAGAGGCCCCAAGGGCGTCAGGGACGGAGAGTCGTTCGAGGTCACGGGCACGCTCCTACAGCGAAACGGACGCGCCGTGCCGGACGCGGAGGTTCAGGTTGGTGGCGAAGAGCCGTTGACGCTTGTCACGGACGAAGACGGCAGATTCTCGTGGGAGGCTGTAGCCGAGCTTGACCCCACAGGTTCGGAGCAGTCCAGCGAGTCTGAGCTCTTCATCGAGGTGAGCTTCGGTGGCACGGACCACCTTGGCCCCAGCGCCGCCAGCCTGGGCGTCGCGGTCGGCCTCCCGCGGATCGTGGTGGATGAGCTGGAGCCCGTGGCGCGCGGCGATACGGCCGTCCTGCGCGGCACCGTTCTGGTCGGCAGCATTCCGCTGGCGGACGTGACGGTGAGCATCGACGAAGACGAAAATCTAAGGTCGAATGAGATCGGCGGGTTCACGTACGACTACCACGTGTCTGCAAGCCTGCCGCTTGGCACGAGTGAGATCGTGATCTCGGCGGACGAGATAGACGCCAGCGTGTCGGTCCCGATTGTGGTAATGTCCGCTCCCAGGCTCACGTTCGCACAGGCGGAGGAGTCCGTCCCCGGGGAGGAAACCCTGCTCAGCGCGACCCTCCTCGACGACAAAGGCGCAGGAATCTCGCAAGCTACGCTTCGCTCAAGCCAGGGCGTGGAGGCGGTCACCGACGGCCAGGGTGTCGCGCTGTTCGAGGTGACGGTGCCGGAAACCGAGGAGCCGGAACTCGTCCCACTCACGTTCACCTTCGATGGAGACAGCCGGCACATGCCGCACTCCGCAACTTTCGTCCTGGCGGTCCAGCCGGTTCCTGCGGGGTTCAACTGGCTGCTCTGGGTGGGCCTGCCGGCCCTTGTAGCCGTAACCGTAGCAGTCACACTGGCGCGCCGAAAGCTGATGGCGCTCCCCGAAGCAGTCATGGCCGGTCGGTTGCGCGCCAAGACACAGCCTGTAGCCGCCGGCGATGAGGTTCCCGACGATGTTGCAGAGATTGAGGAGCGGGTAGAGGCGAGTCTGGAGATCGTCCTCGTGAAGGAGGCCACGGGCCTGCCGGATATCTGGGGCACGGGCGAGAACGTGCACGCAACGGTCAGCCTGACCGCTTGGGAAGGGCAACCCATCGTTGGAGCGACTGTGACCGTATTGATGGGCGGTGTAGATGAGCCCTCGCAACTCTTGACGGACGAGCGCGGTCGCTGTGACGTGAGCTGGACTTGCGATGAGCCGGGAGAGTACAGGGTGTCGGCTGAATTCGACGGAGACGAGCTCCACCTGCCGGCCTCGGCTTCGCACAGATTCAGGGTGGTGGACTTCAGAGAGGAGATCGTCTCCCTGTACGGCGTGTTCCTTGAGTGGGCAGCGCCAAGGGTTACCGGCATCACGGAGCAGTCCACGCCCAGGGAGGTGGAGCTGATGTTGGTCTCGGAGGGCGTGCCTGTAGACCAGAAGTTGCTTGACGAACTCATTTCCAGGTTTGAGGAGGCGGACTACAGCGAGCACCCCATCTCTCGCCGCCACTACGAGGCCATGTACCGCGCATGGCGGACGGTGTTGGGAGCCTAGAGGCCATGACTGGCGCCGCCACAAACCGCAGGCTGATTCTCACGGCTATCGCGCTGGCTGCTGCTTTCCCGTCCGCATGGCTGCTGCTCGGAGGGCCGGGCGGGCCTGTTGCTGACTGGACGGGCCTTGACCTTCACTACCTTGCTCTTCCCATCGCACTGGGGTGCGGTCTGATGCTGCTCAACAGGCTACTGCTGCTGGCGCGCCGGTTGACTCAAGCGGGGAATGCCGCCGCACGGCCGACCGTGGTTGGAGAGAGCCAAGCCGCCGGACGAGGGCATCATGCGTTCGTTCCATCAGTGCTGACTCGGCTGCCGCTGGATTTGGGAGCTATGGTGCTGGTTCTGGGCGTGCTGTCCCTGGTATCGGAGCTGCCGGCCACCATCTCCGCGCTGCCGGACGGCCCTGACCTGGCATCCATGACCCCGTACCTGGAGCCATTCCGCTCCCTTGCATTGTGGGGCGTCGTCCTCCTGCTTCCGTTCGTGCTGGTTCGGGCAGCGGGCGAGGCGCGCCCTGCCGCGCTCCGGCTATTCAAGTTTCCCGTTGTCAGGCTGATTGCCTTTGCTGTGGCCTATCTGTTACTGGCTGATCGCGGTATCCTCCAGGTGGCCTACGACGTGCAAGGGTCGACCGTGCTCCTGTGGCTGGGGCTGGCGCTTGGACTATCGTACGGGGCATCCACACTGCGCAACGTTCTCGCGTCGGCGTCACCGGATCGAGGCTTGCGGAGGCGCCGCGCCGCGCTGATTCTCTTGGAGGGCGCGTGGGTTGCGGCGCTGATCGCCTCGGTGGCGTCTCTGTCCTCGGCGCTGGAACCCGCGCTCGCGATCCGCGCCCCGGCGGAGGTGGAAGCGTATCTGTCGTTGCTGAGAACCCTGACCGTTATGTCGGCTGCCGTATTCCTGCCATTCTTGCTGTTCCGCGCCATAGGCGTATTCGTGCCGGTGGTCGACAGGGCTGTCGGGTTCCCGACGACGCACCTGCTTCTGTTCCTGATTGCGTATACAGCGTTCTCCCAGTCCGGCGTAGTTGCGACCGCTCTGGAGTTCAACCCTGCTCAGCTAATGGCCGTTCTCACACAGGCTCTGCTCATATCGTATGCGGCGATTGTGATGCGAAACGTTGCGCGCATCGGTGTGCCGGGGCGCTACGGACGGATTGCAACAAACGCGTTGGGACTGGCGAGCCCGGTGTTGCAATCGGCGGCCCTGGCCCTGGCGGTGCTCGTTGCGCTCAATCACCTTCCAGTGGTGAACGCCTTGATGCTGGACCACTCCGTTACCGAGGATGCCGGGATCAAGGTGTTTCCGGTATTCGGCAGCCTGTTCGACGCCAGGTACATCATTGCAGCGCTCAGTTTCACGTCCGTCATTGCCATCAACCTGCCGAGGTCGCAGACGGACTACGTCCTTGGGCGGTACTCCTCCATGCTGGTTGCAGCATTGTACGGGGCGATAGCCTTTCTGGCCTGGGCCACCGGCACCAGCATGTCGAACCTGGGGCACGGCCTGGTTCTGGGAGGCGCGCTCGCGGGTGCGGGCCTGTACCTCCTGGCGCTGTCACACCTGGCCGGATACGTCCAACACTCCTCCAATCGCGCAGTCGCTGACGTTGCGGGCTGGCTTGCCGCGTCCAGGATCCGCGCCCTCGTGCTGGGCATGAACATCGCATTCTACGTACTGCTGCTGCGCCCCGTCCTCTACGAGTACCTGTGGTTTGCTCCCCTCTACGAATACACGGCATTGCTTATACTCATGCTGGTGGTACTCATGCGGGTCGTCGAACACCTGAGGGCGGTGGAGCGCGCTGCCGGCTCGGAGTCGCCGGTGTGGACGGACTGGTCACACCACCGGCAGACGCTGGAATCCAGGCCGGACCGGCGAATGGAAATCACTGCGGAGATGCGCCAGGCCTTTGTGGACCGCGGCGAGTGGAAGTTGCTGTGGTCGTACATGATGGGGCTGCTTCACCGCAGCGAGGCTTCCACCGAGTCCATTCGGGGGGTGTGCCGGCCCCTGCGCAACAGCGCCTCGTCAAGCACCATCTGGAGCCTCTTGCGCATGAGGAGATGGGAACGAGCCGGAAGGGCAGAGGCGCTCGAAGAATCGCTGAGGAGGCTGGAGCAGGCGCTGGAGTCTCCCACACGGCCTCCGGGCCGCGTCGGCGAAGACCAACTCCGTGAGGCCGCCCGTGCCTACGTGGAGAGCGGAACCGATCTCGACGCCTTGGCCGTGGCGCTGATCACAGCGCACTGCCAGAGAGGCGGGGACGTGACTCAGGCCGTCGACCGGTGGTTCCACCTCCTTGAGGCGCCGGATGCGCCACCGCGCCGGTTCTGGTCGCCAGGACGCCGTTCTCCGGCCGCGACTGCGGATGCAGGACAGAGGCTTCGCATTGTTGAGGAAGCAATCTCCCAGCTACCCGGGGAGGCAATGCCTCGCTATCGTGTTACAGTAGGAGGCCCCGCTTGAGAACGAAGGTTAGCGCCAGACCGCATTGGGGAAGCCAATGCCGGTTCGGAGACGCCGAGAGGAGGCACGTCATGCCGTCAATCGCCACGCCGTCCCTGGAACTTGCGGAGCGACGCGAATGAACGAAAGAGAGATGGAGGAAGCCCGGCTTTCCTGCGAACAGATACTGGATCGCGTATCGGAGGCATTCGTCGGCAACCGGCTGATGCTCCGAAAGCTGCTGGCCGCGGCCCTCGCCAACGGCCACGTCCTCTTCGAGGACTACCCCGGCCTGGGCAAGACCCTGCTGGCCAAGGTGTTCGCGCGGGCCATCGGCAGCGACACCAAGCGCGTGCAGTTCACTCCCGACCTGCTGCCATCCGACATACTGGGCCTGAACGTGTGGCGTCAGAATGAGGGCACGTTCCAGATGATGCGAGGGCCGGTGTTCACCAACGTCCTGCTCGCCGACGAGATCAACAGGGCGCCTCCCAAGACTCAGTCCGCCCTGCTCGAGGCTATGGAGGAGCGCCAGGTGACCATCGACGGGGTGACGCTTGCGATTGACACGCCCTTCGTGGTGATCGCGACCCAGAACCCCATAGAGCAGGAGGGCACCTATCCGCTGCCGGAGGCCCAGCTGGACCGCTTCCTGCTGAAGCTGAGCACGGGATACCCGGCGAACAGCGACCTGGAGAACGACATTCTTCACCGGCGCATCAGCTGGCAGAAGGACGATCCGACAGGCGACATCCATCCGGCGGTTGACGTGAGCAGGTTCGTGGAGCTGCAGCGTTACGTGGAGACGGGCGTCTACACCGACCAACTCATAGTGGACTACATAACGCAGGTGGTTCGGCTGTCCCGCGAGCACCCACGGGTGGCAGTCGGCGTGAGCCCGCGCGGCGGGCTTGCCCTGCTGAGGATCGCCCGCGGCATAGCGCTGATCCACGGCAGGGACTTCGTCGTGCCGGACGACGTGAAGATGGTCGCCGCGGACGTGCTGGCACACCGCGTCATTCTCAACATAGAGGACACGCTGGAGGGCATACGCGGCGACTGGGTGATCGATGAGGTCGTGCAGCAGGTGCCGGTGCCCAGCGACGTAGGACGGGTGGAAGCCTCCTGATGCCGGGCCCGTCACATCCGGGTTGGATAGTCCTCTCCCTGGTGCTGCTGTTTCTCGGCTTGTCCCTGGGCAATCCGGTCCTTCTCGCGGGTGCGGTGTTCGCGCTGCTCTCGGTCCTGCTGACCACTGTTGTATCGCCGCCTGCGGGTACTTCCGTGCGGAGAAGCCTACCGCGGACTTCGTGCTGGGTTGGCGACACGATTGCCGTGCAGCGGCAGGTGACGGTTAGCGGAGGCGTCGGCTCCGTCATCGTGCATGACGTGCTGCCGCCGGAGGCGCAGGTGGTGGACGGCAGCAACCTGCGAGTCGTCTGGACCTGGCCGGGACGGCGTACGGCGGACGTCTCCTACCGGATCCAGTTCCCCAAACGAGGTGCTTTCATGCTGGAGGCATCGGCTTGGGAGGCACAGGCGCCCTTCGGCGTCAGCCGAGGTGAGTCGGGACACGCGGACGCATCAGTGGAGGTCTCGGTGGTGCCCAGAATCAGGAGCGTGACCCGCCTGAACGAGGTGCGGGCGGTTCGAAAGAACATCCGGTACCGGGACTACCTGAGCAAGACGGGCGCAACCACGGAGGACTTTCGAGAGATTCGCCCGTACCTTCCTGGAGACCCCATCAAGTGGATCAACTGGAAGGCCAGCGCACGCGCCGCCAGCGCCGACAACGTCCCGCTTGTCAACGAACCGGAGCCGGAGACCAGAAAGGCGGTGTGGCTCTTCATGGACGTTGCGGATTACATGGACGTGGGCGTGCCGCTGTCCAACCCGCTTGAGAACATGGTGGAGGCCTCAGGAACGCTTGCGCAGTACTATCTCTCCAGGGGATCGATGCTGGGGGCCTACGCTTTCAACACCTATGGCGGAGGGGGAGAGATGCTTGCGCCGGATTCCAGGATGAGCCAGTTCAACCGGCTGGTCCAGATGCTGACCGGACTGAGGGCGGGCTCGCCTGAGCAAGACCTGCTTCAGTCCGTTGAGCTATGCAAGAACTTCCTCTTCCGGCTGCGACCGGACGTGTTCATCATCACGCGCCTGGACGCCCTCTACTCGATGCCGGGCGAATCCACCGGGTCACTTGAGCGATTCAAGGCGGCGGTTCGCAGGCTTACCGCGCTTGGCGGCCGCTCCCTGCAGCCTGGCAGGGTGAAGGTGGTGCACGTGGACCCGCAGCTATCGTCTGCCGAATCGAACGGATTGGGCATGGAGAAGTGGGAGGCAAGGCTTGTGGCCCGTGACCTGCTGGAAGCCGGTGCGAGCGTGATAGAGTGGGAGCCCGCTCAGGAGGAGTTCATATCGGTGCTCATGCGAAGCGTGGGAGTGTACAGGTAGCGCCGTGAGGGTACCCGAATCGCGATTCGCAGCGGCCGAATCACTGCTGCTGGCGGGCCTGCTGCTACCATCCGCCCTGGCGCTGCGTGCCTGGGTGGCCGCGGACGTGCCTGCGTACACGACGATTTCCGGCATGCCGGCAAGACTGTTCCCGATTGCCGGCCTGTTTCCCGGCCTCTTCTTGTGGGAGCTGCTTACGGCGGTTGCCCTGTGCGTTGCGCTGTACTGGGCGCTCCACAGCCTTGGGCGAGGCCAAGTGGCGTTCTGGCTGATGGCCGCGCTGGCGCTTCTGCCGCAGGTGATGCTGGTGTGGGAGCACAACCGGATCGACTGGCTCCAGCTCCTGGAGGTCGACCTTGTGGTTGAGGATGGCCGCTCCGTGCTCGCAGATACAGGGATGTTTCTTGCAAGCCTGGTCGGGTTGGCGGCGCTTTATCGCGCCATCGGCCTGCGGCATCTCGACCGCCGGATGCTGGTGCAGGGAATCGAGCGAGTGGACCGGGATACGGCTGCCAAGTTCGAGGCCGTCATGCTGGCGGGCCTGGTGGCCGCGGCGCTGCTGGCGACGCTGCTGGTGCTTGCGGTCTCAGCGATGCTGGGAAGATTCGATGGGCCTCTGCACGAGTCTTCGTGGAGCGTCGTGACCATAGGCGGGGGCGCGACGATACTGCTCGCGCTCAGCCTTGCGCTGTGGTACCGGGGCCGCCGCGGCTGAGGGGGCCGGGCTGATCTCTGAGGGCGGACCCTACGCCCAGGACATGAGACGGTTTCTGAAGAAGAGCGATCTCACCGAGCGCAGGACCTTCATCGAGTCCTTCGTGAAGGAAATCGTCGTCACGCCCGACAACGCCCTGATGCGCTACACGGTGCCCATGCCGGAGGATAGCCTCGCCCCCGGCATGAGCGCCGAGGATATGGCCCTGAACGGCTCGGTTCTGTCTACCGTCAAGTTTGGTGGGCTACCGTTTACGGAAGATACCACTGAGCCGTTCAGCGGTATCTCCTGCACTTTTTTTCCTGGAATCAGGCTGTCGTCGGGCATGGGGACGGAGTAGCGGACGACGG
>DAOUKJ010000001.1:0-53085 GCA_034421435.1 Dehalococcoidia bacterium | reverse complement strand
CTCCGGTTCCGTTCTCCTCCAGGCCAACGTCCACCAGCACCACGGAGAACAGCTCAGGCTGAGTCCACAGCGCGTACTCGCGTATCTGCAGGCCGGCGCGGTCGGCGATCTGCCGGCAGCGGCGGCGGTACTCCGGCACACATGAGGCGGGAATGGCGACGTGCGGGTAGGCGCTGGTGCGTGGCCATCCCCTGTTCTCAGGGCGCACCTGCACGGGCGCGTTCAAGAACCGCTCCTTGTAGCGGTAGGCCGAGTCGTGACGTCTGGCCCAGTACTCCAGCGCAGGCTCCGGGCCGATGTCGCTTCCGCGGCAGGAACTGCATATGCGGGCGGCGCGTGCACACTGCGCCTCTACCTCCTCCGCGTATCCCTCGAACACCATGTAGAGCCACGTCTTGAACGGCGAGGGGCGGCCGGGCGCGCCTACACGCGAGTCGTCCGGCTCCTCAGTGAGGTCAACAAGCGCGGGTCGGAGTCCAATCGTGAACATCTCCAGCATGGCGTTGTAGCCGTCTTCGAACGTCGGAAAGTCGAAGCACCGGAACTCGCGCGCCTCCGGCTCGCGGAACACCCTGAGGGTGGCCTGCGTGATGACGCCGAAGACCCCCTCAGCGCCGATGAACAGGTGATGGAGCGCCGGTCCCGCCGAGGTCTTGGGCACGGCGCGCGTGCGAATGGTGTCGCCGGTAGGCAGCACCACCTCCAGCCCAAGCACCTGCTCGCCCATTGAGCCGTACCGTGCGGCGCGGTATCCGACGCCGTTGGTGGAGATTGTGCCTCCGACGGTGGCAATCGGGACCGAGTACGGATCGTGTCCCACGAACAGGCCGTCGCGGGCAAGAGCGTCGTTCAGGTCGCCCAGCACCACGCCTGACTCGGCGGTGGCAGTGCGGCTCTGTGCGTCCACGTTCAGGATGCGGTTCATGCGGCACATGTCCACGGCAACGCCGCCCTGCAGGGGCGTGATGGCGCCGGCGACACCCGTTCCGCCGCCAAAGGGGACGATGGCAAAGCCTTCCCTGTTCGCCAGCTTCACAAGGTCAGCGACTTCGGCGGTGGAGCCGGGCCGCGCCACTGCGAATACTCGCGGCGCCTCAGGATCAGGCGTGCCGCCTCGCCAGCGGCCGAGAGCATCCACTGAGTAGTAGCTGAGCGATGGGCCGTCCACCAGCACGTTTTCAGGCCCGACGATCCCGCCGATGGCCTCAACCACGGGAGCGCGTACGGACGCGGTGTCTTGATGTGGGCTGCTCATGACCGACCGGCCGTGCGAGAGCGGGCTAACGGAGGCTCTTGAATCGCCACTTTGTGCCATCCGGCGTGTCTTCCAGGGACACTCCCAGCTCATCCAACTGCGCACGAATTGAGTCGCCAAGCTGGAAGTTGCGTTCCGCGCGCAGCCGCTCGCGGGTCTGCACCAGCAGGTCGATGAACGGGTGGGCGTCGTTGCGCTCCTCAGCTGCCGGTTCCCGCATGGTCAGGCCGAGCACGGAGGCCAGCTCGCGGAGGGCGGCCTGGCCGCCTTCTACGGAGTGGCCCGCCTCCCTCTGTCGGTTGATCTCGCGTGCCAGGTCGAACATGGTGGCGAGAGCCTGGGGTGTGTTGAGGTCGTCGTCCATGGCGGCGGTGAAGCGGTCGCGGAAGGCATCCGCGTCCACTGAGTCGCCTCCGTCGCCTTCGGGCGCGGGCCGTAGTGCGTTGCGGAGCCGCTCCAAGGCCCTGTCCGCCGCCGCCACGCCCTCGTCGGAGAAGGTGAGCGGGCTGCGGTAGTGGGACGAGAAGAAGTAGAGGCGCAGCGTGTCCGGGTTGTGCTGGGCCAGTGCATCGCGGCAGCTTATGAAGTTGCCGACGTGGCGCGACATCTTCTCGGTGTCGTCCTCCGAGAGGCGTAGCAGGCCGTTGTGCACCCAGAACTGGACGAATGGCGAAAGGCCGGTGTACGTCTCCGACTGCGCGATCTCGTTCTCGTGGTGGGGGAAGATGACGTCCTGACCACCGCCGTGGATGTCTATCTGTTCGCCGAGTAGGCTGAGCGACATGGCGGTGCACTCGATGTGCCAGCCGGGGCGTCCAGGACCCCAAGGCGTCGGCCACGATGGCTCGCCCTCCTTGGAGGCCTTCCAGAGAGCGAAGTCCATGGGGTCTTCCTTGCGAGGGTCTATCTCGATGCGTGAGCCGGCTCTCATCTCCTCCATCGGTCGCCGGGAGAGGCGGCCGTAGCTTTCGAAGCCGCGCACCCGAAAGTAGACGTCGCCCTCCACCTCGTAGGCGTGACCCCTTTCGATGAGGTCGGTGATGATCTCGGTCATGCGGTCGATGTAGTCAGTGGCGCGCGGGTACTCGTGTGCTGGCTGCACGCCCAGCGCGTCCATCTCCTCCAGGAACCGGGCGATGTAGTGCTCGGAGAGAGCGCCTATGGTGGTGCCATCGTCCTGCGCCACCTGTATTATGCGGTCCTCGATGTCCGTGAAGTTCTGGATCTGGCGCACCTTGTGTCCCCGGTACTCCAGGTAGCGGCGCAGCACGTCGAAGAAGAGGTAGGAGAGCGCATGGCCGATGTGGCAGGGGCCGTACAGGTTGGGGCCGCAGACGTACATTGTGACTTCGTCCGAGCGAGGGATAAACTCCCGCTTCTCGCCGGACAGCGTGTCGTAGAGTCTCATGCGCCGTCCTCGATTGTGGCGATGGCCAGGACGGCGATACCCTCGCCGCGGCCCGCGAATCCCATGCCGTCCGTGGTTGTGCTCTTCACGCTCACCTGCTCCGGTGTCAGTCCCAGGCAGCCGGCGATGGTCTCACGCATGCTCCTGGAGTAGGGCGCCAGCCTTGGGCGTTCGGCGATTATTGTAGCATCGAGGTTTGACACACGCCACCCTTGATCCGCCAGGAGCCGTGCTGCGTGCTCCAGGAATATGACGCTGGACGCGCCGCGGAATCGCTCGTCGCTGGACGGGAAGTGTGCGCCGATATCGCCGAGGGCTGCGGCGCCCAGCATGGCGTCCACGATTGCGTGGATCAGCACGTCACCGTCGCTGTGTCCCGCCAGCCCGGCATCGTAGTCGATGCGCACGCCGCCGAGCCACAGCGGCACGCCCTGCTCCAGCTGGTGCGCGTCCAGGCCTATGCCGGTGCGGACGGTCAAGAGACGCTCCGTGCCGCAGGCTGAGTGGCGCGGGCTGCGGCGTCGGCACGAGCGGACAGTATGGCCTCCGCCAGCAGCAGGTCGACCTGCGTGGTTACCTTGATGTTCTCCGGCGAGCCGGGGAATGTGCCCACGGCGTGTCCCATCCTCTCAACCAGCGAGGCGTCGTCAGTGGCGCCGTCCAGGCTGAGCTCGTAGGCGCTGCGGAGAAGGTGAGCGCGGAAGACCTGCGGGGTCTGCACCGCCCACAGCTCGCTTCTGGGGGGCGTCTCCACTATGGAGCCGTGCGTGTCCAGACGCTTGATGGTGTCGCTGAGCGGGACGACCGGAACGGCTGCGCTGGTCTCCCGTGCGCACGTCACACCGGACTCAGCGAGCTCCGCGGTCACACAGGGCCTCGCGCCGTCGTGGACCATGACCCACTCGCAGCCGGAGAGGCGCTCGAGGCCAGCCTTGACCGAGTCCTGCCGTCGCTCGCCGCCAAGGCAGATGTGCGTCAGCTTGCTCCAACTCTCACTGTCGGCCAGCTCGCGCCCCTTCTCGATGTTGTGCGCGCCCAACACGAGGACGATCTCGGCCACGGCTGGGCACACCTCGAATGCTGAGACAGTGTGCGCGAGGAGGGGCCGCCCTAGTAGAGGCAGGAACACCTTGTCGACCGGCAGACCGTCGTCGCCAGCCATGCGGCGGCCGCTGCCTGCGGCCACGATGACCACGCCTGTGCGGGCGGCATCGGCTGCGCCCGCGGGCGATCCGGCGCGGCCCGTAGCCACGGCTAGCCCACCTGCGGCTGCGCGAATATGATGCGACCGGCTGCGGTCTGGAGGACGCGGGTAATCGACACGTCCAGGTGGGTGTTGATGTGCTTCCTCCCGCCTTCCACCACCACCATCGTGCCATCGTCCAGGAAGCCCACGCCCTGGCCGTACTCCTTGCCTTCCTGGATGATGCGCACCATCATCTCCTCGCCGGGAAGCACCACGGGCTTGAGGGCGTTGGCCAGCTCGTTGACGTTGAGGACGCGGACGCCCTGCAGCTCAGCGACGCGGTTGAGGTTGAAGTCCGTGGTCATGATCTGCGCGTTGAGGTTCCTTGCCAGCCGGACCAGCTTGCCGTCCACCTCCGAGCCGTCGTGGTAGTCCACGTCCATGATCTGGATGGGGATCTCTGCCTCGTTGCGCAGCTTGTTCAGTATCTCCAGGCCGCGCCGTCCGCGGGCGCGCTTGAGCGAGTCGCTGGAGTCGGCGACGTGCCTGAGCTCGTCCAGGATGAAGCGAGGAATGACCATCGTTCCCTGCACGAAACCGGACTTGCTGATGTCGGCGATCCTCCCGTCGATGATGGCGCTGGTATCCATGAGGACTCGCCCGCTGGACGCCGCCCTGCCGGAAGCATCAGCCCGGCGCGCTCGCTCGGGGACCAGCTGTGAGACGTCGCGCTCCCGGGCCACTCCAACGGCCAGCCCTGCGAGTCCCAGGACGGCTGTGAGAGCCACGGGAACGACCACGCCCGGCCACTCGGGCAGGCGAGAAATTGGCACCGAGAGGAGTGCCGCGATGGTGAGACCCACAACGAGACCGGCCGTGCCGGATACCAGCGTGGTGAACGGGATGCTCGAAACGGACCTGCCGAGCGGGGCGAAGGGCACCAGGACCAGGGGGACAATATAAGGAGCAACTAGTATTCCGACGAATGCCCCGGTCGCCACGCCTACGACGCCCCAAAGTGGAGACCACTCGCTGTTGGTCAGGCTCCCCGCAAGTATTGCCAGCCACCATCCTCCCAGCCCGGCGAGTGGAGCTATCGCCAGGCGATACCACCAATGATTCACCATGAACCCGTCTCCTTCCTCCTTGCTCCCTCAGGATGGCCGCGAGATAGCCGTCGCGGCTGCTTTGCGTTTGCTCGACGCTTGCGCCGGGCGTGCTCAGCGCCTGTAGTATACCACGAGTGCGCCAGCTTGACCCTGCGAGGGGGCTAACCTATGATGGAGCCGCGGGGTGTAGCGCAGCGGCAGCGCGCCTGGTTTGGGACCAGGAGGTCGGCGGTTCAAATCCGCCCACCCCGATTGGCAACGATCCCCGGCGGCGCGAAGATGCGGCCGTGAACGGGAGGGAATTCATACGGCGGGCCCAGCGCTACGCCAGAAGAAACGGACTGGAGTTCTTCGTGGGCGCTCGCCAAGGCAAGGGAAGCCATCAGACAGTGCACCTTGGAGGCCGGCATACTCAGGTGCAGCATGGTGAGATTTCGCAAGGTACGCTATCCTCGATGTTGAGGGACTTGCACGTCGATAGAAGGGATTTCTAACATGCGATACGTCTATCCCTGCGACATAGTCCTTGATGAAGAGGAGAAAGCCGCGACCGGCAGGGAGGCCTACACGGTAACCTTCCCTGACGTATACGGAGCAACCACAGGCGGATGGTCGTGGGAGGAGGCCCTGAGGAACGCAGAAGACGCTTTGGTCGCAGCGCTGGGTTCCCATTACTACCTAGGCAATGACCTTCCGCTTCCCAGCGCCATCAGAGAGGGCCAGCAGCCCGTGCCCCTGCGGCCCATCGCCGCGGCAAAAGTTGCCCTGAACACAGCCATGCGCGAGCGGGGCGTGACAAAAGCCGACCTTGCAGTGAAGCTGCGCATCGCGGATTCCGCAGTAAACAAGCTGTGCAACCCGGACCACTTCTCCCACATGAGTTCCATTGAACGCGCGCTCCAGGTCGTAGGTGTCTGCCTGGTGGTCGAGGCCTTGGACACCATACCAGCTTTGCCTAATGGCCGGGTCGTTCCCTAGTGTTCTTCAGTGTCCGCGCCTGTCCCCGGACTCTGGGCAAGAAAGAGCCACACGAGTGTGGAGATGGCTCGGATAGGTTCAGCCCATGAATCCGTCTCGCCGAAGCCCAATGGCGCAGCGGCAGCCCTCATGGTATGGAGCCAGGAGGTCGGCGGTTCAAATCCGCCCACCCCGACCATTTGGGAGGGCGGAGTCAGATTTTAGTAGAGTGCCTGTCGTGGGGGAATAGATGAAACCGGAAGAAAGGGTAAGAAATGCGTGCTGGGGTCGCGATGCTCAATTGGATGAGCAAGAAATACTGGAGCGAGAAACAAGAGCTAGGTGGGAGACCTTAAGGCCGAGCTACAACAACTGGGCGGCCGTGAGCGGAGAACCGTATTCCGAGTTCGACAGGATCGTAGATGGTCAGGTGCAATTGGCCCGCGTTACTTACCAAAAGCAGAGAGCGCAGAGGGAACTTGACAATTCTGCGGCGAAATGGGACAGGTTGACTCCTCAAGATGCCATGAGCCTACAGGCTTTGTTGGATCAGAATCCTCAAGAGGCGGATTTGCACAGATTCCTGGAAGACCATCCTGAGTATCTGGTGCAAGTGTTGGGAGGCGGTCACGGTCGCTATCAGATCTCAAAGAAACGCCTGGGTTCTGAATTCGTGCCCGATTTCCTGGTGGCTGAGATTAGTTCAATCGGGATTGAATGGCACGCTGTCGAAATTGAGTCACCGCGCACAGCAGCGTGTCGCAAGGATGGTCGCGCCGCCAGCGGTCTAAACCATGCTATAGACCAGATAAGGGATTGGCGGCAGTGGCTTATGCACAATCTGGATTATGCTAGGAGACCTGCGGAACAGAAAGGTCTAGGGCTAGTTGGGATAGATCACAGAATCTCCGGCCTTGTTATCATAGGACGGCGCCAGCAATATCCGGGCATATACAACGAATTCCGTCTTCAGATGATCGACAGGGAACGCATAGAAATCCACAGCTACGATTGGCTTGTTGATGTGGCTCGCGGCAACCGCAGAGGATCGCTCACATAGGATTGAAGGAGTAAATTCCGAATCCGATTACTCTTGGTCGTATTCGCACGGGAATCACCACGAAGCCGGGCGGTTGCGAGAACACGTCCCAACTAAGGCAAGACTTCGGTGGTTACTGTCGGACTCCCTGAGCACTGAAGGGGCCGGCGACTTCTCGCGGCGGCCAGTTAGACCTGTCGCACTTCCCTCACAAACCCAATCTCAAAGGTTGACAAATCTGCTTGGCGGCGATAAAGTCACTATTTGGCGCTCAGGGGAAGTCCCGGAGCGTAGGTGACTTAGTGTCAGGAGCGTAAAGGCATGCCAACGGTGAACCAGCTGGTCAGAAAGCCAAGGGTCAAGGTGGTCAAGAAGACCAAGGCCCCGGCGCTTCGCTATGGCTTCAACTCGCTGAAGAACCGCGTGACTCGCACGGGCGGCTCTCCGCAGAAGCGGGGTGTCTGCGTGCAGGTTCGCACGGTCACGCCCAAGAAGCCCAACTCCGCGCTGCGGAAGGTGGGGCGCGTGCGCCTGGCAAACGGCATGGAGGTCACGGCCTACATTCCGGGCGAGGGCCATACGCTCCAGGAGCACTCCGTGGTGCTCATTCGTGGCGGCAGGGTGAAGGACCTGCCCGGCGTGCGGTATCACATCGTCAGGGGTGCGCTGGACTGCACCGGCGTGGCGGACCGCAAGCGAGGCCGAAGCAAGTACGGCACCAAGCAGTCGCAGAGGCCGGGTAGGTAGCAGCATGACCCGCCGCAGACGCGCCACCAGACGGGAGATCGCCCCGGACCCCAAGTACAACAGCGTGTACCTGGCGGGTTTCATCAACCGGGTCATGACGCGGGGCAAGAAGTCCGTGGCGCAACGGATCGTTTACGACGCACTGGACCTGGTACAGAAGGAGAGCTCCCGCGACCCGCTGGAGACCTTCAACCAGGCGCTAAGGAACGCCACACCGCAGCTTGAGGTGAAGCCCAGGCGAGTGGGTGGCGCTACATACCAGGTGCCCATCGAGGTCAGGAGCAACCGGCAGCAGTCGCTGGCCATGCGGTGGCTCCTACGGGCAAGCCGCGCTAGGACGGGGCGTCCCATGGCGGAGCGGCTGGCCCTGGAGCTACAGGAGGCTTCCCGGGGGCAGGGAGCAGCAGTGAGAAGGAGAGAGGAAACCCATCGCATGGCAGAAGCCAACAGGGCCTTCGTGCATTACCGGTGGTGATACCAGACCCGGCCGGTCGATAGCTCGTCCGGCTGCACCCGGTTGGAGAGATTTCCCGTGGATCGAATACGGAATATAGGCTTTATTGCTCATATAGATGCTGGGAAGACCACCGTCACGGAGAGGGTGCTCTTCTTCTCTGGCCGCACGTACAAGATGGGCGACGTGGACCAGGGCAACACAGTCATGGACTGGATGTCCCAGGAGCGAGAGCGCGGCATCACCATTACCGCCGCGGCCACAACCTGCGAATGGCGTGACCACCGCATCAACATCATCGACACGCCGGGCCACGTGGACTTCACCGCGGAGGTGGAGCGCAGCCTTCGAGTGCTGGACGGCGGCGTAGTCGTGTTCGACGCGGTGGCCGGCGTTCAGCCGCAGTCCGAGACCGTGTGGCGCCAGGCCGACCGCTACCGCGTGCCCCGCATCTGCTTCATCAACAAGATGGACAGGGTGGGCGCCGGCTTCCAACGCACCATGGACATGATCGCTCACCGCTTCCGCACCAACCCCGTGGCCGTTCAGCTGCCCGTCGGCGAGGAGGACTCGTTCAGGGGTGTGGTCGACCTGCTAGAGGAGACGGCCTACATGTTCCCGGAGAACGGGGGCTACGTGCCGGAGGAGTCGTGCGTGCCGCCGGAGATGGAGGAGGAGGTTCGCAACTACCGCGACCGCCTGGTGGAGAAGGTGGCTGAGACCGACGACATTCTGATGAACAAGTACCTGGAGGAGGAGCCGATCACCACGGAGGAGATTCGGGCTGCGCTTCGAAGAGCAACGATAAGCAACTCCCTTGTCCCCGTGCTGTGCGGTAGCGCCCTTCGCAACAAGGGCATCCAGGCAATGATGGACGCCATCTGCTACTACCTGCCGTCGCCGCTGGACATTTCGGCAGTGAACGGTACGCGCCCCGGCAGCGACGTAGAGGTCGTCGTGGAGCCGGACGAGGACGCGCCATTTTCAGCGCTTGCCTTCAAGGTGATGACCGACCCCCACGTCGGGCGGCTGGTCTACCTCAGGGTCTACTCCGGCCGCGCCAAATCCGGCGCATCCGTCTACAACTCCACCAAGGGCATGCGCGAGCGTCTGGGCCGTGTGCTCAGCATGCATGCCAACCGCAGGGAGGAGACGGAGGTGGTATCGGCGGGCAATATTGCAGCTGCGGTAGGGTTGAAGAACACTTTCACGGGCGACACCATCTGCATAGAGGGGTCGCCCGTAGTACTTGAATCGATACGCTTCCCGGACCCGGTGGTGTCCGTGGCCATCGAGCCGCGGTCCAGGATGGATCAGGACAAGCTGATAGACTCGCTCATCAAGCTGTCCGAGGAGGACCCCACCTTCCGCACAAGCGTGGACAACGAGACTGGCCAGACCATCATGGCCGGCATGGGCGAGCTGCACCTGGAGGTGCTGGTGGAGCGCCTGAGGCGGGAGTTCCAGGTCGCGGCCAACATAGGCCGGCCCAAGGTCTCGTACCGCGAGGCCATCACCCGCTCGGCCCGCGCGGAAGGTCGGTTCGTGCGTCAGACCGGCGGCCACGGCCAGTATGGCCACGTGTGGCTGGAAATCGAGCCGCTAGAGCGGAACCAGGGCGTTCAGTTCGAGGACAAGATCGTTGGCGCGGCAATCCCCCGCGAGTACATCCCGGCGGTGGAGAAGGGCGCGCGTGAGGCGCTGGAAACCGGCGTCATGGCTGGCTACCCCCTCGTGGACGTGAAGGTCACGCTGGTTGACGGCAGCTTCCACCCGGTTGACTCCTCCGAAATGGCGTTCAAGATGGCCGGATCGCTGGCCGTGAAGGAAGGCGTGAGGCGGGCCTCCGCCGTGCTCCTGGAGCCCGTCATGGAGATCGAGGTGGTAACGCCGGGTGAGTTTCTGGGCGAGGTGCTCAGCGACCTGGGAGGCCGCCGCTCTCGCATTCGCAGCATCGAGGGGCAGGAGGACGTGCAGATTGTGCGGGCCTCTGTGCCTCTTGCGGAGACATTCGGATACATCACCACTCTCCGCTCGCTCACGCAGGGGAGGGCCAGCCAGTCCATGGAGTTCAGCCACTACGACGAGGTTCCGCAGGGCGTGACCCAGGAACTGGTGAAGGTGTAAGGGGGAAGACGTGCCGCAGCAGAAGATACGCATAGTGCTCAGGGCGTTCGACCACAAGGTGCTGGACGTGTCCGCGGCCCAGATAGTGGAGGCGGCGGAGCGCACCGGCGCGGGCGTGGCCGGGCCTGTGCCCATGCCTACGTCCATCAAGCGGTTCTGCGTGATACGTTCGCCCCACATCGACAAGGACTCGCGGGAGCATTTCGAGCTCCGGTCACACAAGCGCCTCATCGACATACTCGACCCCAGCCCAAAGACAATCGACGCCCTCACGCGGCTCAGCGTGCCGGCGGGCGTGGACATCGCCATCAAGACGTAGAGGACTCAAGGCAGACCAATGAAAGGCATACTAGGACGAAAGCAGGGCATGACCCGCCTCTTCATGGAGGACGGGGTTGTTGAGGCCGTCAGCGTGCTGGAGGCCGGCCCCTGCGTGGTGACCCAGGTGAAGACCAGGCAGCGCAACGGCTACCAGGCCGTGCAGATAGGCTACGAGGAGTCGCGCAAGCTCAACGAGCCTGAGGCGGGCCACGTGAAGCGCATCGCTCCCATGCGTCACCTGCGCGAACTGAGGATGGACGAGCTGGGCGACTCCCAGGTCGGCCAGCGAATCGACGTGTCAATCTTCGAACCCGGCGACATTGTGTGCGTGGAAGGCGTATCCAAGGGCCGGGGGTTTGCAGGCGGCATGAAGCGCCACAACTTCGGCGGCGGGCCAAAGACGCATGGCCAGTCCGACCGAGGCAGGGCGCCCGGCTCGGTGGGAGCCGGTACCTCGCCCGGCAGGGTCTGGAAGGGCACCAAGATGGCCGGTCACATGGGGAACCGGAAGGTCACGGCCACTAACCTGCAGGTTGTGCACGTGGACGCGGAGCGCAACCTTGTGATGGTCAGGGGCTCGGTCCCCGGCGCCAAGAACGGCTTGGTGCTGATACGCGAGCCCAGGAGGAAGTCGTAGTCATGCGGTTGCCGATGTGCGACTCCGCGGGCAAAGCCGTTGACGCCATAGAGGTCAGCGACGGCCTGTTCGGCGTGCCAATGAACCAGGCGCTGGTGCACCAGGTGGCCGTGTCGCACATGGCCAACGCACGGCAGGGCACCTCTGCGACCAAGACTCGCGGCATGGTGTCCGGCGGAGGCTCCAAGCCCTGGCGCCAGAAGCACACCGGCCGCGCCCGGCAGGGCAGCACGCGCTCTCCCCAGTGGCGGGGTGGTGGCGTGGTGTTCGGGCCTCACCCCCGGGACTACACGCAGCGCATTCCCAAGAAGATGAACCGCGGGGCCATCCGCTGCATCCTCTCGCAGAAGGCGCGAGACGAAAAGCTCTTGATTGTGAAGGACATACAGCTGTCCCAGGCCAAGACCAAAGAGATGACCAGGCTGCTGTCCAACCTGGGCGTGACGTCGCCCGCACTCATCGTTACGTCCGCACCTCAGAGGGACGTCATTGTCTCGGCGAGGAACCTGGAGCGAGTGAAGACCCTACCGGCGCCCCAGATCAACGCGCTCGACCTGCTCCACCACGACCGAGTGGTGATGACGGAGGACGCGGTCCGACGTGCGGAGTCGCTGTGGGCCCTCGATACCCTTCCCGCCGTTATGGATGACGAAATGGAGCCGGTCGTAGACGAGGCGCCGGAGGAGGCAGTCGCGGACGCGGAGGCAGCCGAGGAGGCGCAGGCTGAAGAGTCTGACGAGGAGCGGGAGGAGTGAGGCCATGACGCTGCACGTATTCCAGGTTCTTCGCAGGCCGCTCATCACGGAGAAGAACACCATCCTGCAGGACGCGCAGAACAAGTACGCCTTCGAGGTTGACCCCCGCGCCAACAAGGCGCAGGTAAAGACCGCAGTTGAGCGGTCATTCAACGTAAGCGTGTCGGACGTGAACGTGATCACGGTCAAGGGTAAGCGCAAGCGGTTCGGCAGGAGATTCACCCAGCGTCCTTCCTGGAAGAAGGCCGTGGTCAGCCTGAAGGCCGGCGACAAGATACAGATATTCGAGGGTGCATAAGTGCCGCTGAAGAACGTAAAGCCAACCTCTCCCGGCCGTCGCGGCGTTGTGCTGCCGTCGTTCGATGAGATTACCAAGAAGAAGCCGGAGCGGTCCTTGCTGGCTCCCCTGCGCAAGAAGGGTGGCAGGAACGCCCAGGGCCGGCTCACCGTGCGTCACCGCGGAGGAGGCTCCAAGAGGCGGCTGCGCATAATAGACTTCAAGCGCGACAAGACGGGCGTGCCCGGGCGCGTGGTGGCTATCGAGTACGACCCCAACCGCTCGGCCCGCATCGCCCTCGTGTTCTATGCCGACGGCGACAAGCGATACAGCCTTGCGCCCAACGGCCTGCGAGTCGGCGCAACGATTCAGGCCGGCCCCAACGCTGCAATCAGCGTCGGCAACGCCCTTCCGCTTCGCCTCATACCCTCCGGCAGCACCGTCCACAACGTGGAGATGCGCCCCGGCGGCGGAGGAAAGCTGGTGAGGGGCGCGGGCACCTCCGCGCAGGTGCTCGCACGCGAGGAGAGCCACGTGCTGCTTCGAATGCCATCCGGCGAGGTGCGCCGGTTGAACCCGGAGTGCATGGCTACGCTGGGCCAGGTGGGCAACGTCGATCACAAGAACACCAAGCTGGGCAAGGCGGGCCGGAACCGCCACATCGGGCGAAGGCCCCAGGTGCGGGGCTCCGCCATGAATCCCAACGATCACCCGCACGGCGGTGGCGAGGGTCGGTCCGGCATAGGCATGCCCGGCCCGAAGACGCCGTGGGGCAAGCCCGCGCTTGGCCGCAGGACGCGGCGGCGCGGCAAGGACAACAGCATGATAGTGAGGCGCAGGAGGTAGGAGAAGGCATGTCCAGGTCGATCAAGAAGGGGCCGTACGTGCACCCCAAGCTGATGAAGAAGGTGGAAGCCCTGCAGAGGAGCGGGGTCAAGACCGTCATCAGGACGTGGTCCAGGGCGTCCATGATCATGCCGGAGATGGTCGGCATGACCATTGCCGTTCACGACGGGCGCAGGCACATCCCCATCTTCCTGACCGAGAACATGGTAGGCCACCGGCTTGGAGAGTTCGCGCCCACGCGCACCTTCCGGGGCCACTCCTCCAAGTCTGAGCGCACCACGCAGGTGAGAAGGTAGAGTCGAGCAATGGCTGTCAGAGCCGTGGCAAAGAACATCACAGTCTCTCCCAAGAAGATACGCAGGGTGCTCAGCACCGTGCGGGGTGAGAAGGTGGACCGCGCCCTGGAGGTGCTGGCCTTCCTTCCCACGCCCGCGGCGCGTCAGGTTGCCAAAGTGGTGAAGTCCGCGGCCAACAACGCCGAGAACAACAACTACATGTCGCAGGGAGACCTTAGGATAGTGTCCATTCACGCCGACCCGGGCGTCACCCTCCGAAGGTTCAGGGCCAGGTCGCGGGGCAGGGCCAGCCGCATCTCCAAGCGCACCAGCCACGTTACAGTTGTGGTAGATGAGGAGGTGGCCTGATGGGTCAGAAGACTCACCCGGTGGGATTCCGCCTGGGCGTGATTAAGGACTGGCAGGCCAAGTGGTACGCGGCCAGGCCCGGACAGTACCGGGAACTGCTCCAGGAGGACCTGCGGATTCGCAAGGCAATCATGTCCCGCCTGCCTGAGGCCGGCATATCAAGAATCGAGCTGGAGAGGGGCCCACAAGAGCTGGTGGTCACCATCCACTCGGCCAGGCCCGGCATTGTCATAGGTCGCGGCGGGCAGAGGGTTGAGGGCGTGCGCCGCGCCGTGGAAGAGGTGTCCCACAAGCGTGCGCGGCTCAACGTGCAGGAGGTGCGCCAGCCCGAGCTGGACGCGCAGTTGGTCGCCATGAGTATCGCGGAGCAGCTTGGGCGTCGCGTGGCCTTCCGCCGTGCGATGCACCAGTCGGTCACTCGTGCCATGCAGGCCGGAGCGCTGGGCATAAAGGTCATATGCAGCGGCCGCCTGGGAGGCGTGGAGATCGCGCGCAGGGAGAAGGTGATGCAGGGCCGGGTGCCGCTGCACACGCTGCGCGCCAACATCGACTACGGCCTTGCGGAGGCGCGCACCACGATGGGACGCATTGGAGTGAAGGTATGGGTCTACCTTGGTGACGTTTTGCCGGAGCCCAAGGAGGTTGAGCCGGAGGCGGACGCGGAGGAGATGCGGCTGATAGAGGTCACCGTGGGAGGCCAGGAGGAGACACAGGATGCTGCAGCCGAAGAGAACCAAGTTTCGGAAGGTACATAGAGGCCGCCGCGCCGGCACGGCGCAGACGGGCAACGAAGTGTCCTTTGGGGACTTCGGTCTCCAGGCCACGTCTGCGGCTTGGGTGACGGCCCGGCAGATCGAGGCCGCCCGGCGCGCCATCACGCGCCACTTCCGCAGGGGTGGGCAGGTCTGGATCCGCGTGTTTCCGGACAAGCCCGTCACGTCCAAGCCAGCGGAGACGCGCATGGGCAGCGGCAAGGGCAGCGTCGACCGCTGGGTGGCCGTGGTACGGCCCGGCCGTGTCCTCTTCGAGGTTGCGGGCATACGGCAGGAGATGGCTCAGGAGGCGCTGAGGCTGGCCTCGCAGAAGCTGCCGGTCAGCACAGCCATGATTACCAGGGGCGATGGCCAGCAGGCCGCCGAGTAGGGTATTCGAACAATGGACATTGCGGCGATAAGAAGCCTGACGGACGACCAGCTCCACACGGAGCTGGACGGCGCATACAGGGAGATGATGAACGTTCGTTTCCGCCTGAGCACGCGCCAGCTCAACAATCCGCAGGAGCTTCGAAATGCCCGCAAGACCGTCGCGCAGTTGAAGACGGTGATGAGACAGCGCGGGATCAGGGAGAAGTGAGATGGTGAGAGGGCGGCGAAAGATCCGGGTGGGCCGGGTTGTGAGCGACAAGATGGACAAGACGGTCGTCGTGGCCGTGGAGTGGAGGCAAAAGCACCCACTCTACGGGAAGTCCGTCAAGCGCGTCACCAAGTTTCACGCCCACGACGAGGAGAACCGCTGCAAGATCGGTGATGTGGTGAACATCATGGAGACCCGGCCTCTGTCGCGGACCAAGCGATGGAGAGTGACTGGCCTCCTCACCGCTGGGGACGCCGCAGCGGGCGTGAAGATTCAGGACATGCCGGAGGTGGAGCCGGATGCCGACGACGAGAGCGCGGAGGCGATGGCCGAAGTGATGGAGATCCTGGAGGACGAGGACGCGTCGGATGACGAGCCGGTTACGGACGAGCAGCCCGCAGTCGAGGAACCGGAGCCGTCCGAGGAGGAATCCGTGAGCGAGACCGAGCAGGAGGAACGGCCATGATCCAGGTGTTCTCTCGCCTGACCGTGGCCGACAACTCCGGGGCCAAGGTGGTCATGTGCATCAACGTGCCCGGCGGTACGCGCAGGCGGTACGCCCGCGTAGGCGACGTGATTGTGGCCTCGGTCAAGGAGGCCGTGCCCGCCGCCGCCGTCAAGAAGGGCGAGGTGGTCAGGGCGGTCGTGGTCCGCACGGCGGCGCCCCACAGGAGGCCCGACGGCTCCTACATACGCTTCGATGAGAACGCTGCGGTGGTGCTCACGGAGAGCCTCAACCCCCGCGGCACTCGCATATTCGGCCCCGTGGCCCGCGAGCTGAGGGACAAGGCGTTCATGCGCATCGTATCCCTTGCGCCGGAGGTGCTGTGATGAAGCTGAGGCGCGAGGACACGGTGCAGGTCATCACCGGCAAGGACAAGGGTAAGCGGGGGAAGGTGCAGGACATTTTCCCCAAGCAGGACATGGTGGTTGTGGAGGGCGCCAACGTGATCAAGCGACACATACGGCCCCGCCCCAATGTCCGGCAGGCGGGCATTGTCCAGCAGGAGGCGCCGTTCAAGTCCTCCAAGGTGATGCTGGTTTGCACCCACTGTGATAAAGCAGTGAGGGTGAGCCACAGGTTCATGGAGGACAACAGGAAAGTTAGGGTGTGTAACGCATGTGGGGAAGTGATAGACTAGAGGACGAAAAGGCTCCAGAGGCCTCCGAGTCGACGACGGAAGACGCCGCCACACCCGAGGTGGAGGCGACTCCGAAGGCGCCGGCCCGTAGACCGCGAGCCAGGCGTACCAAGGCCGCCGAGGAACCGGCAGCGGAGGCCGCACAGGCCGAAGCTCCGGCTTCCGAGGAGCCCGCGCCTGCGCGTCGAACTCGCGCTAGGCAGCCTCGCGCCGCTGCGGCATCGGAAGCGCCTGCCGCGGAGGCTCCCGCAACCGAGGAGGCGGCGCCCGCGCCTGCGCGTCGAACTCGCGCCCGGCAGCCTCGCGCCGCTGTGGCGTCGGAAGCGCCTGCCGCTGAGGCTCCCGCAACCGAAGAGGCCGCTCCCGTGCCTGCGCGTCGGACTCGCGCCAGGCAACCTCGCGCCGCTGCTGCGGCAGCGGAAGCGCCCGCCGCTGAGGCCCCCGCAACCGCGGAGGCGGAAGCTCCCGCGACCGAAGAGGCAGCGCCAGCCCGCCGCACTCGCACGACGAGGCGCAGGGCCGCCCCTGAGGCCGCTGCACCGGAGGAGCCTGCGGTCGAGGCCGCGCCGGCCGCCGAGCCGGAGCCCGAAGTCCCGGCCAAGCGACTGCCACGCCTGCTGGAGCGATACCGTTCCAGCGTGAAGGGTGCGCTCCACCAGGAGTTCGGCTATACCAACGTCATGCAGATACCCAGGTTGGAGAAGGTGGTGCTCAACGTTGGTCTTGGCGAGACAAAGACCAACCCGCGCGCCATGGAGAGCGTCACAAGAGACCTCTCGCTCATCACCGGGCAGAAGCCTGTGGTCACACGCGCCAAGCGGTCGATTTCCGGCTTCAAGCTGAGGGAGGGCGACCCGATTGGCGTGGCCGTCACCCTGAGAGGCAACCGCATGTACGAGTTCATGGACAGGCTCGTGAACGCGTCCCTGCCCCGCATTCGAGACTTCCGCGGCGTTTCCCGCAGGGCGTTCGACGGGCGAGGCAACTACTCGCTGGGCATCCGGGAGCAGGTGATATTCCCGGAGATTGACTACGGACAGATCGATCGCATCCGCAGCCTGCAGGTGTCGATCGTGACCACGGCTGGCACTGACCGGGAGGCCATGCGCCTGTTGGACCTGATGGGCATGCCCTTCACCCGTGAACAGGCTGGACCGGGAGGAGACGGCAACGCATAGGCAGATTCGCGAGGCCGTGACTCAGCACAAGAAAGGATTAAGTTGGCAAAGACGTCCCAGATAGCCAAGTGGCGCAAGCCCAAGAAGTTCTCGGTGAGGCACCGCAACCGGTGCTACCTCTGCGGCAGGCCCCGGGCCTACATGCGCTACTTTGGGCTTTGCAGGATATGCTTCCGCGAGCTGGCGCTGAAGGGCGAGATTACGGGAATCAGAAAGGCAAGCTGGTAGACTGATGAACCTCACCGATCCCATAGCGGACATGCTGACCAGGATAAGGAACGCTACCATGGTGCGCCGGGATACCGTGCTTGTGCCCGGCTCAAACCCCAAGGTGGCGCTGGCGCGCATCATGAAGGAAGAGGGCTTCATCGATGACTTCGAGATCCTGAGGAGCGGCGTGCAGCGCACCCTTCGACTGCGGCTGAAGTACCGCGACAAGAAGGTGCCGGTCATTTCCGGGCTGAAGCGGGTGAGCAAGCCGGGGCTTCGCCGGTACGTGGGCGCGCAGCAGATACCGCGCATCTACGGCGGAATGGGCGTGGCCATCATATCAACCTCCCAGGGCGTGATGACGGGCTCTGAGGCCCGCCGCCGCGGCATTGGGGGCGAGTTCATTTGCTATCTGTGGTAGTGACATGTCAAGAGTAGGAAAGAAGCCAATACCAATACCTTCGGATGTGCGGGTGGACATAGACGGCCCCAACGTGGTGGTCGCGGGCAGCCGCGGCACACTCGCAAGGACCTTCCACCCGGACATCTCCGTGCTAAGGGACGGCGACGTGCTGAGAGTCGAGCGTCCCTCCGACGAGCGCCAGCACCGTGCGCTCCACGGCCTCACCGGCGCGCTGCTGGCCAACATGGTGACGGGCGTGAGCGAGGGATTCCGGCGCTCGCTGGAGCTGGTGGGCGCGGGCTATCGCGTGCAGCAGGCCGGCGACGGCATCGTGCTGCAGGTGGGATACAGCCACACCGTGGAGTTGTCGCCCCTGCCGGGCGTTGAGCTGGTGGTGGAGGGCAACAACCGCATACACGTGGACGGTGTGGACAAGCAGGTGGTGGGGGAGATGGCGGCGCGTATCAGGCGGGTACGCCGCCCCAACGCCTACACTGGCAAGGGCATTCGATACGCCGGCGAAAGGGTCCGCCTGAAGCCGGGCAAGGCCGCGGGTAGAAGGGCATAGTCATGGCAGTGGTGAAAAACTCAAGGAGCATGCGGGTGGTCCGCCACCGGAGGACGAGGCGAAAGCTGGAGGGCACGGCCAACCGGCCGCGTCTCGCCCTGTTCCGCAGCCTGAACCACATCTACGCGCAGGTCATAGACGACTCACAGGGTCACACTCTTGCGGCTGCTTCCAGCCTGGACGCTGAGGTGAAGGCCGGCAAGGACTCGCAGCCCAAGGCATCGGTGTCCACGATGGTTGGATCGCTGCTGGCCCGCAGGGCAAGGGAGCGGGGCATTGCGCAGGTGGTGTTCGACAAGGGAGGCTACAAGTACCACGGCCGGGTCAAGGCGTTCGCCGAGGCTGCGCGAGAGGCCGGACTGGAGTTCTGATGACGCTGTCGTTTGACGGACGCGGGCGGGCTGAGCCGTCCGAGCAGCAGCTCACCGAAAGGGTGGTGAAGATACGCCGTGTGACCAAGGTGGTCAAGGGCGGAAGGCGCCGCGGGTTCAGCGTGATGGTTGTGGTCGGCGACGGCGAGGGCCGCGTTGGCATGGGCCTGGGCAAGGCGTACGCCGTGCCGGACGCCGTGCGCAAGGGGGCCACAATCGCCCGCAAGAACCTGGTCAGCGTACCGCTGAAGGGCACCACCATCCCGCACCAGATCATGGCCAGCCACTGCGCCTCCTCCGTGCTTCTCAAGCCCGCGGCGTCCGGTACGGGCGTGATCGCGGGCGGCGCCGTGCGAGCAGTGGTGGAATCGGCGGGCATACGCGACATTCTCACCAAGTCGCTGGGAAGCGCCAACGCGATCAACGTGGTCAGGGCCACCATCGACGGGCTGACCAGGCTGAAGGACCCGGAGCGCGAGGTCGCCATACGGAAGGGCCAGCCTCTGCCGTCGGAGTAACGTCGGCGGACCAATCGACGAGGAAACTAGTCGTGAGCAAGATACGCATAACGTGGAAGAAGAGCGCCATCGGCTATCCCAAGGAGCAGGGCAGGGTTATCCGCGCCCTGGGACTCCGGCGTCTCAACCAGGAGGTTGAGCGTGAGGACAGCCCCGTGGTGATGGGCATGGTGCACAAGGTGAGGCACCTGGTGCAGGTCAGGCGGGAGGAAGAATGAGACTGGACGAGCTCAGAGCGCCCAAGGGCGCCCGGCGCAATCGCAAGCGAATCGGGCGCGGAAACGGCAGCAAGGGCACCTACTCCGGCCGCGGCATGAAGGGCCAGAAGGCCCGCTCCGGCGGCGGCGTGCGCCCCAGCTTCGAGGGTGGACAGCTGCCGCTGATGAAGCGGCTGCCCACCCAGCGCGGGTTCACCAACATCTTCCGCGTGGAGTACGCCACGGTCAACGTGGACGAGCTGGCGGCGCGCTTTGACCACGATGCCGAGGTCACGCCACAGGCACTTAGGGACGCCAGGCTGGTCAGGGGCCGCGGAACGCCCGTGAAGGTGCTGGGTCGCGGGGAAATCGACCGCGCTCTCACGGTGTCGGCGCACCGCTTCTCCACAGAGGCCCGGCGCAAGATTGAGGCTGCGGGCGGCGTGGCAATGGAGATTACGAAATGATGAGACAGGCCGCCAGGTCGGAGTCGGGTACCCCCAGGCTCCTCCAGGCAGTGGTCGACGCGATGAGGGTGCCTGAGCTCAGGGCTCGGCTCCTGTTCGTGTTCGCCATGCTTGTCATCTTCCGCTTCCTTGCACAGGTGCCGGTACCGGGCGTGGAGAGAGAGGCACTGGCCGACTTCTTCCGCCAGAACGACCTGTTCGGATTCCTGGACGTGTTCAGCGGCGGCGCGCTGCGGAGCCTGAGCGTGGTGGCGCTGGGCGTGTTCCCGTACATCACCGCGTCAATCATCATGCAGCTCATGGTACCCGTGTTCCCGCAGCTGAAGGAGCTCAGCCGTGAGGGCGAGGCGGGCCGGCAGCGCATCAACCAGCTTACGCACTACTTCATGGTGCCGATCGCGGCACTGCAGGCCTTCGGCCAGCTGACGCTGCTCCAGCAGGGCGGCGCCATCAGCGGCATCGGCGTGTCCGGCGACAACCTCCTGCCCACTATGTCGATCATCATCACGATGACGGCGGGATCGGTCTTCCTGGTCTGGATTGGGGAGTTGATAACGGAGAAGGGCATTGGCAACGGCATTTCCATCATCATCTTCGCGGGCATTGTTGCCACGCTGCCGCAGATAGTCGGCCAGGGCTTCCTGGAGCGAGACAACGTGGCGGGACTGGGTATGCTGGTGATAATCGGCGTGCTGATGGTCTACCTGATCGTGATGTTCACTGAAGCCGAGCGGCGCATACCTGTGCAGTACGGCCGTGCAGTCTTCCGTGGCGGTCGGATGTACCGCCAGGGCGGGGCAACTCACCTGCCCATCAAGGTGAACTCGGCGGGCATGATTCCGCTCATCTTCGCCTTCTCCATCATGATCTTCCCCGGCGTGGTCGCCAGCTACTTCATAGACCCGGCCAGCGCATCGTTCATGAGCCGCGCCGCCGACTTCGTGCAGCGCCTGTTCGACCCAACAGGGTTCTTCTACTACTTCTTCAGCTTCCTGCTGGTGGTAGCCTTCACCTTCTTCTACGCACTCATCGTCTTCCGGCAGCAGAACCTGGCGGAGAGCCTCCAGCGAAACGGCGGCTTCATACCGGGCATCCGGCCTGGCCGGTCTACCGAGGAGTACCTGAACCGCATCATCATTCGGGTGACGTGGGGAGGCGCGCTGTTCCTGGGCCTGGTTGCGGTGATACCGTTTATCGCCACGCTGGCAACAAACATCCGCGCGCTGCAGCTCCCGTCTATCAGCCTGCTGATCATGGTTGGCGTGGCGCTGGATACCATGAGGCAGCTGGAGGCGCAGCTGCTCATGCGAAACTACGAAGGATTCATCAAGTAGGGAAAGTCGTTATGCGAGTCATACTACTGGGCCCGCCGGGAGCGGGAAAGGGCACTCAGGCCAAGACTATGTCGGAGTCGCTGGGTATCGTGCACATATCGTCCGGCGACCTGCTGCGCGACAACCAGGAGCGGAACACGGAGCTGGGCAACACGGCTCGCTGGTACATGCAGCAGGGCCTGCTGGTGCCTGACGACCTGATCATAGGCATGATTGAGGAGCGCATCGGGCGAGAGGACGCAAGCCAGGGCTACGTCCTGGACGGCTTCCCGCGCACCGTGGAGCAGGCGCAGGCGCTGGCGGCTGCCCTCGAAAAGCGCGGCGAGGCCATCGACCGAGTGGTGAACATCAGCGTATCCGAGAAGGAGCTCATAGTCAGGCTGGGAGGCCGGTGGATTTGCCGCGTCTGCCAGAAGCCGTTCCACGAGGTGAACTCACCGCCCCCAAAGCCGGGCGAGTGTGACGAGTGCGATGGCGAGCTGTACCAGCGTGAGGACGACGCCCCTGAGGCCGTCAGCCGCCGAATCCGCGTCTTCTCGGAGCAGACGTCGCCTCTGATCGACTACTACAGCGGGGCCAGCGGCTTCGTGAACGTGGACGGCGAGGGCACCATAGACGAGGTAAGGGAGTCGCTGCTCAAGGCAGTATCATAGGATATACACATGAATACCGGAAGAGAGTTGCTGTTCTCAGGCCCAACAACCGCGAATCGCGGCATAACCGTGAAGTCGCCCAGGGAGGTCGAGTCCATGCGCAAGGCGGGCTACGTCGTCGCCAGGGCGCTCGACGCGATGGCGAGGGCAGTCCGTCCCGGCATGACCACCCAGGACCTGGACGACATTGCGTCTGAGGAGATACGCTCGCTGGGCGCAAAGCCAGGGTTCCTGGGCTACCTGGGCTTCCCGCGCACCGTCTGCGCGTCCGTCAACGAAGAGATAGTCCACGGCATACCCGGGGACAGGGTGTTGCTGGACGGAGACATTATAAGCGTGGACTGCGGAGCCATTGTGGAAGGGTTCAACGGGGACTCCGCGTTGACCGTGGGCGTAGGCAACATATCCGCCGAGAGCCAGGCGCTGATGGACGTGACGCGTGAGGCTCTGGCACGCGGCATCGCCGCCGCCCGGCACGGCGCACGCACGGGCGACATTGGCTGGGCCGTGCAGTCGTTCGTGGAGGGCAAGGGTTACTCCATTGTGCGCGAGTACGTGGGCCACGGCATCGGCCGGTCGCTGCACGAAGAGCCGCAGGTGCCGAACTACGGTGAGCCCGGCACTGGTACGCTGCTCAGGAAGGGCATGGCAATCGCCATAGAGCCGATGGTGAACGTGGGAAGCTGGAGGACCAAGGTGCTGGACGACAACTGGACAGTTGTCACAGCCGACGGAAGCCTGTCCGCCCACTTTGAGAAGACGCTGCTCATCACGGAGGGTGATGCGGAGGTGCTTACTCAGCTATAATGTATTTTTCAACGCGTGAGCGAACCGGAAGGTGGGCTGCTAGCAAATATGCCTAAGAAACCCGGCCTGGAGGTGGAAGGAACGGTGGCCCAGTCTCTGCCCAACGCCATGTTTTGGGTGGACCTGGCAAACGGCCATCGGATACTGGCCCATGCCTCCGGCAAGATCAGGGTACACTTCATCCGGGTGCTGCCGGGAGACAGGGTGCTGGTGGAGCTTTCGCCGTACGACCTGACCCGGGGTCGCATAACGTACCGGTTCAAGTGAAAGCGAGGGGTGATGAAGGTTCAAGCCTCCGTGAAGGCAAGATGCGAGAAATGCAAGGTGATCCGCCGGGAGCGGATCGTCAGGGTTATCTGCGAGAATCCCAAGTGCAAGCAGAGACAGGGATAGGAAGCGAGGAACGACAATGGCCAGGGTTGCCGGAATAGACATACCGGACGGGCAGCGGCTGGACTACTCGCTGCGCCGCATATACGGCGTTGGCCCCCTGATCGCGCGGGAAGTCGTGACGAAGGCCCGTGTGGAGGGCAATCCGCGCGTCCGGGACCTCAGCGACGACGAGCTGGCCCGCATTCGCGAGACTATAGACCGCGAGTACGTGGTTGAAGGCGACCTTCGCCGCGAGGTGAACGGCAACATTCGCAGGCTGATAGACATCGGCTCGTACCGGGGCGTGCGCCACCGCCGCGGCCTGCCGGTGCGGGGACAGCGTACAAGGACCAACGCCCGTACCAAGCGCGGCGCACGCAAGACCGTCGCCGGTCGCAGGCGCGCCGGTACCAGGAGGTAGCAGCAGAATATGACCAGCAGACGCAGACCCAGGACCAGAAGGCGGGAGAGGAAGTTCGTTCCCCAGGGGAAGGTCTTCATCCAGTCCACCTTCAACAACACCATAGTCAGCCTGACCGATCTCCAGGGCAACGTGCTTGCGTGGGGTAGCTCCGGCGCGGCCGGATTCCGCGGCTCTCGTAAGGGCACCGCATTCTCGGCGCAGCGCGCTGCGGAGGCCGCCGCTCGGCGCGCGATGGAGCACGGCCTGAGGCAGGTGGAGGTGTTCGTGAAGGGTCCGGGGTCCGGGCGCGAGGTGGCTATTCGCTCGCTTCAGAGTGCAGGGCTTTACATCACTACCATAAAGGACGTGACTCCTATACCACACAACGGCTGCCGGCCGCCCAAGGGCAGGAGGGTCTAGGGGCCGGAGGACGCCCGCGCCGGAAGGGACAGCACCCACGGTGCGCCGGCAGGGTACCAGAGGAGCTTGGGGAGAGAGTATGGCAAGATATACAGACGCCGTTTGCAGGCTTTGCCGCCGGGCCGGGGTGAAGCTGTTTCTCAAGGGGGAGCGCTGCTATACCCCCAGATGCGCAGTCGACAAGCGCAGGAAGCCGCCGGGGAGCCAGACGCTCCGCAGGCGGCGCACGTCCGACTGGGGCGTCCAGCTCAGGGAGAAGCAGAAGGCTCGCCAGATCTACGGCGTCATGGAGAAGCAGTTCCGCAAGTACTTTGCGGAGGCGCAGCGCCGCCCGGGCATGACCGGCCTGCACCTGCTCCAGCTGCTGGAAGAGCGACTGGACAACGTGGCCTACCGGCTGAACTTCGCCGACTCCCGAAGCCAGGCGCGGCAGCTGGTGAGGCACGGCCACATCATGGTGAACGGCCGCAAGGTGGACATTCCGTCCTACCGCGTCAAGGTGGACGACGTGGTGAACTGGAAGGAGTCCAGCAGGGAGACAGGCATATACGCCCAGATGTCGGAGGACATCCCGCGGCGCCCGCTTCCAAACTGGCTGAGCCTTGACTCTGAGAACATGGCCGGGCGCGTGGTTTCCGCCCCGGAACCGGACGAGATTGACACAGGAATTGACGTTAGGCTGGTGGTAGAGCACTACTCCAGATAGCGCGGAGGAGATACTCAAATGGTCTACATAGGAGTGATTCTGGATGAAGCTCCAAAGCCCGAGATTCGGGTGTTGGAGTCCCAGGACAACTACGGGAAGTTCTCCGTGGAGCCCCTGGAGCCGGGCTATGGGATCACCCTGGGCAACCCCATGCGCAGGGCGCTCCTCACGTCGATTCCCGGCACGGCGGTCACCTGGGTCAAGCTGGAAGGAGTCCTCCACGAGTTCTCGACCATCCCCCACGTGAAGGAGGACGTGACCGAGCTCCTGGTCAACATCAAGGCCATCCGCCTGAAGGCCCTTGCAGATCGGCCGGGCAAGCTGCGCTTGGAGATCGCACGGGAGGGAGCCATCACGGCAGGCGACATCAGCGTGCCCGCGGACTTTGAGATCGTCAACCCGGAGCTTCACCTGGCCACGATGGAGTCGGACGAGGGGTTCCTGTCTGTCGAGTTCAACGTGGAGCAGGGCAAGGGCTACGTACCCGCCGGACGCGTGGAGGGCCTGGCGATTGGCGTGTTGCCCGTAGACGCAATCTTCAGCCCCGTGCGCAAGGTCAACTACGTGGTGGAGAGCACCCGCGTGGGTCAGGTTACCAACTACGAACGCCTGATACTGGACGTGTGGACGGACGGCACGGTGAGCCCGGTGGAGGCTGTGAAGAAGGGCGCGGAGCTTCTCATGGAGAAGTTCTTCCTCTTCGCCAACGCAGACAAGGCCGGGGAGGGCACTGTCGACCGGCCTTCTTTCGCCGCCACCATTCCGATGGAGCAGTACAACACGCCAATCGAGAAGCTGGACCTGTCGTCCCGAACTCTGAACTGCCTCAAGCGGAGCAACATCAACAAGGTTGGGCAGGTGCTTGGCATTGAGGAAGCAGAGCTTCTCAAGATCCGCAACTTCGGCGCCAAGTCTCTGGACGAGCTGAACACCAGGCTCCGGGAGTTGGGATTCCTCAGTGATGACGGCGAAACTGAGACTGTCGGCGTTGCAGCCGAGCCGCAGGAAGAGGCCATCGAGGAGGAGGACGACGACGAGACCAGGGTTGAGGCCGCAACGGTAGAGGGAATATGAGACACGGAGTTTCCGGGCGAAAACTGAGCCGACCCACGGGACAGCGGATGCTGATGTACCGCACCCAGGTGACCGACCTCATACGCCACGAGCGCATCCGCACCACGGAGGCCAAGGCAAAGGAGGTTCAGGGCCTGGTGGAGAAGGTCATCACAATGGGCAAGAAGCAGTCCCTGAGCCACCGACGCCAGGCACTCACGTTCGTGACGGACGAGCGCATGGTGCGCAAGGTGTTTGACGAGCTTGCCGAGCGGTATGCGACCCGTGAAGGCGGCTACACCAGGCTGATCAAGCTGGATCCTCGCAAGGGCGACGGCGCCTCCATGGCGCTGCTGGAGCTTGTGGAATGAGCATCGCTCTCGCACATGGCGCACGCGCCAATTCGGGCGATGCGCGACGGCTGGCAATGCTGGTGGAGTACGACGGCCGCGCATTCCACGGCTTCCAGGCGCAACGCAACGCTTGCAGCGTACAGGCCGCGCTGGAGGAGGCGATACGCCACCTCACCGGCGAGAGCGCTCGTGTGCGCGGCGCCGGACGCACTGACGCCGGCGTGCACGCGCTCGGACAGGTTGTCGCTTTCGATACCGGGTCTAGCCACTCGCCGGACGTGTTCCGGCAGGCGCTCAACCACCACCTCCCGCACGACATCGCCGTCTGCGAGGTCGTGGACGTGAGCCGCGAGTTCGATCCGAGAAGGTGGGCCGTAGGCAGGGAATACCGCTACCGGGTACTGAACAGCCCGGCGCCCTCGCCATTGCTGAGGGGCCTTGTCCATCACGTGCGGCAGCCGCTGGACGCTGAGGCCATGAACCTGGCAGCGTCGCTCCTGGCGGGCGAGAGAGACTTCGCGCCATTCGCCGCGTCGGTGCCGGAAGGCCGCGCGGGCACCATGCGGATCGTGTACAGGTGCAGCGTAACGCGAATGGGCGAGCTGGTTATCCTGGACATGGAGGCAAACGGCTTCCTCAGGCAGCAGGTGCGCAGGACCGCCGGCGCTTTGCTGGAGGTCGGCCTTGGCCGTATGGACGTCGATGACTTCCGAGCGCTGGCGGAGTGCGGCAGGCTCGGAGCCGCCGAGCAGTCGCTGCCCGCTGCAGGGCTGACGCTGATGAGAGTGAACTACCCCACGCCGCTGTTCCGGTCGCAAGACGCCGCGAATGAGCGGGAGGCCGAGCTGCTGGAGGCAAGGGCGCAATGAATACCGGTAAGACATACTCGACCAGGCCCAGGGACGTCGAATCACGCTGGCACGTGTACGACGCCACGGACATGGTCCTGGGGCGGCTGGCCACGGAGGTCAGCGTACTGCTGCAGGGCAAGCACAAGCCAATCTACGCCCGCCACATCCTCACGGGCGACTACGTCGTTGTGGTCAACGCCGCGCGGGTGAAGGTGACTGGCGCCAAGATGTCCCAGAAGATGTACCGCAGTCACAGCCACTACCCCGGCGCACTCCGGGAGACACCGCTGTCCAAGGTGATGGACACCCACCCGGACCGCGTCATCCGAGAGGCCGTCTGGGGAATGCTACCCAAGAACACGCTGGGCCGCCGCATGCTGCGAAGGCTTCGTGTCTACGCCGGCGATGAGCATCCTCACGGCGCGCAGGTGAAGGACATGGCGAGCGCGGAGGAGGTGGTGGAGGCGCCGGTGAAGCGTGAGGAGACGCCGCCTGAGGAGGCAGTAGCCGACCATGTGGAGACTGCCGAGGAGGCAGTGGCCGCAGAGGCAGTTGCGGAGCAGACCGAGGTTGAGGCGGAGGAGCCGGAGGAGACGGTTGCTGAAGAGGCTACCGAGGACGCAGCGGCATCAGAGACGGTCGCTGAGCAGGCTGAGGTAGAGGCTGCGGAGGAGACCGAGGTCGAGGCGGCGGTAGAGGAGCCGGCCGCTGAAACAACGGAAGAGCCAGTCGCCGAGGCGGCAGAGGAGCCTGAAGTTGCAGAGGCAACGGATGAACCGTCGGCTGCTGAGATGACAGAGGAGCCGGTCGCAGAGGTAGAGGAGGAGCCGGAGGCGTCTGCTGAGCCGGTCGACGAGTCGGACACAAACGAAGAGAAGAGATAGAGAGCCGCTATGACAGAGCAGCAGCAGTACTACTACGGCACAGGCAAGCGAAAGACCTCGGTGGCACAGGTCAGGCTGTACCCCGGCGGCGGCGGGTTTACCGTCAACGAGAAGACGCTGGAGGAGTTCTTTCCCCTTCCGGCGTGGCGCGCCACAATCACGGAGCCGTTTCGAGTGACTGAAAGCCAGGGCCGCTTTGGCGTGGTGGTGAAGATCCACGGCGGCGGCGTGGTGAGCCAGGCGGGCGCACTGCGCCACGGCATCGCACGAGCGCTGCTGCGCTCCGACGACGCCCACCGACCCGTGCTCAAGCAGCGAGGCTTCCTGACCCGCGACTCGCGGATCAAGGAGAGCAAGAAGTACGGTCTCAAGCGCGCCAGGCGGGCTCCGCAGTACACCAAGCGGTAGGCTGGCGTGAGGGGCGGGCGCCTCTTGCGTGGCAGACTAAATCCCACGCTGTTTGACGTGCAACGCGGCCGTCGGCTCACTCACGGCCCAGACTTGTAGGTCGCCCACTTCTGCCCATCATCGTCTAGCATTCTGCGCGCTATTTGACGCACTGTTTGGCACACTGTTTGACACTTAAGCGCAGGCACAACTCACGCCTGCCCCGTCGGCTAGTTGGCGCGCTATTTGACAGCTTATTGGGCGTGATATTGGGCAGGTCGAGTGGCTTACACCACCCCTTGCAATCGCGGACTCAGTAAAATAGGATTCCGTCAAGGGGAGAATCGCCATGAATGCCATCGTAAAGGCACGATACGCCAACGGCGTCCTAACGCCGCTTGAGCCTCTGGACTTGGAGGAGGGCACGGAGGTGACTGTGTCTGTGCAGGACGGCGCCTCTGAGGCGTCGGGTGAGGCGCCCGCTCCCAAGCAGGGGTTGGCCGCCATTGTGGAGATGGTCTTGGACATGCAGAAAGATATTCCGCCTGAGGAGTGGGCCAATCTCCCCACTGACCTCGCAAAGAACAAGAAGCACTACCTCTATGGTCATCCCAAGGAGGAGGACTAACGGCCGTGGTGTTTGCGGACGCAGGCTACTGGATTGCGTTGTGGAACTCCAGGGATAGTCTGCACCGGAGGGCGGTGGCAATTGCCGACCGACTGGGAACAACCAGCATCCTCACAACCCACATGGTCTTGACCGAAGTGCTTGGCGCCATGGCCGGCATGGGGCCATTTCACCGACGAATGGCGGTCCAGATGCTTCTCAGCCTGGAGGCCGACCCACACATTGAGATCATCCCGCAGTCGGGTGCGCGGTTTCGGGCGGCCGTTGAGCAGTATGCTGCCCGCAACGACCAAAGCTGGAGCCTCACGGACTGCGCCAGCTTCATGGCGATGGAGGAGCGCGGCATCACCGAGGCGCTGGCCTACGACCGGGACTTGGAGCAGGCGGGGTTCGTTGCGCTTCTCAGGCAAGGCTAGCTGCTGAAGCCCCCCCCCTCCCCCCGCATCCCCCGCGCGTTGACCGCTTGCAGCGTTGCGCCCATAATGGACATTGGGGGTGGATGTTGTTCAATCGCGGTCGGATGCGCGTTGGTGGCGCCGGGAGCACTGCAAGGTCTGTCGCGCCTGTAGCGAAGGCCAGGCCGGCGCTGAGAATCGCCCTGCTGACGCTGTCGCTTGCGGCGCTGCTGCTGGGTCTCACCGGCGCGGCGATGGGCCAGTCCCGGCACTACGCCTACGTCGAGATCGATGAGGTCATCAACCCCACTGTAGCCGGCTACCTGGAGCGCGCCGTGGAGCACGCCGAGGATAGCGGTGCAGAGCTTATCGTCGTGCGGCTGGACACGCCGGGCGGCTTCCTGGAGTCGACCCGTGACATGGTCACCGCCCTGCTGGAGGCTGACGTGCCGTCGGTGGTCTACGTGGCGCCCGGAGGGGCGCACGCGGCATCCGCGGGCACCTTCATCGCGGCTGCGGCTAACTTCGCTGTCATGGCGCCCGGCACCAACATCGGCGCGGCAAGCCCCGTAGGCGCGGGCGGCGAGGAGCTGGCGGAGACCATCAAGAGCAAGGCGACCGAGGATGCCGCAGCGCTCATGCGGGACATTGCTGAGCAACGGGGCCGCGATGGCGATGCGCTGGAGGCAACCGTTCTCGATGCCGTCGCCTACAGCTCGCAGGAGGCCGTCGCGCTGGGCATCGCCGACTTCACCGCGGAAGACCTGGACGACGTTCTGGACCAGCTCAACGGGCTGGTTGCGGAGACGGCCGCCGGAGAGGTGACACTGGACACGGAGGGCCTGGAGCTGCGCCGTTTGGACATGACCCTGGCGGAGCGATTTGTCCTGTTCCTGTCTAACCCCAACGTCACCTTCATCCTCATCACCCTGGGCGGCCTTGGCTTGGTGATAGAGCTATTCAACCCGGGGCTGATAGTGCCGGGCGTCGTTGGTGCATTGTGCCTGCTACTTGCATTCATTGCCATTGGCAACCTACCGGTCAACTGGGTGGGATTCGTATTCCTGGGCCTGGCGCTGCTGCTGCTGTTCCTGGAGCTTCAGGGTGCGGGGATCGGGCTTCTTGGCCTCGGCGCGGTGGTGAGCTTTGTCGTCGGAGGGCTGTTGCTGTTCAATCCGAGTGGCCCGCCCTCGCCAACCCTGCCGAGCTTTAGCGTGAACCTCTGGGTCGTGCTTGTGATGGCGGCGCTGCTGCTCGGCGGCGGCGGCTGGTTCGTCGCATCCATAATCAGGGAGCGCGACGACACGAACGTCTCCGTGTCCGACAGCATGGTTGGGCAGACGGGCACCGTGGTGACGGGGCTGATGCCGAGAGGGACGGTTCGCCTGGCAAGCGAGGTGTGGACCGCCGTAGCGGATGACGACCAGGACATCGACCCTGGCGAGCGGGTACGAGTGGTTGGCATGGAGGGACTTGCCCTCCGTGTTTTGAAGCTGAGAGATTAGAGGAGGAAAGTCATGGTATTCTGGCGAGTTGTCAGGCAGTACGAGCGGATGGTGGTGCTGCGATGGGGCAAGTTCCTGGACGTGCGAGGCCCCGGCCTCAGGATCGTGATTCCCTTTATGGACCAGCCCTACAAGGTGGACCTGCGGGAGCAGGTGGACAGGGTGCCCACGCAGAAGTACATCACTTCCGACAACGTGGTTGTCGACATGGACTTCGTGATCTACTACCGGGTGCTGACGGACAGCGAAGAGGTGCGCAAGGCCATCGTGGAGATCGAGAACTACCGGGTGGCGACCATCAACCTGTCCTTCGCCACGCTCAGGGCGGTGATAGGCTCCACCACGCTCTCGGAGGCGCTCTCCGAACGCGAGAAGATTCGCGACCAGCTCCAGGTGAGGATGGACGAGGTCACCGGACGCTGGGGCATCAAGGTGAGCCAGGTGGAGATCAACGAGATAGACCCGCCGCCCGGCGTGAAGGCCGCCATGGAGCGCGAGAAGTCCGCCGCGGCCATCAAGACCGCCGAAATCACCGAGTCGGAGGGCGCGAGGCAGGCCGACATCAACCGCGCGGAGGGCGAGAAGCAGGCCGCCATCCTGCGCGCGGAGGGCTCCCGGCAGTCGGAGATACTGACTGCGGAGGGCGACCAGCAGGCCGCCATCCTGCGCGCGGACGGCTTCAGCACGGCACTGGAACGGATCAACTCCGTGGCCCAGGAGGCAGACGCCCGCACGATGAGCCTCCAGTACTTCGATACGCTGAACAAGCTGGGTGGCAGCCCAGCCACCAAGTTCATCTTCCCGATGGAGTTCACGAGCATGCTCCAGTCGTTCGTGAGCTCCGCCGCGGGCCGCGGCAACGACAGGGACGGAGAGAACGGCGCCTAGCTGATCTCGCCTGCTGCAGAGGCGTTGGAGAAGCGGGCCAGCTCCTGAGCCAGTCCGCGATGCTCCGGGCGCGCCAGCGACGGGTCGTCGCGCAGAAGCGCGGCGGCTTCCTGGCGGGCCATGGACAGCAGGTCCTGGTCGGACAGGCGGGCCATGCGCAGGTTCGGCAGGCCGCTCTGGCGCGTGCCGAAGTAGTCGCCCGGGCCGCGGAATCGCAGGTCCTCCTCTGCGACGGCAAAGCCGTCCGACACCTGCTCCATGACGTCCAGCCGCTCCTTCGCCTCGGCTGAGGGGTAGTCCGACATGAGCATGCAGTAGCTCGCGTGCTCACCCCGGCCCACGCGGCCGCGGAACTGGTGAAGCTGCGCCAGCCCAAAGCGGTCCGCACCGTCTATGAGGATGACGCTGGCGTTGCGGTTGTCTATGCCCACCTCCACAACGGGCGTGGACACCAGCACGTCCAGCTCGCCGCGCTGGAACCGGCCCATGACGTCCTCCTTGTCGCGGAGCGGCAACCGGCCGTGCAGCAGGCCGAGCGTCAGGTCAGGAAACACCTCCGTCGAAAGGCGGTGAAACTCGGTGGTGGCCGCCCGCGTCTGCAGCATGTCCGACTCCTCGATGAGCGGGCAGACCACGAACGCCTGCCTGCCGAGCGCAACCTGGCGCCGCACGAACTCGTAGGCGTCCAGGCGCCGCTCCGGGGGCACGTTCCGTGTCCTGATGGGCTTCCGCCCCGGCGGCTGCTCATTGAGCACCGAGAGATCGAGGTCGCCGTAGAGCGTGAGCGCTAGCGAGCGCGGTATGGGCGTGGCGGACATGACCAGCAGGTGAGGCGTCTCGCCCTTGTTGCGCAGTGAGGCGCGCTGCATGACGCCGAAGCGGTGCTGCTCGTCGACAACGGCCAGGCCCAGGCGCGGCAGGTCTGCGTTCTGCTGCAGCAGCGCATGAGTGCCGACCACCATGTCCAGCGCACCCTGCGACATCATAGCCTGGATCTCGCGTTTTTGCCTCGCGGGCTGGCTGCCCAGAAGCAGGCCCAGTGACACCGGGCGCGGCAGATTAGGCAGCTCGAAGGTGAAGAATGGGCTGCCGTCCGCTGGCGCGCTGTCGCCACTCACCAGCCCGCAGATGGTGTTGAAGTGCTGCTGCGCGAGAATCTCCGTTGGCGCCATGAACGCGCCCTGCCGGTCGTTTGCGACTGAGGACAGGAGGGCCGCGAGCGCCACGACAGTCTTGCCGCTGCCCACGTCGCCCTGCAGCAAGCGGCTCATGGGCCGTTCGCCCTCCATGTCGGAGAGAATCTCGTCCAGGGCCTTGCCCTGGGCGGCCGTGAGTGAGAACGGGAGGCGTGAGTAGAGGGCGTCAAGCACGCCCTGGACGCGGCGGAGCGGCGGCGCGCCGCCGGACTCGCGCCACTCTCTGCGCCGCGAGAAGACGAACAGCTGCATCGTGAACAGCTCATCGAAGGCGAGGCGGCGCCGCGCCATGTCCTGGCTCTCTTGGTTCTTGGGATAGTGCGCCTGCCGGACGGCCTGTGCGAGCGGAAGCAGGCCGGTCCGTTGTCGCATCGGCTCCGGCAGCGGGTCTTCCAGGAGGCTGCCCCAGCCGTCCAGCGCAGCCTTCACCAAGCGACGGAGGTTGCGCGGCGTCAGCCCATCCGTGAGCGGGTAGACCGGCACGAGGCCGCCGGTGTGGATCATGTCCTCGCGGCTCTGCATCGGCTCGTACTCCGGCGACTGCATCACCGGCGCGTCCCTGAACAGCGTCACCCTTCCGCTCAGTGCCAGGCGCGTGCCGGGCCTGAGCCGCTTGGCGAGGTGCGGCTGGTTGAACCAGACCACTCGCAGGTTGCCGGTGTCGTCGCCGACGACCGCCTCCGTGGAGCGCATTCTTCCTCCCAGCATAGTCTCGCGAGCCTCCCACACGCTGACGGCCACCGTCTGGTCGGCCTCGATCCTCAGGTTGGCGACGCTACACAGGCTGCCGAAGTCGTTGTGGCGGCGCGGGAACAGGTACAGCAGGTCCCGGATGGACGTCACACCCAGCTTCCTGAGCCTGCCCGCGATCGCGGTCGAGACTCTCGGCAGGACCTCAACCGGGGACGCGAGGGAGCGTTCCTGCTCCTCGCGAGGGCGTCGCGGCCTGGCGGCGCGTGCAGCGCGCGCGGGCGTGGAGGCGCTGCGCTGTGCTTTCGGTGCGGTTGCAGCGCCGTTACCGTCGAGCAGCGTCAAGGTGTCCTCGAGCCAGCGGCTGCGCTGGTCGGCGGACATGGAGGCGTAGCCCTGGCGCGGGAGCCGGATGGGCGGCTGGTCCGGCAGCCTGTCGAGCCACCGCGCGAGGAAGCCGTCAAGGCCGCCCACGACCGCGGTGTCGAGGCAGCCCTTCTGCCTCTCCAGAGCGAGTACCTTCCTGAGCGTTACCAGTTCAGTGCTTGTCATGGCTTTTGGATTGAGGCGCTTCCTCATTACGGCGAGCGCGCGATGCTTGCTGCCTTGGACACGTCCGCCGTATCGCGTTAGTCGGATTCCCTGGTATTGGGCAGGCGCGGCGAAGCCTCAACCCTGCGTCTTTCGGGGCGCGAAGCCGCGGAAGCCACCGCCGCTACCCCCGCGTCAGAAGCGCCACGCCCAGCACCTGCGGCCCCAGGTACGTGCCCACAACGGGGCCCAGCTGGCTGACGAACACATCGCCGGTTGGGTGCAGTGGCCGGAGCCTTTCGGCGAGGGCGTGCGCCTCGTCCGGCGTGGTGGTGTAGGCCACGGCAAGGTCTGCGAGCGGTGCGTGTTCCCTCGCGATCTCGTACAGCCGGCGCGTGCCCCGTACGCGGTTGCGCGCACGCTCCAGGGGATGCGCCTCGCCGTTGCGGATGGTCAGCAGCGGCTTGACCTGCAGCAGCGAGCCCATGAATGCCTGTGCCTTCCCGATTCGCCCGCCCTTCTCCAGGTAGCGGAGCGTGTCCAGCAGCCCGAAGAATCCGGCCCTCACGATGGCGGCTTGCGCAGCGCGCAGCACGTCGTCCACGTCGCCGCCCGCTTGCGCGGCCCGCGCCGCCGCGATGACCACCATCGCCAGTCCGAGCGAGGCCTGAAGCGAGTCCACGGTCTCCACGCGGGTACCGCCCTGCAGCTGCTGCCTCGCCTGCTCGGCTGAGTTCAGCGTGCCGCTGAGCTTGCCCGAGACGTGGATCGACACGATCCCGTCGCTGTCCTCGCTGAGAGCCTCGTAGGTCTCCAGGAAGTCACCGACGGACGGCTGCGACGTGGTCGGCAGGTTGGGGCTGCTCACCAGCATGGCGTAGAACTGGTCCGCCGTGATGTCCACGCCATCGCGGTAGACGTCCGTACCGAAGTGAACGTTCAGCGGAACGACGGTAATGCCCAGCTCTTGCGCAAGTGCCGGAGGGAGGTCTGCTGTGCTGTCCGTTACGACTCTGACGGTCAAGGGGTTGCTCCTCACTCCACGGATACGACGTAATTGTAGTGCGGTTGACCGCCGAACACCACCTCCACGTCCACGTCGGGGAACTGCTCCCGGATGGCGTCACCCGCGGCCTCCGCCTCCTCCTCCTGCGTGTCGGCTCCCCAGAAGAGGGTGACGATTGAGCTGTCTTCAGACTGCGCCATGCCCACCAGCTCGGCGAGCACGGCGGACGCGTCGTCGCCGGACGTCACCAGGCGGCGCTCCAGCAGTCCCATGAGCTGTCCCGCCGAAACGCTGACGCCGCCAAGCTCTGCATCGCGCTGCGCCGGGCCCACAGCTCCTGAGACCACGCCTTCGATGGCGCTGCTCATGGCGCTCACGTTGGCCTCGAAGTCTTCAAGCTCGTTGAAGGCCAGTAACGCCGCCACGCCCTGCGGTATGCTCGCGGTGGGCACAACGGCCACCTCGCGTGAGGACAGAGAGCCTGCCTGCTCAGCCGCCGATATGATGTTGGGGTTGTTGGGCAGCAGGATGACCCGCTCCGCTCCGGCATCCTCCACGGCGTCCAGTATCTCCTGCGTGCTGGGGTTCATGGTGTCGCCGCCGGATATGACGCGACCGGCGCCGCTTCCAAGGAACAGCTCGCTGAGGCCCTCGCCGCTGGCCACGGCGACGACGGCGAGAGGGCGCAGCGGCTGCTCCTGCCTGCGGTCTGCAACGAACCGCCGGTGCTGCTCGTCCATGTTCTCGATGCTCACCTGCGCCAGCGTGCCCAGCGACGCGCCGCAGCTGATGGCCGGGCCGGGATCCTCGGCGTGCACGTGCACTCTCACCACGCTGCCGCCTCCAATGACCACGGTGGAGGCAGCCAGCGGCTCCAGTGCCGCGCGAACGGCGTCCGCCGAAAGGTTCTCGCCCTCCACGACGAACTGCGTGCAGTACCCGTATATCTCCTCCTCCGTGGCATCGACGAATGCAGCGCTCACGGCCTGCCCAGCGGCCAAGGCGCTATCCAGCACGGGCGCTGGGAACTCGCTGGGCTCCGGTTCCTCGCCGCGCAGGCCCGCGAGCGCTCCCTCCATGATTACCGACAGGCCGAGGCCACCCGCGTCCACCACGCCGGCCTCTCGCAGCACCGGCAGCAGAGTTGGCGTCCGCGCCACGGACTCTCGGGACGCCAGGAATGCGGCTTCCCACGTTGCGAGCACGTCGCCGCCGTTGCCTGCGGTCTGCTGCGCTGCGTCAGCGAGCTCGCGGATGACCGTGAGCATGGTGCCCTCCACTGGCTTCGCGACGGCGCCATAGGCGGACGTGCAGGCCTCCTGAAGGGCGGATGCCAGGTCGTGGCCGTCCCACTGCTCCTTGCCCTCCAGGCCGCCGGTGAGGCCGCGCAGGAACTGGGCCAGGATGACGCCGCTGTTGCCCCGCGAGCCTCGAAGTGCGGCGTCGGAGATTGCGGTGAGGATTGAGGCCGGTGACGCAGCGCTGCGAGAGGCTGGGCTGTCCTCCAGCGCCTTCATCGTCAGGAACATGTTGATGCCGGTGTCGCCGTCGGGAACGGGGAACACGTTCAGGGCGTTGATGGCCTCGACGCGCGCTTCAATCGCCATGCGGCCGTGCGCCAGGATGCGCTTCAGCCCGTGCGGGTCCAGGTAGGGTGTGGCCGACTCAGTGACGCCTTCCATGCGCCCCTTCCGGGAGTCCGGGCATTGCCAAACTCGCCGTCATCTGGTAGTCTAAGCCCTCGGATTGTACTTAATCCCCGCGGGTACGTCAAAGCAGACGCATACAGTACGCCCGGGCGGCGAGAGATAACAAATGGCAAAGTGCGAGATGTGCGACAAGGTTGGCCACTCCGGGCACAACGTCAGCCACTCCAAGCGGCGGACCAAGACCCGCTTCAAGGTCAACATGCAGAAGTCGACGGTCACGGTGGACGGCCGGCGTCGCAAGATGTCTCTGTGTACGCGCTGCATGCGTACCCTCAGCAAGATGCCCCGCGTCGCGTAAGCACGGAGGCGGAGCATCAAGGTCGCGTCGGAGCACATCTGTGACGATGTGTCCCACCTCATTCCATAACACCCCACGGGAGGGCCTGTCGTGACCACTATTGCCAGCGGCAACGCCGCCCTTGACTCGATAATCCATAGCTTGTCGGCGGAGCACCAGGGCCACCTTAGTCGCACCCGCGACCAGGCGCGATGGATGGCCGAGGCTCATGGGATCGACACGGATCGCGCCTGCCTGGCCGCGCTTGCGCACGACATCGCACGGCGGATGCCGGAGGCTGAGCTGCTGGAGCGCGCCGCCGAGTACGGAATCGAGGTGCACCCGGTCGAGGGTCGCATGCCGGTGCTGCTGCACGGGCAGGTGGGCTCGGAGATACTGCGCAGGGAGTGCGGCATCGACGACGGGGAGGTGCTGGAGGCGGTATGGTGGCACACGACCTTCAACCGCGGCCTTGGGCCGATAGCGGCGATAGCGTTCCTGGCCGACAAGCTGGACCCGGCCAAGGCTGACCGATACCCGTACCGCGACCGGATCGCGCGGCTGGCCGCGGAGGACCTGGACGCGGCCGCGCTGGCCTTCATCCACGAGGAGCTTGTGGCCGCGCTGAACGATGGCCGGCAGATTCACCCGGCGTACATCGAGGCGCGCAACGAGCTGCTGGCGTCCGGCCCCAACCGCTCACCCTGAGCGTGTCGAAGGGAGTGAGCGGAGGCCGCGTACGATAGTCCGCTCATATGGTTCGACAAGCTCACCATGAGCGGACCGATGGGCAGGCTGTCGGCGCGGAACGCCCTAATTCGCTCACCCTGAGCTTGTCGAAGGGCGTGAGCGGAGGGCGTGCTCGCCGCCTCGCAGCTTGACACAATAACGGCCGCAGGCGTAGGATGAAAGCCAATGCCGAGGTAGCTCAGGTGGTAGAGCACGGCACTGAAAATGCCGGTGTCGCCAGTTCGACTCTGGCCCTCGGCACAGCGTCAGCCCTTGACGCAGATGGCGTCCGCAGCGAGCGGAAGTGGCTCAGTGGTAGAGCATCTCCTTGCCAAGGAGAGGGTCGTGGGTTCGAATCCCATCTTCCGCTCCAACTCCCCCATCGATACTGGCGCTTGGCCGCGCGCTCCATACCAAAGCTGATACAATAGAATTGATGGGCCCCAGGCAAGCCGACCGGCCGGCGCCTGCACAAGGCGCTTGGAGACTCGGGCCGGTCGAATTCAGGCGAGGGATGCGCCATAGATAGGGGTGACACGTTATGGATCAGGTAGTTGGGCTGCTTTCGCTGGCAATAGGCACCGCCGTATACTTCATTCCCACCATCGTAGCAGGCATGCGGAAGAAGCGGAATCTCGTCTCGATAGGCCTCCTCAACTTCTTCTTGGGCTGGACGGTCATCGGCTGGATCATCGCGCTGATCTGGGCCTTCGCACACGAAGACCGGCGATAGAGGCGAGCTGGCCGTGATGGAGTTGCTTCGCCTCTACAGGGCCAATAGCGCTTGATGGGTGGTACTGCAAGATGGTACTATTTCCAAGCGCAAGGCATCGCCGGACTCTGGAGCGCATCTTCACGAGGCCGACCCCATCAGACATCAGATGGTCGGAAATTGAGGCAATGCTGCGGGCGGTAGGCGTAGAGGTCTCGGAGAGAGCGGGATCACGCGTGGGATTGTTCAAGGACGGCAAGGCCATTGTTGTTCATAGACCTCATCCGCGACCGGACACAAGTAGGATGACAGTCAGGGCTATCGGGGGATTCCTCGAATCCATAGGAGTGATGCCATGATGGAATACAAGGGCTACGTTGCCAAAATCGAGTATGACGATTCCGTTGGCCTTCTGCATGGAAGCGTGGTCAACAGCGGGGACTATCCAATTGCAACCTGTGAGGCGGCCGACGTGGAGACGCTCAGGGGGGAGTTCCAAATCTCGATTGACGAATACCTGGCATTGTGTGCAGAGCACGGCGTTGAACCCCGGAGACCGTTCTCAGGCAAGCTGAACCTGCGCTTGGGGTCGGACCTACATCAGCGGGTGGCTGCCCTGGCTGCGCAGAGCGGCATGAGCATCAACGGCTGGATCAAGGACGCGCTGGAAAGGCAGGCGACTCTCCGGGGGTGAAGGCGGGTTGCGTGTGCTGTACAGGAGCGGGCATTAGCTGTGCAGACGTAAGCGGCGGACGCCTTAGACTGGGCAATAGCGGGGCAAGATTAAGGAGTGGGTATGGGCGTAACCGACAGCGAGTTGAAGAGGATTTTGGAAGCAGCTGAAAAGGGGATACGTTGCCTCAAAGCCGATTTTGGCCTGCCTGGTGATGCCGCATTGGATAAGTGTAAAGAGAACGGATGGGTAGAATTTCGTGAGCATTCGGCCTTGTACGACGAGAGCGGTAAAAGGACTGGTTTCACTGCTGCTCCGTCCGGTTACGTTGTGCTCACCGAGGCCGGCGAAAGAGAGCTTGCGAGATTGCGGTCGCTGCAATAGCGGTCGCTGCCAGATTCAATCCGATTGCCTAGCCCACGGAGTACACGATGACCGAGCGTGAACCGCAACTCCAAGACTACGGAGTTACGCCAGAGCAGCTTCCCTCTCTGAGGGGGCGCTTGAGTATTGGTCACGTGCCTTGCCCTTCGCGTTTGTGAGCATTTTCGCTGCTGCTTTCCTTGTAGTCTTCTATTTCTCGGGTAGCTTTAGTGATGCGATTGGCGCTGGGTTCGTCTTTACAGTACTCCCCGGCCTACCCCTACCATTTTTGGCGTCCTTTGGCATTGAGAAGGCTATTCTAGCTCGGAAAAGACGGCAACTTCACTCAGAAGCTGTGGATGCCAGGATTGAGCAATACAAAGCAGCAGTGGAACAATACAAGGAGGTGAAGTACCAAGAAGAGGAGGAGAGACAGGAGGCCGAATGGGCTAGGTGGAAAGCAGAGATGGACTCCAAGATGACGAATGACGTACTAAAGCTCATGCTGGAGAAGGCAGAGGAGGGCATTCCCACCCATACACTCCATTGGTACGTTGGGCAGCTTGGCACTTTGTCGGCTGAGCTCATATATTGCGAGCAGGAGGGATTGGTGAGTCTGTATTATGACGAATATACCATCAAACCATTCATTGGACTCACGGAGGTGGGCAAAGAAGAGCTTGCGAGACTGCGGTCACTGTGACCACCAAATGCAGACACTGCCGACAATCGCGTGCTCCTGTGCGGGCGGTGCAACGGCGCAAAGGGCAATAAGCTGACCTTCGCGGAGCTGCGCTTGCGGCGCATTGAAGAGGATCGCATGGTGGACCCCTCATGGAACGTGGCGTGGTATGAGCGCACGGGCAGGTTTGGGTAGCAAGAACAGCGTATGAATATAAATGCGGAAATCATAACTGCCATCGCCACGTCGATCGTTGCGATCGCCACCTTGTTCGCGGGCGCTGGGTATGTGCTAAGAGGATGGAAGCACTGGCGCGCATGTAAGAATCACCCTGACGAACCCTCAAACTCATCGAGACGGCCGACTCAGGGTTGGTTGAAGTCCATCGACTGCTACATAGAGGAATTCCCTATGGGCATGGGGGAAGGAGCGGGGTTTCCAGCAGCCAACTATATTTCATGGGATGCACGATGTAACCGGTGTCACAAGAAAGTTGCGGAAGGTAGCTACAGCGTAGTCGTATGAGAGGCTCCAAAGCAGCGCGGAAGGAGGTAACACTATGAGCGACATTTGGGACTTTAGAATGAAGAAAATGGAGATCGCGTGGAAAATTGCAAGGCATACTTCGCCACGGTTAAGTAACACCAACAAAAGTCAGAGTGAATTGCAAGCAAGCACCCTAATTGCCGTGTTCAAGAGTGCGAAGGAGGCTCTAGACGAGGCCTTCTCTGACGAGGAATGAAAGCCGGTATTAGATAGCGCAGCCCCGTCGCCAGGGGAATCACACTTTCGCTGGGGTGTGACGGTGCTGGCCGCTGCTCCCCCTGATGAGCTGTCGACACTCCCCTCACTCGCATTCCCAACTGGCGTGTGGTAACCTTGCGTGAACCAGCCGCGCCTCGGGAGGGGGAGTGGACGCCAACGCCGCTATCAGAACGGTGGACAAGGAGGAGATCCTTCGCATCGAGGACCTCCACACCTACTTCTACTCCCGCGAGGGCGTGGTCAAGGCTGCAAACGGCGTCAACCTGTCGGTCAAGGCGGACAGCACGCTGGGCATCGTGGGCGAGAGCGGCTCCGGCAAGTCGGTGACCGCGCTCTCGATTCTGAGCCTCATCCCGTATCCCGGCAGGATTGTGCAAGGCGCCGTCCACTTCCAGAATCGAGACCTTCTGCAACTGGACGAAGAAGAGCTGATCAGGATCCGCGGCGGCTCCATCGCTATGATCTTCCAGGACCCGAGGGGCTCGCTGAACCCAATCGAGACCATCGGCAGGCAAATATCGGAGATCCTGCTGGCCCACAGCCCCATGTCGATCGTCGAGGCAACGGAGCGCACATACGCCCTGCTGCGTGACCTGAACCTGCCCGACAACGTGTTCCGGCAGTACCCATTCCAGCTCAGCGGAGGCCAGGCGCAGCGCTCCATGATTGCCATGGCGACGGCCTGGCGGCCCAGGATACTCATCGCCGACGAGCCAACGTCCAATCTGGACACCACCACGCAGGCGGACGTGCTCGCACGGCTTCAGCGGATCCGAAGCGAGCACCACTCCGCCATCATCCTCATCACGCACAACATGGGCGTCATAGCGCAGATGGCCGACGAGATCGCGGTCATGTACGCCGGCTCCGTGGTGGAGTACGGCGACACGCAGTCGATCTTCGAAAGGCCGCTGCACCCGTACACGTGGGGCCTGCTGCAGTCGATAACGCGCCTCGACGAGCCGAACAAGAAGCTGCAGCCGATACCCGGCTCACCCCCAGATTCGATAGACCTGCCGGACCAGTGCCCGTACATGCCCAGGTGCCCTAAGGCCACCAACGAGTGCCGCCTGAGCCTGAAGCCGGAGCTGAGGGAGATTGCGCCGGGCCACTCGGTGGCATGCTACAACGTGATCGAGCACGCGCCGGCGGGGTGAGGCCCACCGCTCGCCCGTCCGCACACTGCCTTCGACAAGCTCAGGCTGAGCGGACGGGATTTCTCTCCCGCTCATGGTGAGCGTGTCGAACCAAATGAGCGGGCTGGCGCACTGCGGCTTTACGAGCGAGGAGTTGGAGTTCATAATCAACCACGAGTCGAATCGCCGCACGGGATGGGAGGACTAGCATGGCCGTGAAGAAAGAGGACGGCGTGGAGTTGTTCCAGTTGGACTACGTTCTTCACGAACCCACTGAGGAACAGGGGTGGCTCTACATGGCGGAAATACCGGAGTTGCCGGGATGCCGAGCGTGGGCGGAGACCGCTAATGAGACCCTTGCCGAGCTGTCCACAGTGGCCGAGCAGTTCATTCTCTCCTACAGGGACCGGGGCAAACCTCTGCCCACTGGCATAGCCCGGTCGCGTAGCGGACAAGGCAGAATCTCCGTGGCTGTATGACCTACAGGGAGCTAACCAGGAAGCCCGTTCAGTAGCCGGCTCGGCTTCTCAATCATCCGCGACGTCAACGCCTTCCGGGACAGGATGAGAATCAGGGGTTCTGACTACCTGATAGATCTCTCAGTGGGATACCCCCAGAGATTTCATGATCATCCTCGGGATATCTGCCCATCACGAGTTAATCTGAGCTGCAGAGCTTACATCCTTGACAATGCGCAGATATATGCTTATAATGACGCCATGAGAAGGAAAAGCGGGCAACTCATACCTATTGAGCACTCAATCCTTGTTGCTGCTGCAAAGCTGCGGAGGGAGGGTAGTGAGGTGTTTCACGGCTTTCGAATCGCAAAGGAAATTAGGGACAGGGAGGGAGCACGCCTCCTCACAGGCCATGGGACCCTATACCGTGCTTTGGGGAGGCTTGAACAGCAAGGATTCTTGACTGGCGAATGGGAAGATCCCCAGATGGCAGCTGAACAGAACCGTCCCCGCAGGAAGCTGTACAAGCTCACCGGTGCGGAAGTGCCCCTCTTAGGTGATTCATTAGCTCGTCCGCCACGGCTTCAACCGCATTTGGAGTCTACATCATGATGCAATTCCTTCTGGCAATTCTGGCAGGGGTTCTTTTTGACCGCTTGGCACTGCCCGCGGTCAAGACATTGGTCTTGGTTTGGACCACAATGTACACGTTGGCTGCGCCAGAGCATGCGCGCACCGCCCGGCGAGAGGAAATTCGGTCTGACTTACACGAACAGATCAGCCTCATGTGTCATGAAGGATACCGCCCGAGTGTCATTGCATTGGATATTCTATGTCGCATGATTTTGGGGCTTAGGGATGACGTGACTTGGTCGGCACCGTATCTGCCTTCTACATTGTCAGAGCGATTGAGCCGAGGAAGCGACGCAGTTAGTCGGGTGAGGCCGTCCTCGTTTGTGATTGGGCTGCTAGCTATGTTAGGGCTCATGAATCTGTCACTCTACACGACTGACCGCGCAGTGCCATTGATTGAGTGGGCTGGCATGAATGCCATGATCCCTGTCGTTGGCTGGGTAGTATTCAATCAGGAGCATCGATGGGCGCGGAGGATTGTCTCTCTGTTCTTGTCCTTAGTCGTGATCTTTGTGGTGGCGCTGATTCTATGGTTGCTATTGGAATTCCGCCTATATCAGAAGCCAGAGTCCTACCATTTGGTGCTGAAAGTTTTGCTAGCAATGGCACCGATATCTGTCGCGATCGGGGTAGCCACCAGACCTGTTCGGGGTCATTTGTTCAAGGGTAGATGGTGGCCGGTACTGGTGACTTGGGCAATGCTAGGAGGAACTTGCGTAGTGGCAGGAGAGATCGTATGGGGAAACCCTGCAATTGTCCTCGGGCTAACTTTTTTCGCAGCTTTGATGTCGGTTTTGTTCCTTGGCCTACTAGGAATTATGGTAGTGATCTTTGGCCTTGCCGCGAAAGTTGTCTGTTTGGCCGGCCTAAGGGGTACTGCTGTTTGCATGCGATTAGCGGCGGCCGGCATACGCCGCCTGGAGCAGTAATCGTGAACGCTGCGGAGGGGTTGCCGACGCCTCCTGAGCTGTCATTTGTGGGAAGGAGAGATCTCACCACCAACCAGAGGGTGTATTCTCGAAAAGCTCGTGGGTCAGGTCCGGCCTCCATGTTTCGGGAGGCCCGCCTGACCCACACGTTAGCTGGTTTGTGGCTGAACTTTAGCTCAGTCTCAGTGATTCCCTTATACAATGGCGAGGGATTATAGTCAACAACCTGCCGGATCTTCAATTCCGCATGAGCGGTACGCGAGCTTCCCCCCTACACCCCCACCCTATCCCCCACCGCAAGCCCAATCGCCGCGGCAACCTCCGCGGCCGACGACACCCGCTCGCCCTCGCGGCGCATGCGGCGCACCAGCAGCGTGCCGCCGTTGAGCGCCACGCGCACTCCCGCCTCGTCGATCGACAGCACCTCGCCGAACATGGCCGCGCCTTCCCGCACGCCAAGCTCCGCGTCGAAGATGCGGACGGTCTCCTCACGAATCGTGGTGGCCGCGCCGGGCTGAGGCTCGCAGCCGCGGACGTGGTTGTAGACCTGGTGCGCCGGCCGGAACCACTGCACCTCGGCCAGCCGTCCCTCGCACGGAGGCTCGTAGGTGGCGGCAGCCTCATCCTGGGTTATGCGCGGCGCAGTGCCGTCGCGGACCATCGCCACAGCCTCCGCCAGGCCGTCGACGCCCTGCGGGAAGAGGTAGTTTCGGTAGAGCGAGGAGAGGGTGTCGGTCGGTGAGATCGGCGCAGTCTTCTGGAGCAGGATGGGGCCGGTGTCGATGCCGCGGTCGACCCAGAAGATGGTTATGCCGGTCTCGGTTTCGCCGTTGATGATGGCCCAATTGATGGCGCTGCGCCCGCGGTGGAGCGGCAGCAGCGACGGGTGGTACTGGATGGAGCCGTGCTGAGGCAGGTCCAGGACGCGCTCCGGGATGATGACGGTCACGAATGCGAGTACGTTAAGCTCTGCGCCCAGGTCAGCGTAGGTCTGCATGAAGTCGCGGCGGCGCAGGCTCTGCGTGGGGTGCGTCGGAACGCCCTGCTCGACTGCGAGAGCGTGGAGTGGGTCGCCCTCCCGCTCGTAGAACACGCCCACGATGTCCTCGCCCTGCTCCAGGAGGCGTCTGTAGACGGCCTCGCCGAATGCCGCCTGTCCAATGAGCGCAACTCGCATGACACACCTCCCGGCGCAAGATGGGACTGCCTGCATTATGGACGCGATCGGCAGACTGGGCAAGCTTCGCGGCGTCGACGCCCTCCCAGCGATAGGCCCTAGCTCAGCAGTGCCCTGTCGAGCGCCAGGACTAGGAACAGCAGGGCCAGGTAGAGCGTCGAGTAGCGGTAGAGGCGTATCGCCGCCGGCTTGCCCGGTGAGCGGTAGAGCTTCCACGCCAGCCACAGGAGCGGCGCCCCAAACGCCAGCGCCCCGGCAAAGTAGAGGAGTCCAAAGTAGCCAAGGGCGAAGGGTAGTATCGTGAAGGCCACAAGCACGATGGCGTACAGCAGGGACTGGCGGCCGGTCTCGGCTTCGCCTCGAACGACCGGTAGCATGGGAACGTTCACCTGCCGGTACTCCTCCTTCATCATGATCGCCAGCGCCCAGGCGTGCGGCGGCGTCCAGAGGAAGACGATCATGAACAGCAGGACTCCCGGAACATCCAGCGCGCCGGTGACCGCAACCCAGCCGATGAGCGGAGGGAACGCGCCTGCTGCCCCTCCGATGACGATGTTCTGCGTGGTGCGCTCCTTCAGGTAGCCGCTGTAGATGAAGACGTAGTAGACCCAGGCCACAGCCGACAGGGTCGCCACAAGCGTGTTGACGCTCAGGAAGAGAGGCAGCGACAGCAGGCTGATGGCGATGCTGAAGACGAACGCCGCCCGCGGGCTCACGCGGCCCGAGGGTATCGGCCGCCTGCTGGTGCGGCGCATCGCCACGTCCCGCTCGCGGTCCATGTACGAGTTCATGGCGCCGGCTCCACCCGCGCACAGGAACCCTCCGCCAAGAACGGCGAAGGCGGTCGTCCAGGGCACTGCGCCTCCGGCAGCCGCCAGCATTCCCGCAAGCGTGCTGATCAGCAGCAGCACGATGATGTTGGGCTTGGTGAGCCAGAAGAAGGCGGCCGCGGTGCTCGTCATGGAGACCTGGGAGGGCCCCGCAATCGCGGCGGCGCCCTGCGGCACGCTGCGCCCGCGCCACAGCGCCGCAAACAGCAGCACCACGCCCGCGAAGAACACTCCGGCCAGCGCCAGGTGAGCGCCCCGAGACCACGCCGGCAGCTCCAGCACGACCGTCGTGGCCCCGAGGGCCGCCTGAAGCACAAATAGCGTCGCCAGGAGCACTGTCAGAAGGGTGACTGCGCGATGGCGCAGTGTCAGCGCCGTGCCCAGCGCTCCCAGCATCAGCACACCCACCAGGAGAGCCACTCCCCGGTGGGCCATGTTGTTCCACTGAAGCTCGCCCATGCCTCCGTCGGCGTCGCCGCACAGCGGGTAGCCCAGGCAGGCCAGCGATGCGCCTGTCCGTGTCACGTAGGCTCCCGATATGATCAAGATGTAGGTCGCCGCGCCAAGCAGGCCGAGAATCCATCGGTACCTGAGCGCTTCCGGGCCGGAGAAGAATGGTCGACGCCACCCGTTCGGCGTCGCCGTGACGACCACGACGACTGCCAGAAGCCCCACGAAGGTCATGGCTACGGCCGTGTGGACGAGCGCCACCTCCGGCGACAGGTGCAGGAGCACGGTTAGGCCGCCGAGAACGACCTGCACCAGCAGAAGCAGCGGGGCCGCAAGGATCAGGTGAAAGCGCCTGTCGCTCCAGCCGTACCGAAGCAGGCCGGAGGCTGCCAGCAGGAGCGTGAACACGACGGTGAGCGTGGCGGTGAGGCGGTGGCTGTACTCCAGCCAGGCGCCCAGGTCTGCGGGGGGTATGATGCGCCCGTGGCACAGAGGCCAGTCTGGGCAGCCGAGACCGGAGCCTGTGACGCGCACGATGCCGCCGACCGCGACGGTCAGCAGTGCGGCGATGAGGGCGGCCCAGGCCAGCGGCGCGTACGATTGCTTCAGAATTTTCATCCGCTACAGGATAACACAGCTTGTGCCTGCTGAGGCTCGGAATTCATGGCGGTTTGCCGGCAACTCGCAGAGGCGGCGCTGATACCGTGGCTACCCGGCGCGGGACTGCCCAGCGTAGGGGCACCCACGTGGTTGCCCTGTCTCATGTGGGCGTCCACAAGGGACGCCCCTACGGGGACATGGTCATCTCTTGCCCGCTCATATGGTTCGACAGGCTCACCATGAGCGGGCCTAGTCTCGTCCGCTCACCCTTCGCCCGTTCGCCTACTCCCCGCGGCTCCAGCCGGAGCCGAACACATAGCCGTCGTAGCTCGCCACGAACACCCGCAGAGACTCCGACTCCACCCAGACGCCTGCCTCGGTGGCCTCGAACGTCTCCCCACCGAACAGGGCCTGGGTGTCACCGCCTATCTTCGAGAAGTCGGAGTGCCCCGCGATCTTGCCGTCCGGGTTGCCTATGAAGGCGAACCACCTGCCATCAACCGTCTCGGCGGCGTTGTAGTAGTCAATGGCCGCTTCCAGCCCCGCCAGGACGCTCCCGGGACTGGCAAAATAGGTCATGGTCTCCGCCAAACCCAGGTCACGGTACTTGTCTACCGCCACACTCACCAGCAGCTTTGTGAATTCGTCGGCGTCTATGTACCAGCCGGAGGCGAACAGCAGCCCGTCGTGCTTCTCAACCCACACGTTCTTCAGCTCGAAGTCGCCGCTGCCTATGCCTCCGCTCTCCGGGTTGCGGTAGACGTAGGACACCCACTTGCCCCCCTCGTCTGCCGAGAGCATCTCCGGCCCGAAGTTGTAGCCGTTGACGTCGGTGCCCACCCAGCCCTTCACGTCGAGGCCCAGGCGCTGCGGGTCGGGGTGTCCTATCACCAGGTCGTTCTCGTCAATGATGAACACGTACCACTGCCCGTCCACGCTCTGGGGGCTGTTGTAGTGGGCCAGGGCGGCGTCCAGCCCCTGCGCCTCGTAGCGGGCGATGGCGTTGTCGACGAAGTGGCGGGTGTACTCGGCGGGCGTGGCCTTGGACGGGATGGAGGCGATGGCCGCCCGCACTATCTCCTCGACCTCCGCGCGTGTCAGGCCCTGCTGCGGTTGGGGCAACTTGGCAATGGCGTCGTTGACGATCTCCTCGGCTTGGGCTTCGGTTAGCGGGGCGGGAGCAGTCGCAGTCGGCGCCGCGGCCATCTCCTCCCGCACAATCTCCTCCACCTCCGCGCGGGTCAGCCCGCCGTCCCCGCCTCCGCAGGCTGCGAACAGAGCGGGTAGGAGGAGCAATAGTCCCGCAGCCAGTGCAATGCGTCGCGTCTTATCTATCATGCTCACACTTTCCTTACAGGCCCCCCGCGTGCTTGAGGGTCGCCTGTCCGATTTCCGACCAGGCGATGGGATTGATCCCGTTGTCGGAGGCCACCTGCACGTCGTATGTGCCGTCCTCCAAGGGGCCGATGGAGTAGCCGGTCTGGGTTGTCTGTCGAGGGCCGCTCCACGCCGCCTCCGGAGTCTGGTCCGCCTCTCGCCAGCGCACGCGATACCACACCTGGCCCGCGTTCTCCACGGCGCTCCAACTCACCAGGATGGCCGGAGAGAGCCCCTCGCCTGGCTTCGTGGGGGTCAGCGTCAGCCCCGTTGGCGCGGGCGCGGAACTCAGCGTCGTCACCTGCGCCTCGGCGCTGGACTGGCTGGCGACGGCCCTGTTGAGATCTGTGACAGGCCCGCTGAGCTCAATCAGGTGCGCCCTCACCTCGTAGTCAGTGCCCTTGGCCAGCCCTGTGACTGTGATGTCATTGAACGTCCACGTGTATGCGCTGGCGCTGGCGCCGGCGGGCAGCAGGTTGTTCACCCCTGCATCCGGCCATGGGTCGGACGTGGACTCCCGCACCTGCACCCGCATCTCCTGGATGGACGGGGGCCGTTCCGCCAACGTGAAGGTGAGGGCGGGTTGGCCGTTCCGGGCGCCTCGCGTCACCGAGAAGGCCGGCGCCGGGAGCAGCCCGCGCGTCACCGTGATGGTGTAGGTGGAGGTCTTGCCATAGGCAGTCACTTGCACTTCGATGACGTTCTCGCCGTCCGAGAGGGAAATGGGGTAGCTCAACGCGTGGTTCCCAAGCTCTGCGGTGGTCTCCAGGAGGGAGCCCTTCAGCCCTATCTTGACCAGGTTGGGGTTGACGCCAGTGGAGCGCACGATCACGCTCGGGACGTCCGGGTTCACCCGCGCCGAGTGCTCGAATGCCAGCGGGGATTCGGAGAAGCGCGGCGTGAGGGGCGTCGATACGCTTTGATTTGATTCCGTAGTCTGCTCTTCGCCCTCTCCAGCGGCGGCCTGGGGGTAGACGTAGAGGCCGGTCAGGCGGGGCATGTCGTCGTTGACCAGGGTGAACGTAACGCCTCTCACGGTGATGCCCGGCACGTTGACGGTGGCGTTCAAGACCAGCTGCTTGTCCGGTTCGACGTTCACGTCGTCGATGAGTGTGATGTCCGCCGTGCCGACGGTCTGGTTCTCCGCTATGGTGAAAGCGGGCGGCAAGGTGAAATCGGAGCCGACGCGTGCGCGGGACGCGATGGGGCGCGAGGTCAGCGTCACCTGCACTCCGCCCGCGGGCGCGGGCTGGTCCAGGGTGGCGGTCACGGTCACCGTGCCCGCGTCCTCATCTACCGTCCCGCTGGGCACGGTCAGCGTAAGCGTTGTGGGCGACTGCGCCGTGGCGGACTGGATGGAGAGCAGGGCCGCGACCGCAAGCACAGCAATGACAGCTATCCCGGATGCACTGATGCACTTGCGGCGTGTGATTTGCATGGCGCTCCTCCAATGACAGTGGGGGACGGGCGGACTAGAGGCCGCCGAAGCCTCCGGCGTGTACTGCGGTGGTGCACGCGGCCCGGCTGCCGTTCTTATCCTCGGCGGCGTAGGTCACGGACCATTGCCTCCGCGCCTCCTGCGATGGCGTCCCGCCAAGCTTCCGGGTCGCGGGGTCGAAGGTGATCCCGGAGGCCACGCTGGCCAGCGGCTGCTGCGAGTCGGATTCAATCAGGCTGTAGGTGAGGGTCCCGGCGCCGCCAGACGCCGCCGGATAGGTGACCGTCCCGTCGTCGTCGGCGTCCAACCACTCTTCGTTGCTGGTGAACGCGACGATCGTGGAGCTACAGAATGTCTTTACCGTGTCGTCAAAGGTCACCGGCGGGGCGACCGAGACGTTGAAGATGAGCGAGGCCGTGCTGCCGAGCTCGCCGGTGGCGGTATAGGTGACGGCGTGCGGGCTCGTGGTGACGGTCGTGGGCGTGCCGACGATGGCCCGGTGAACGCTCGACAGCGACAGTCCGGCGGGCAGGCCCGTGGCCTCGTAGGTCACCTCGTAGTCGTCGCTGGCCGACGGGAGCGGGCCGTGGTACACCTCCTCGCCCTGCGTGAACGTCAGGGCGGGGACCGTGGCGTCAAAGCTGACGGGCGGGTACTGGTAGACCCTGAGCGTGTAGGTCAGGGTGTCGCTGCCGTTCTCCGCGGTCACCGTCACGATGATGTTGTGCGGCACGGAGGAGTCTGCCTTGGGCGCGATGGCGATGGCGGAGCTGTCCGCGCCGCTGGCCACCGTCTGAGGCGTCCCTCCGGTCTCCAGCTTCACCGTGATGGTCGCGAGGTCGCCCGCCGTGGCGGTGGGCCGGACGGTGACGCTGGTGATCTCCTGGAGCATGACGGCGGTGTAGACGCGAGGGCCAAAGGCCCACACCGGGCCCGCCGACGCGTCGCTGCCGGTCGTGGCGTTCGTGATGCTCAGGTCGCTGAGGGTGGCGTCGGTGGATTTGGGGGCCTGAGCGTGGGCAGGCTGCCCATTGTGCAAGACGAATACAGCCAGGAGCGCCGCGGCCGCAAGCACGGCGAGAGCAGCGACGCGCCAAACTGATCCGGCCTTAAGTCCGGGGCTACGCAGCATCATCACTCCCTTGCTCATCTGCTCATCGCCTCCTTCACACCGGCTAGAGTCCTCCCGTCGTCATGGTGAAGCTCACCTCTGTCGACCAGGGGCCCACGCCGTCATCATTCCTGGCGGCGACGCGCACCTTGTAGTTGCCGGGGTCGATGCCTGCGATGCTGACGCCGCCGGGGATGAAGCTGAGAGCGACGCCGGCGGGCGCGGAGTTGACCGCCTTGTCCGGGTAGCTGCCGTCCGATGCAATGACCTGGACCACGTAGGCAGTCGCTCCCGTCACGGCGTTCCACGACGCCGCGGCATCCACTCCCGTTACCTGGGACGCTGCCAGGGACGCTGGCGCGGCCGTCGGGGCATTGGGGCCGTTGACCACGGTGACGGTGAAGGTCTTGGTAGCGCTGACGTTGTTGCCGTCCGTTGCCGTGTAGGTCATCGCCGTGGAGCCCGCAACCGTGGGCGTACCCGAGAGGGTGGGATTGCTCCCCCCGGAAAAGGCCAGGCCGTCGACGTGAGGCGTGAGGTCATAGCTCAACGGGGCCACCATCTTCCACCACGGCCCGCTGGCCGCCCCCAGTGTGAGGGAGACAGCCGTGCCCGCGGTGTAGGACTGGTCTTCTATGTTCGACAGGGTCGGAGGTCCGATCACGGAGATGCTGCTGCTGGCCGAGGCCGTCGCCCCGTTTTCGTCCCTCGCACGGTAGGTGATGGCGTATCCCGTGTCCCGGAGAGCGATCCGGTTGTCATTCGAGCTTCCGTCGATGGTCAGGACTCGGGTGGAGGAGTCCAGGTGTACGCCCGCGCCGGGGACACCCGCCGCCACCGTCTCGGCGGTGTTGAATACCAGCTCGTAGGTCAGCGTGCCCGTGCCTCCTCTGGCCTCCGGCAGTGTGACGGTGAGGGGCGCCGCCTGGCCCGCGGTGTAGGTGATGACCCTCCCGTAGTAGGTATTGAGGTCATCCGCGTCAAAGGCCACCGGCGGGGCGACCGTCACGTGGAAGTGGAGGGTAGCCGAGCTTCCGGTATCGTCGGTGACCGTGTAGTCGACCTCGGCCGGGATCGTGGTGGCGGCCGTGGGGGTGCCGCGGATCATCCTGTCCTGGCCCATGCTGAGGCCTGGAGGCAGTCCTGTGGCCGTGTAGGTGACGTTATAGAAGGCGCCGGTGGCTTTGGGCAGCCTGAGGGCATCCTTCTCATCCTCGCTGAGGCCCAGGAACGAGATCTCGCCGCCCGCGGTGTAGGTCTTGTCCTCCACCGTGGCGCCGTCGAAGCCCAGCGTTTCCTCCTGCAGGGTGAAGTAGTGGGTCATGCGGGTCCCTGATGCGACGAGGCGAATTGCGGGGAACTTGGGGCTGTCGCTGTTAGTCAGAGCCTCGCCCGAGGTATTGACCAGGCCCTTCTGTGCGGCGCTATTGGTGCTTCGGTTGCTGTTGATCCTCTCGTAGAGAATCACCCCAGTAACCGCGGCGTCGGTCCAGGTGGGAGTGAAGGTGATGCTCTTCAGGCCGTCGGGGACGCGGATCGTGTAGCTTCCCGTGTTGGGGTCGAACCACGGGTTTGAGTGGAGCGGAACCGTAACCGTGTCGTCGCCCCGCTGGACCGTGCCTGTGATGGTCAGGCCGCTCAGGTGACCGTTGCCGCCATGGGTCGCCTGGGCCGGCGGCGAGTCGTTGACGAGGAGGACCGCCAGCACGGCAAGCGCGACGGCGGCCAGGAGCAGGAACGGGGAGCGGCGTGAGAGGCGAAGGGCTAGACTAGAACGAACATTCGGGGGGGGGGGGGGGAAGGCA